>NZ_JBBCXF010000002.1:0-431759 GCF_037145595.1 Leucobacter sp. USHLN154
TGACAAGGGAATACATTACGGCCCCCGACCCCCGACCAGCAACACCACGCAGCATCCCGGGCGTGTCCCCGCATGAATCCGCCAATTCACCCACACGACACCCCACCGACACCCCAACCGACACCGGGCTGGAATGGGGCAAAAGCTCGCCAAACCCGTCGGAATGCCCGTTTTCCGGGCGCGTCGCGGCCGGCCGGTCGCCCGGCTCGCGCGTTCTCACTCCACGAAGGCGAGGGCGCGGATGGGAGAACCGTCGCCCGCGGCGATTCGCAGCGGGATGAGCGACATCTCGACGACCTCGGGCAGCGACGTCAGACGCGTGAGGTTCTCGACGATGACGCCGTCATTCCCCAGCCAGAACTCGTGCACCGGCATACCGGCCTCGAGCGAAGCTGCGTCAGTCGGATCGGGGCTGAAGCAGTCGACGCCGAGCACGCGCGCGCCGCGCGCCCAGAGCGTCCGCGCGAGATCCAGCGACACCGACGGGTGGGCGCCCGCTGCCTCTCCCCCGAAGTGCACGTCCCACCCGGTGGCGATGCACACGATCGGCGGCAGGTGATCCGGAACCGGATCGGCGAGGCGATCCGCCGTGATCGACTCCCCCGCGGCTGCCGGCGACGGGCCCACACGCAGCACCCGCGCGGGGCCCGTCACCAGTTCGAGCGGGATCTCGTCGACAGTGCGGCCGCCCACGACGGAGTGCGCCGGTGCATCGAGATGCGTGCCGGTGTGCGACCCCATGTCGAGTCGCGCCACCGCCACCCCGTCAGCGCCGACCGTGAGCGCCGGGGCGATCCTCACCTCGGGGTCACCGGGGTACACGGGCATTCCGGTGCTGACCGGGTGGCTCAGGTCGACGACGGCCATGTCAGTCTCCAAGCCGGAGCGCTGCGGTCTCGTCGGCGCCGTCGAGCAGGTGCCCGGTCGGCTGGGAATCGCGCGGATCGATGAGGCCGAGGCCGGCGCGACGGCCGATCCCGAGCATCAGACCGAGATAGAGGCCGAAGCTGATGACGAACGCGGGAATGTTCGCGCCGATGGGGCTCGGGGCGACGTACGCCAGCACGTAGGAGAGCACGGCTCCGATCACCCACACGATCACAGCGATCCAATTGACGCCGCCGCGGTACCAGTAGCGGCTCTCGGGGCGCTCATGCAGGATCTGGCGGGAGTAGCCCCGCCGCTTCAACAGGTAGTAGTCCGCGATCATGATCGCGAATACCGGCACGAAGAAGGCGCTGATGATGAAGAGGAAGTCGGTGAACTGGTTCAGCAGGCCGAGGAATGTCGAGCCGACGATCGAGATGATGCCGAGCACGATGGCCGTCGGGAGGAAGCGGAGGTGCCATCTGGACTGCGCGTTCACCACCGAGGTCACCATTCCGAAGACCACCATCGTGTTGGTGGCCATGACGGAGAGGAAGATGGCGATGCCGAGCGGCCAACCGAATTCCGCGACGATCACCGACGGGTCGAACGGCGTCGCTTCGTCGCCGCGCAGGAGCACGGTGCTGAAGGCGACGAGCCCCAGGAACATGGCGATGGTCGTCGACAGCGTGTATCCGATCCCCGAGCCGACGATGCCCGCAGTGCTGCTCTTCGCATGCCGATTCATGTCGGCCGAGAGCACGGTCCAGGAGATCGCCGTCGCGATGACCATGTCGAGCGTGATGAACGGAGTGCCGCCGAGAGACGCGTCCACGGGCAGCGCCGCGAATTCGTCCGGGCTGAAAGCGCTGAAAGCTGCCGTGAATACGAAGCCCATCACGATGAGGATCGCGAGGGCGAGCCAGGGCTCGACACGCGAAATGCCCGTATGCCCGAAGATCGCCAGCACGACGACGATCGCCTGGCAGAGGGCGGAGAAGAGCATCGGGTTTGAGAAGCCGGTCGCCTCGTGCACGAGGTAGTTCACCGTCACACCGGCGAGCATCGCCTGCACCCAGCTCCAGCCCATCAGGATGATGAGGTTCGCGACCGCGGGGAGGATGCTCCCGCGAATGCCGAAGGATCCGCGTGTCAGGGCCATCGTTGGAAGCCCGGTGCGGGTCCCCATGTTGCCGATGAGTACGAGCACGACGACGCCGATGAGCGTGCCGACCACGATCATGGCGCTCGCGGTGCCGAACGACACGGATGGCGTGAAGAGCGTGCCGGTCAGGAGGGTGGTGACCACGAGGTTCGCGGCCAGCCAGATCATGCCGATGTGCAGCAAGGACTGGGTGCCGCGCACCGGGCCGGCGGACTCATGCTGGCCGTCGAGGGTGACGGCCATGGTCTCGGGACTGGTCATGATCAGAGCGCCGTATCGATCGCGGCGGCTGCAGCGGACTCGGGCGTTCCCGCTGCGATAACAGACGGCACCGTGGAGAGATGTTCGTGGATCGCGATGAGCCCGTCGGGCTGAGCGCCGTCGGCGCGGAAGATGATGCTCTCGCGCTCGACGTACGAATCGGGGCCCTCATCGGAGTCGATGCTGGTCGCGACGGTGTGGCTGAACACGGCACCGCCGGGGAACGTCTGCACCAGCCGGTCGGTGGAGGTGCACGAGGTGACGCGCCACCCGGAGGCGACCCAGCCGCCCCAGAGCGCTTCGTACTCGGCACGCGAGTCGAGCCGCGCGGCCTCGGGATGGAAGATGAAGCTCGCGTCGGCCGCGAAGCCGGCGAAGTACGCCTCAGTATCGGTCGCGGCGAACGCCTCGATGATGGCGTCGGCCGCGGCGATGACCGCTGCCTGGTCCGGGGTGTGCATGGGTGCCTCCATTGGCGTGTCTGACTGGGTGGAGCAGGCGGGGCGCGTCACGGCGACGGGCCCCGCCTGCTGGGGAGCGGATGCAGGATCAGCCGCGCGCTGCCATGGCGCTCACGAGTTCGTAGACGACGTGGCTCGCGGCCACCGCGGTGATCTGCGCGTGGTCGTACGCCGGGGCGACCTCGACGACGTCGGCGCCGACGATGTGGAGGTCGGCGAGCCCGCGGATGAGACGGAGCATCTCGCGGCTGGTGAGTCCGCCGGCCTCGGGCGTGCCGGTGCCCGGGGCGTGAGCCGGATCCAGCACGTCGATGTCGATGGAGATGTAGAGCGGCTTGTCGCCGACGCGCTCGCGAATCTTCTCGAGCGTCGCGGGAATGCCGTGCTCTTCGACGAACTCGCTGGTGACGATCTGGAAGCCGAGCTTCACGTCGTCTTCGAGGTCGCTCTTGCCGTAGAGCGGCCCGCGGGTGCCGCCGTGCATCGAGGCGGTGAGGTCGATGAGACCCTCCTCGGACGCCCGGCGGAAGGGGGTGCCGTGCGTGGTGGGAGCTCCGAAATAGGTATCCCAGGTGTCGAGATGCGCATCGAAGTGCAGCACGGCGACGGGGCCGTGCTTCTTGTTGATCGCGCGCAGCAGGGGCAATGCGATGGTGTGGTCGCCGCCGACGGTGACGATCTTGTCCACGCGCTCGCCGAGCTCGGTCGCCGCCTCTTCGACCTGACGCACGGCCTCATCGAGGCTGAACGGGTTCGCCACGATGTCACCGGCGTCGACCACCTGCTTGACGTTGAACGGCGAGACGTCTTGCGCAGGGTTGTACGGGCGGAGCAGGCGCGACGCTTCGCGCACGTGCGACGGGCCGAAACGCGCGCCCGGGCGGAAGCTCACGCCCGAGTCGAAGGGCACGCCCACGACGGCGATGTCGGCGGACGGAACGTCTTCGATGCGGGGCAGCTTCGCGAACGTGGCGATGCCTGCGTACCGGGGGGTCTGGCTCGCGTCGACGGGGCCTTGAGGCGTGTGAGAGGTCACGATGCGACTCGTCCTTCCAAAGTTGCGTATAAGTAAACAAGTGAGTTCTATGGGTGAACTCGCATTCACTATAGGCTGGAGTTCGCAGAGAGGTCAACGGGAAGGCGGCACCGCATGCGACCGATCCACCCGACCGCAGCGGTCGAGGCGATTCGCATCGGCGCCAAGCTCCGATCGTCCCGTCTCGCCCAGGGCCTCACCCTCGAACAGCTCGCGCGGGCCACCGGCCTCACCAAGGGGTTCATCAGCCGCGTCGAGCGCGACGACACCATGCCGAGTGTGCCAACCCTCGTGCAGCTCTGCCAAGCGCTCTCGATGCCGATCGGCAACCTCTTCGAAGAGCCCGAGCTGCAGCTCATTCCGCTCGACACCGCACCCGCCATCAACATGGGCGGCACCGGTGCCGACGAGCGCCTCGTCACGCCGCGCTCGGAGGACCGCGTCCAGGTGCTGCGATCCACCCTCGCGCCCGAGGCGAGCGGGGGCGACCAGCTCTACACCGTCAACTGCAGCCTCGAGTCGCTGCACGTCATCTCGGGCGACCTCGAGATCACGTTCACCGATCGCCAGGTCGCGCTGCAGGCCGGGGATACGCTGACCTTTCCCGGTCGCGCGCCGCACACCTGGAGCGCCGGATCCGCTGGCGCCGAAGCCGTATGGGTACTCGTGCCGGCCGCCTGGAGCGGCTCCGCCTGATCCGTTCGGGCGGGATCCGGCGGACCCTCGGCGGCGGATCCTGGGCGACGGATCCACGGCGACTGCACCGCGGCCCCCGCTCCCGCGGCCCGCGTCCCCGCGCCCCCGCGGCCCGCGCCCCCGCGGCCCGCGCCCCCGCGCCGAAAGCGCGATTCGGCACCTTCCCAAGTGGGGAACGGTGCCGAATCGCGCTTTCGAGCAGTCGAGCAGTCGCAGCGAGCAGGGGCGAAGCGAGCAGTCGCGGCGGCGAGTCGCCCGGCCCGGCTACTCCCCGAAGAGGATCACGCTGCGCGTGCGCTCCCCGCGCCGCATGGCGTCGAAGGCTTCGTTGACCTCGTCGAGTCCGACGCGCGCGCTGATGAGGTCGTCGAGCGGCAGCGCACCGGAGAGGTAGGCTCCGGCCACGCGCGGGAAGTCGCGCGCGGGAACGAGCCCGCCGTAGTTCGAGCCGATGATCGTCTTCCCCTCATACGCGAGCAGCAGACCGTCGATCTCGACGCTCTGCCCTTCCGGCGGCAGGCCGACGAATACGGCGCGGCCGCCGGGCCGGATCAGTTCCGGCAGCTGCTGCATCGTCTGCACGCGGCCGATCGCCTCGAAGGCCACGTCGGACCCGCCACCCGTGGCTTCGCGCACCTGCTCTACGAGATCGTCGCCGCTCAGCACGGTGCGTGTCGCCCCGGCTCGCGTGGCCTCGGCGAGCTTGGCCTCCGACACGTCGACCGCCACGATCGGATTGGCTCCCGCGAGACGCAGCGCCGAGATGATGGACAGCCCCACGCCGCCGGCGCCCACGACCACCGCGGACTCACCCGCGATGACGCGGGCGTTGTTGGCCACAGCGCCGTAGCCGGTGCCGACCGAGCATCCGATCAGGCTGGCCACGTCGAACGGCACGCGCTCGTCGATCTTGATCGCCGCGAACTCCGGCACGACGATCGCCTCGGCCATGGCACCGGTCGCCAGGTACGGGTAGGCCGCGGCGCCGTCGGCTCCGTCGCTCCACCGGGTCGTGCCGTCGGGCAGCAGCGAGTCGTTCGATTTGGCCCGCGTGCACGCCCAGGGCTTGCCCCCCGCGCATTCCCCGCACCGCTGGCAGGCCTGGTGCCACGCGATGACCACGTGGTCTCCGATCTCGAGCCCGCGCACTCCGGCGCCCACCGCTTCCACGACTCCGGCGGCCTCGTGCCCCATGACTGCCGGCAGCGGCACCTGCCATTCACCGTCGAGCACGTGCCGATCGGATCCGCAGACGCCGGCCGCGCGCACCGTGACGCGCACCTCGCCGTGCTCGGGGCCCGCCAGGGTCATCGTCTCGACCGACAGCCGGTCACCCTCGGTGCCGCGGTAGACGGCGGCGCGCACCTGCTTCGGCTCAGTCATCGTTACTTCCTTCCGGCGGCCGCGAACGGATCGGTCTGGCCGTACGCGCCGCGGCCGCGGCGCACGTAGAGCAGCCAGTTGAGGAGGAGGTAGACCGCGATCGCGATGCCGATGGTCGGCACGGTCGCCGTCGCGTATCGGAAGATCGGCAGCGTCTCGAGGGTGATGGGGTTGTACACCCAGAGGTAGAAGATCGAAGCGGTCGCGACTGCGATCATCGCGGCGAGGTTCACACCGCCGGTGAAGCGCAGCGGATCTTCGACCCCGGTCGCGTAGAGCGCCCGCACGGGAACGTTCTGACGGCGGAGGATCAGGTAGTCGGCGATGATCACCCCGCAGATCGCGGCGATGAACGCTCCCGATATCACGACGAACGTCATGAACTGCCCGTACATGAAGCTCGGGAACAGTGCGAGCACCGCCGGGAAGAACAGGAAGACGGCGCACAGCGCCGGCCATCGGAGTCGGGAGAGCGCCCGTCCGCTCGACTGCTTGATCGCGAGGACGGTCGAATACGCGATCGACGCCATGCTGGTGACGTTCGCGAACCCGACGAACAGCAGCGTGAGGATGCCGAGCACGGGGCCGCCGAGCGGCACCATCCAGGCGGTCGGGTCTGCGGCCCCGAGCATGAGCGCTGCGGCCATGCCGACCAGCTGAGCGACTACTGTCCCGATGAAGATCCCTCCGTACGCGGGCCACAGCGCCGCCTTCGGGCCGCGGGTCAGTCGGGCGAGCGTGCCCATCACGGGCCACCACGACAGTCCCGCGCCGAGATTGAATTCAACGGCCATCGCGAAGTTCAGGGTTTCGTCCTCGAACGGGGCCAACGGCTCGGCCGCGAACAGGTCGGCCCAGGAGTGCTGCGACATGAGGAGCACCATCATGAGGGCCACGATGATGAGGAGGCCGGGTGCGACGAAGCGGTTGAGCTTGCTGATGGCGACCGGGCCGCGTGAGAGCAAGAACCAGCCGCCCAGGATGGCCGCGAGCGCGAAGATCGTGACGACGGGACCTTCGACGTTGAACTCCGTGCCGAACGCCTGGTTCGAGATCTCGGTGAACGCGCGGCCGAACATGATGCCGAGCAGCGAACTCCACCCCATCTCGGTGACGAGCACGACCGTGAACACGACGATGGCGACGCCGACGGCGCCGAAGACCGACTTCAGTGCGCGATACTGCTCCACGCCGAGACGCTGGCTGAGCAGCACGCTGCCGAGCACCATGATGGCGAGTCCGAGCGTATTGCCGAGGAGCATCGCCGCGATGCCGTCGCCGAATCCGACGAGCAGGACCGTCGAACCGCCCGTGAGAAACGCCCACGTAGCGATGGCCAGGCTGAGCGTCACCCAGCTGAAGTCGGTGGCGCGCCAGGTGCGTTCGCTCTTCGTCAGCGGTAGCGATCCGAAGGTCGCCTCCTCGGCGACGGCCGCTTCGACGCGCAGCGCCTGCGTCTCGGTGAGCTCGGAGGCTGTTGCGCTGGGACGCTCGTCTGCGGCGCCGCTCACAGCACACCTGCGATCCACGAGGCGAGTGCGATGACGCCGACGACGCTCAGGAAGAGCGCGAGGCTGCCGCCGCCGAGCCTGGCGTGCACCGGGTCGTCCGCCTCGACCGTTTCGATGTGCGTCAGTCGACGCTCGAGCTCTTCAGCGAGCCGAGTATCCGTGTTCATGGGACAGACCTCCTTGTGTATCCGTGTGATCCCGCTTCCGCTCACGCGGAGAACGGAGCCAGCCTAGGTGACTTCGGGGCATTTCGTTCGTCGTCCGGTCGCACGGATGCGCAAACGGCCGGAGAACGGACAGAATGTGCGCGAGAGCCGTAGAATGGCGCTTCTGGGCTGCGCATCTGCGCAGCCCGATCGAGGCGGCTAGGGAGTCAGCGATGGAGCATCCGGTCGAATCTGCTGAACTGCGCCGGCGCGTGCTCCGCGGTCTGCGAGAGAACGGACGCGCGAGCTATTCGCGGATCGCAGCTGAGCTCGGTGTGAGTCGCCGGCAGGTGACCCAGATCGTGCAGAGCGCGATCACGCGCGGCGAGCTACGGTTGACCGTGTCGATCAGCCCCGATCTGCTGGGGCTCGAGCGCTTCGCCTACCTGCAGCTCTCCGTTTCCGGGCCCATCGCTCCGGTCAGATCGGCCCTCGCGGCGATGCCAGAGTCGACCTTCGTCGCCGACATCAGCGGCCACTACTCGATCGACGTCGAAGTGCGCGTCGGCGCGGACCCGCACCTGCGCTCCACCGTCGACCGGGTTCGGGAGCTGCCCGGGGTGCAGGAGGTGCGCACGCATCTGTACGAGAGCATCGAGGTCAACCGGTACTCCCCGCTCCGCACCGGACGGACGTCGTTCGTCGTCGACGAGGCCGACCGTGCGCTCGTGAGCCACCTGCAGCGCAACGGTCGCGCTTCGTTCCGCGAGCTCGGAGAGGCGGCGGGCATCTCCCCCAGCGGTGCGCGTCTCCGCTTCGAGCGCCTGACGCGCGACGGAGCGGTGAAGGTCGTCGGCATACCGGTGCGCGGCGCGCTCGCGTCGCCCGATGGAGCCGGGGCCGCCGATCGCGTGGAGACCCCGTCCATCGGGGTCGGTGTGAAGATCCGGGGCAGGATCTCGGCCGCACTCTCGAGTGTGCGTTCCCTCGACCCCGAGTTCATCGCGACCACCATCGGAGACTACGACCTCATCGTGACGCTCTCCGCCGACAGCTACGAGGAGCTCCTCGATCAGGCCGACCGGTTGCGCACACTCCCCGAGGTCGAGCGCATCGAAACGTGGGCGAACCTCAGGATCGTGAAGGAGCAGTACGGCGAGGGCGATCGGCTGAGCGCCAGCCCGCGTACACCTCTGGCCGACGATCCTGCAGATACAGCGCGCCAGCACCCACCGACGGCCGCTCCGGGTCGGAGGCCTCGGGATCCGGCACATCAACGATGAGCAGTTCGGGATCGGCGCCGGACGCTCCGAGCACCGCGCCCTCGAATCCGGCGACCACGCTCAGGCCCGCGAAGATCCCTCCGGCGTGATCGGCGTAGGCGACGACGATGCGGTTCTCGGCGGCGCGAGCGCGCACGAGCAGTTCGGGCACGTACGCCGAGTCGCCGTCGATCGCCGTTGGCACCAAGAGCAGATCAGCACCGTTCGCCGCCGCGAAACGGGCGGGCTCGGGGAACTCGATGTCGTAGCAGATCTGGAAGGCGACGCGCCGCCCGTTCCAGTCGGCGATGCGGGGAGGATCGGCAGCCGGGGTAAAGGCCAATCGTTCGTCGGCGCCCCACAGGTGCACCTTCTCGTAGCGCAGCACGTCGTCGCCGGCGGCGTCCCAGAGGCCCGCGGCGATGGCGAACGTGCCGTCCTCGCGTGCGAGCGGGAACCCGGCGGCGATCGCGACCCCGGTCTCGCGCGCGATGGAAGCGAGTGCGCTCGGGATGCCGTCGACGCGTTCAGCGCTCAGCCATTCGGCGAGCTCGGCAGGCGCGTACCCCGTCACGAAGAGCTCAGGTGTGAGCAGCAGCTCGGCACCGGCCCTCTTAGCGTCGGTCGCGGCCGTGCGAATGGCGGCGAGGTTGGCCTCGGGGTCGAGGGGCGTCGCGGACGCCTGCAGCAGAGCGATGCGCATCGGAACCCTACTTCACCACGACGCCGGCGAGCGTCTTCTTGCCTCGGCGCAGGACCGCGATCGCGCCGTGCAGCAGATCGTCGCTCTCGAGCACGCGATCCTCGGACTCCACCGCAGCGTTGTTCACGTACACTCCGCCCTGCGAGATCGCGCGTCGAGCCTCGCCGAGGCTCTTCACGAGTTCCGTGTCGACGAGGAGTTGTGCGACCGGCGTGCCGATCGATCCGGTCGCCTGGGACAGCTCGGAGACGGCGCCGCGCAACGATGACTCATCGAGCGCGGAGAGGTCTCCGCGGCCGAACAGCGCCTCGGATGCGTCGATCGCACCCTGCACCGCCGCAGCCCCGTGCACGAGCGTCGTCACTTCGAGCGCGAGACGCTTCTGGGCGGCGCGCTTGAAGGGCTCGGTTTCGACCTGGCGCGCGTAGTCTTCGATCTCGTCGCGCGACAGGAAAGTGAAGACCTTGAGACGATCGACGACGTCGGCGTCGGCCTGGTTCAACCAGAACTGGTAGAAGGTGTAGGGCGAGCACATCTCCGGGTTCAACCAGATCGCGTTGCCCTCGCTCTTGCCGAACTTCGTGCCGTCGGCGTTGGTGATCAGCGGCGTTCCGATGGCGTGCGCCGAGGCGCCCTCGACCTTGCGGATGAGTTCCGTGCCGCTCGTCAGATTGCCCCACTGATCGCTGCCGCCCGACTGCAGCTTGCAGTCGTACTGCCGGTACAGTTCGAGGAAGTCGAGGCCCTGCAGGATCTGGTAGCTGAACTCGGTGTAGCTGATGCCCTCGTCGGAGTTCAGCCGCTTCGCGACGATGTCCTTCTTGATCATCGTGCCGACACGGAAGTGCTTGCCGATCTCGCGGAGGAAATCGATCGCCGAGAGCGGCGCAGTCCAGTCGAGGTTGTTGACGAGCCTGGCGGCGTTCTCGCCTTCGAAGCTCAGGTATCGGGAGACCTGCTGGCCGAGCGAGTCGACCCACTCGGCGACGGTCTCACGCGAATTGAGCACCCGCTCCGCAGTGGGGCGCGGATCGCCGATGAGCCCCGTCGACCCGCCGACCAGACCCAACGGCCGGTGCCCGCGCAGCTGCAGGCGGCGCATGAGCAGCAGCTGCACGAGATGCCCGAGGTGCAGGCTGGATGCCGTCGGGTCGAATCCGCAGTAATACGCGAACGGTTCGCCCTCGAGCAGCGTCGACAGCGCTTCCGCGTCGGTCGACACATGGATCAGCCCGCGCCACTCCAGCTCTTCCCACAGGGTGGCGAAGCTGTCGTCGTTGCGCTGGGCGGCCAGGATCTCGTTGCGATCGTTCAGTTCAGACACGCCTGTCATCGTACCGCCTGACGCTCATGGAGCGCGCGACCTGGCCTTCGCGGAGCGCGCGACCTGACCTTCGTGGAGCGCGCGTCCCGGTCTTCGTGGAGCGCGCGTCCGTGAGAGTTCCGACGTCCGTGAGGGCTGAACATGCTCATTCGCCTCACCGGAGCCGTTGTTCCTCCCGGGGAGAGCGCGCGGGAGTCACTCGTGACGGCGGCCTCGACCGCGCCTGCTGTGCACAGCGCGGACTGCGCTGCGCACAGCAGCTGCGACAATCGCGAGCGCACCGCCCCAGATCAGGATCGCCAGAACCCACAGGGATCCCGACCTGCGGCCGCTGCCGAGCGCTTCGCCCCAGCCGGTGCCGGCGGCGTGCAGCGCCACGGGCCCCAGCGACATGACGGCGGCCCCGACGAGGAGCAGCACCCAACCCGCCGGGCCCGGGGAGCGCTTGCCTCGCGCATCGGCGGGACCCATTGTGAAGACCGCGCCGCCCATGATCGCGAAGCCCGCGCTCACCGCGGCGAACCCCCACCCCGATGGATCGTCGCTCGAGATCGCCACGGCGGCCATCACGACCGCGAGCACGCCGAAGAATGCGACCGAGAGACCGACGACCGCTAACGGGTTGCGCGGCGCTCTCGCACTCATCGGAGACTCAGGCCCGGAACTCAGCGATCCGCTCGGCGAGCCGGGCGAGCTGCTCGTCGACGCGAATGCGAGCGGTGCCGCCGGCCCCCACGCGCGAGTTCACAGACCCCTCGATGGTGAGCACTTCGCGCACTACCGGAGTGAGGTGCGCCGAGATCGACGCGAGTTCGGCATCGCTCGGTTCGTGGAGCTCGATGCCCCGCTCCTCGCAGTGACGCACGAGTTCACCGGAGATCTCGTGCGCGTCGCGGAAGATCACGCCTTGCTTCACGAGCCACTCGGCGACGTCGGTGGCCAACGAGAACCCCTGCGGGGCGAGCTCGGCCATCCGCTTCGTGTCGAACGTGAGCGTCGCCACCATGCCGGTGAACGCGGGGAGCAGTACCTCGAGCTGGCCGATCGAGTCGAAGACCGGTTCCTTGTCCTCCTGCAGATCGCGGTTGTACGCGAGCGGCAGCCCCTTCAGCGTCGCGAGGAGGCCGGTCAGGTTTCCGATCAGACGCCCGGACTTTCCGCGAGCCAGCTCGGCGATGTCGGGGTTCTTCTTCTGCGGCATGATGCTGGAGCCGGTCGAATAGCCGTCGTGCAGGCGAACGAAGCCGAACTCCTTGGTGTTCCAGAGGATGATCTCTTCGGAGAGCCTGGAGAGGTCGATGCCGATCTGCGCGGTGATGAACGCGAACTCGGCGACCACGTCGCGAGCAGCGGTGCCGTCGATCGAGTTCTCGAGCGGATCGCCGAGGCCGAGTTCGGTCGCGACGAGCCGGGGGTCGAGGCCGAGCGAGGAGCCGGCGAGGGCGCCGCCGCCGTAGGGCGAGGCGCTGGCGCGGGACGCCCAGTCGCGGAGACGCTCCAGATTGCGGACGATCGGCCAGGCGTGCGCCGCGAGCTGGTGGGCCAGCAGCACTGGCTGAGCGTGCTGCAGATGGGTGCGGCCGGGCAGGATCGCGTCGGGGTGCGCCGCCGCCTGGTCTGCGATGGCGTCGAGCAGGTCGAGCAGCATGCCGCGGATCACAGCGGCATGATCGAGGAGGTACAGACGCACCAGGGTCGCGATCTGGTCGTTGCGGCTGCGTCCGGCGCGGAGCTTGCCTCCGAGCTGCACGCCCGTGATCTCGATGAGCAGTCGCTCGAGCGCGGAGTGCACGTCTTCGTCATCCGCGGCGGGAACGGCGCGGCCGTCCGCGACGCGAGCTGCGAGCTCGTCGAGCGCGGCTCGCATCTCGGCGAGCTCGTCTTCGCTCAAATACCCGGCTGCGGCGAGCGCAGTCGCGTGCGCCTTCGAACCGCGGATGTCGTAGGGGGCGAGGATCCAGTCGAACTGCGTCGACTTCGACAGGGCTGCGAGCGCCGGCGCGGGGCCGCTCGCGAAGCGCCCGCCCCAGAGGGCGCCGCTCTCACCGGCGCGATTGCCGGCGGTCTCGGTCGGGGCGGACTGCTCGTGTTCGTTCGTCATCTCTGCTTCTCTCCGTCTTACGCCTGCGCCAGCAACCAGGTCATGAGTGCCTTCTGGGCGTGTAGGCGATTCTCCGCTTCATCCCAGACCACGCTCTGCCCTCCGTCGATCACTTCGGGCGCGACCTCGTACTCCCGGTAGGCGGGAAGGCAGTGCAAGAAGATCGCATCGCTCGCGGCATCCGACATGAGTTCGGGGGTGACGCGATACGGGCCGAAGGTCTCGATGCGCTCGGCCTTCTCGGCTTCTTGGCCCATCGACACCCACGTGTCGGTGATCACGGCGTCAGCGCCCGAGACGGCACGCGCCGGGTCGGTGAAGATCTCAACGCTTCCGCCTGTCTGAGCGGCGATCCGTTCGGCGTCGGCGACGATGTCGGGACGCGGATGGTGGCCCTCCGGCCCCGCGATCCGGATATGCATGCCCGCGGTCGCGAATCCGAGCAGATAGGAGTGCCCCATATTGTTCGCGGCATCCCCGAGGTACGTCGCGGTGAGACCGGCGAGGTCGCCCTTCCGCTCCTGAATGGTCTGCAGATCGGCGAGGATCTGGCACGGGTGGAAGTCGTCGGAGAGCGAGTTGATGACCGGCACGCTCGCGTCGGCCGCCATCTCCTCCAGTCCGCGGTGGTCGAACGTGCGCCACACGATGAGCGACACCATACGCGAGAGCACCTTCGCGGTGTCGCCGATCGATTCCTTCACGCCGAGCTGCGCCTCACCCGGGTTCACGATGATGGGCGATCCGCCGAGCTCGGCGATGCCCGCCGCGAAGCTGAAGCGGGTGCGCGTGGACGTCTTGTCGAAGAAGACGGACACGGACCGCGGTCCCTCCAGCGGACGCTCCGAGAACGGCTCTCGCTTGAGTCGCGCGGCGAGTTCGAGGACTTCGCGCTGCTCGGCGGGGCTCAGATCGTCGTCTCGGAGAAAATGTCGGGTCACCCGGTTCAGTCTAGACGCGCACCGGCGCTGCGCGAGACGAGCCGCTCGACGCCGATTCGCTCCGGGCGGGGGTCTCCTCGCGTCTCCGTCCACGGTAGGCTGAATCCGACCTGCTGCCACCCAGAGAGGCCCACGATGTTCAACAAGATCTTCGACGCCGTCGCACTGTTCTACTGCGTCGTGTTCGTCGGTACGGCTGCGGCGACACTGGCGCTCGTCGTCGTCTCCGCGGTGACCGGAGAGTCGCCGATCGATTTCTCCGGGCAGCACTAGCATCGCGCCGATCGCGCTGGGCGGTCCGCGCTGAGCAACTTCGCGCGGTGAGCGCGAGGTAGAAGAGGAGACGCATATGCGTGTCGCAGCGGCCTTTCTCGCGGATGCGGCGAACGTTCGTGAGGGAACCCTCGGCGTTCTCTCCGGCTTCATCAACACGATCAACCGCGAGGAGTACCCGGCGATGCTCGGGGCGACCCTCGTCGTGGTCGTCGAGTACGACGAGAACGAGGCGCGTCGCGGGGATCCGGATCGCTCTTTCCGCGCCCGATGCGAGCCCGCTGTCGGCGGTGCTGAACTCTTCAATGTGGAGGGCACGTTCAGCCTCGGGGGCGGCAATGACAGTTTCGGGTACATCCCGATGGTCTTCCCGCTGAACGAGGCGCGGGTGCCGTCGCCTGGCAGCTACCGCATCGTGTTCGAGGGCACCGGGCTCGAACGCGTGGACGTGCGCTTCTACGCGAACGCGACATCGTTGCCGTCGCTGGACGACGAATAGCCGTCTCCCGAGCCGTGAGCTCCCGGCGAGCCGTCGGTGCGGCGCGACGTGGAAGAATCTTCACGTGACTCAACTCCCGCGCATCATCGCCTTCGATCTCGACGACACCCTTGCACCCTCGAAGTCCCCGCTCGACCCCCGCATGCTCGCGGTGTTCGCCCGGCTGCTCGAACGCACGAGCGTCGCGGTGATCTCGGGGGGCAACTTCCAGCAGTTCGAGTCTCAGCTGGTGACGCAACTCGACGGGGTGGCGAGCGTGACGGAGGAGATGCTCGGGCGGCTGCACCTGCTTCCGACCTGCGGCACGAGGTATGAGCGGCGCGAGCGCGGTCAGTGGGCGACGGTGTATCAGGAGGAGCTCACTGAGGAAGAGCGCAATGACGCGTTGACCGCGCTCCGCGAGGAGGCTGAGCGTCTGGGCCTCTGGGAGCGGGAATCGTGGGGGGACGTCTTGGAGGATCGCGGATCCCAAATCACCTTCTCCGCTCTCGGCCAGCGCGCCCCGGTGGAGGTCAAGCACGCCTGGGACCCGACGGGGGCGAAGAAGAGCGCCCTCCGCGCCGCAGTCGCGGTCCGCCTGCCCGGCCTCGAGGTGCGCAGCGGTGGCTCCACCTCGGTCGACATCACGCGTCGCGGGATCGATAAGGCTTACGGCATGCAGAAGCTCGTCGAATACACGGGGGTCCCGCTCAGCGACATGCTGTTCGTCGGCGATCGGCTCGACGAGGACGGCAACGACTACCCGGTGCTCGCACTCGGCGTCTCATGCCACGCCGTCACGGGCTGGGCCGAGACGGCGGAGTTCGTCGAAGCTCTCATCGCCGAGTAGCGCTGGGCGACGCCGAGCTGGGCGACGCCGAGCAGCGCAGGGCGACGCCCTGCACCGCTGACGGGACGGTCAGGACCGCACTGCCGCCTGCTCGGTCGAGGCCGCTTCCTGCTCGGTCACGTGCTCTGCGGGCGCCGGTACGAGGCCCAGGACCTGAGAGGTGTGAGCGAGCGATGCCGCAGCGAGCTCGGGGTCGTGGTTCAGGCCGCCCGTCTTAAGCGCCGGGATCTGCTCGGTGAACACGGACTCCCAGGTGCTCGTGAACTGCTCGGGGAAGCACTTGCGCAGCACGCCGAGCATCGCATAGACCGCCGTCGATGCGCCGGGAGATGCGCCGAGCAGGCCGGAGATCGTTCCGTCGCCGCCGGTGATCACCTCCGTGCCGAATTGCAGGATGCCACCCTTCTCGGGGTCGTTCTTCATGACCTGGACGCGCTGACCGGCCTCGATCATCTCCCAGTCCTCGGTGCGCGCGGTCGGCATGTACTCCCGAAGCGTCTCCATCTGCTTCTCACGGCTCGCGAGGAGCTCGCCGAGCAGGTACTTCTCGAGAGCGAATTCGGTGAGTCCGACCTTGAGCATCGGTCCGAGATTGTGCGGCCGGATGGATCCGGGGAGATCCCACCACGAGCCCTTCTTGAGGAAGTTCGGGCTGAACCCGGCGTACGGCCCGAAGAGCAGGCTCTCCTCGCCGTCCACGACGCGCGTGTCGAGGTGCGGAACCGACATGGGCGGTGCGCCGACCGCGGCTTTCCCGTAGACCTTGGCCTGATGCGCGCGCACGATCTCGGGATTGCTGGTCTTCAGGAACTTGCCGCTGATCGGGAAGCCGCCGAAGCCCTTGATCTCGGGGATGCCGGAGGACTGCAGCAGCGAGAGCGCTCCGCCGCCGGCTCCGACGAAGACGAACTTCGCGTTCACGATCGTCGTGGTATAGCCGGAGCGGTTGCGCACGTACACGTCCCAGGTGCCGTCGTCGAGCCGGCGGAGCTTGCGCACTTCTGCCCCGAGGCTCAGCCCGGCCCCCTCTGAGACGAGGTGCGAGATGAGCTGCCGGGTTACAGCGCCGAAGTCGACATCGGTTCCGCTCTCAGAACGCGTCGCAGCGAAGACCTCGTCCTTCGAACGGCGGTCGACCAGCAGGGGCGTCCACTCCGCGATCTGCTCCGGGTCCTCGCTGAACTCCATGTCGGAGAAGAGCGGCTCGGTGCGCAGCAGCTCCCAGCGGCGTCGGAGGTAGTCGACGTTCTCGGCCCCGCGCACGAACGTCATGTGCGGGGTCGCATTGATGAACGAGGAGGGTTCTCCGAGGATCCCGCGCTCCACGAGTGACGACCAGAACTGACGGGAGAGCTGGAACTGCTCGTTGATGTCGATGGCCTTCGCCGCCGACAGGCTCCCGTCCTTGCCCTCCGGCATGTAGTTGAGCTCGCAGAGGGCGGCGTGACCGGTGCCCGCGTTGTTCCACGCGTTGCTGCTCTCGGTCGCGACCTCGGTGCGGGACTCGAAGATCTCGATAGACCAATCGGGCTGGACCTGCTTGATCAGCGTACCCAGCGTGGCGCTCATTACGCCGCCACCGATGAGGACGACGTCTACGGTGTTGTTGCTCACGATGTGCAAGTCTAGCTCCCTCTGATGACCCTAGAACCCAGCTTTGCGCCTCGCGCGATCCAGGGTTTCCACTGACGCGTCGACGACCCGCACGTACCCCAGCCGGGCGGCCTCCGACGAGCGCTGTGCTCCGCTCGCGACGGGCCGCACCTCGCCGGCGAGGCTGATCTCGCCGAAAGCCGCCAGATCATGCGGGAGCGGGTGGTCGGCGATCGCAGAGAGCACCGCGAGCGCGATCGCGAGATCGGCTGCGGGCTCGGCGAGCTTCACCCCGCCGACCGTCGATACGTAGACGTCCTGGTCGTGCAGACGCGCACCGAATCTCCGCTCGAGCACCGCGAGGATCATGGCGACGCGCGACTGATCGACGCCGCTCGTCACTCGGCGGGGGTTGGGGGTCGCGCTCTTGGCGACGAGCGCCTGCACCTCGACCGGCAGCGCGCGTCGACCCTCCATCGCGACGGTCGCGCACGTGCCGCTCACCGGAGCCCCCGGGCGGCTCAGGAACAAGCCGCTCGGGTCTGGCACCTCGGAGATGCCGCGATCCGTCATCTCGAAGCAGCCGACCTCGTCGGTCGGACCGTAGCGGTTCTTCAGCGTGCGCAGAAACCGCAATGACGTGTGCCGGTCGCCCTCGAAATGGCACACCACGTCGACGAGGTGCTCGAGCAGGCGCGGGCCGGCCACCGACCCGTCCTTGGTCACGTGCCCGACGAGGATCACCGGTGTTCCGCGTTCTTTCGCCGTTCTGATGAGCGCGGCCGCGACCTCGCGCACCTGAGCCGGGCCGCCGGCCCCGCCGTCGACCTGATCGCTCGCCATCGTCTGCACGGAGTCGACGATGACGAGCGCGGGATCCACGGTCTCGATGTGGCCGAGCACGGTCGCGAGATCCGTCTCGCTCGCGAGGTACAGCGTGTCGTGCATCGCCCCGGTGCGCTCGGCGCGCATGCGGATCTGCCCCGTCGATTCCTCCCCGCTCGCGTAGAGCACGCGCGCTCCAGTCGATGCGGCGCGCGCCGCGGCATCGAGCAGCAACGTCGACTTGCCGACCCCCGGCTCCCCCGAGAAGAGAATCGCCGCTCCCGGCACGACCCCGCCGCCGAGCACACGGTCGAGTTCGCCGATTCCCGTCTGCCGGTGCCGCACGGCATCGCCCTGCAGCTCGGTGATGGGACGCGCTTCCCGGCCGGCCGCGGGCGCGGCCGCACGCGTGGTGCGCGCGAGCGATGCTCCGGCGCGAGCTTGTTCGGCAACGGTGCCCCACTGCTGGCATTCACCGCACCGCCCGACCCACTTCGAGGTCTGCCACCCGCACTCGGTGCAGGTGTATCCGCCGCTTGATTTCGCCATGCTGCGAGCCTACTGGCGGCCACGGACATCGCGGCGGCGGGAGCTCCCGCGCCGAGTCGCTGGGCCGGCCCCGAGAGCATCCGGGGCGACTGTCGGCGGTCGGCACTACGGTGAGAACGTGCCCGAACTCGCCACTGCATCCTCCGCCGATGGCACAGCCGCCCGCTGGTGCGTCATCGGTCGCGACGCGCGCGGTGGCTGGGGCGCGGTCGAGCTCGCGCCCGATGGCGCCCGTTCGGCCGCGGTCTCGATCGCGTTGGATCGGCTCGCCGACTTCGTCGAGCAGCGCGAACGGGCGGCGTCGTTGCGCTGGGTCTGGCATGACACGGCTCGCCAGTACGCGCCGCTCCTCGCTGCCGGAGTGCGCGTCGAACGATGCCACGATCTCCGACTCTGCCATCAGATTCTGCGTCACGCAGGCTCCGTGGGAGAGCCGGCGCAGCTGCGGGGCGCGCCCGAGTGGAACGCGCCGCCCGAGGCCGAGACCGCCCCGGTCGCGCCGCCGGCCGATGCGCCACCGACCCTGTTCGACGTGGTCGCCGAACCACGGCGATCCCGCGGGGTGCCCGACGGCCTGGCGGAGGCGCTCGACGAACTCGACCGACAGCGGTCGGCACTCGCCAGCGCGCGCGAGCCCGGGCGGCTCGGCCTGCTCCTCGCCGCAGAATCGGCGGGGGCCCTCATCGCCGCAGAGCTGTCGGCGGCCGGTGTCCCCTGGGACGTCGACGAGCACGACCGAGTCCTCTCCGAGGCGCTCGGCCCCCGGCCCGCTCCCGATGCGAAACCGGCGCGCATGCTCGAGGTGGGAGCGATCGTGCGACGCGAACTCGGGAGCCCTGACGCCCCGCTCGACTCGCCCCCACGACTGCTGCGGGTGCTCCGGGCGGCGGGAATCGAGGTCGACTCAACCTCCCAGTGGGAGCTCGCGCAGCACGAGCACCCTGCGATCGCACCGCTGCTCCACTACAAGAAGCTCGCGCGACTGTTGACCGCCAACGGATGGGCCTGGCTCGACGAGTGGGTGCGTGATGGCCGATACCGGCCCGTCTACGTTCCCGGAGGCGTGGTGACCGGCCGCTGGGCGTCGAGCGGGGGCGGCGCCCTGCAGATCCCGCGCCAGTTGCGTCCGGCGCTCCGCGCCGACCCGGGGTGGACCCTCGTCTCCGCAGACGTCGCTCAGCTGGAGCCTCGGGTACTCGCCGCCATGGCAGGAGATCGCGCCATGACCGAGGCCGGCGCGGGGAAGGATCTCTACGCCGGAATCGTCGAGAGCGGCGCCGTAGCGACGCGGCAGGAGGCGAAACTCGCGATGCTCGGCGCCATGTACGGGGCGACGACCGGAGAGAGCGGACGCCTGGTTCCGCGACTGCGCCGCGCCTACCCGGCCGCGATGGATCTGGTCGACGAGGCTGCTGCGGAGGGCGCGCGCGGAGGGCGGGTGTCGACGTGGCTCGGCCGCAGCACCCAGCCGCCCGGCCAGGAGTGGGAGCACGTGCAGTCGAGCGCGAGCATGCCGGATGCGACCGGGCGGGACGAGGCCGCTGCCCGCCGCGCCGCACGGGATCGCGGTCGGTTCACCCGCAACTTCGTCGTCCAGGGAACAGCCGCTGAGTGGGCGCTGTGCTGGATCGCCGATCTTCGACAGAGGCTTGCCGCCTTCGCACCCGTTGAGGTGTCTCAGGCCGCTCGGGCTTCGGGGCCGATCTTCAGTCGACGCCCCCACCTCGCGTTCTTCCTGCACGACGAGGTGATCGTGCACGCGCCCGTCGCCCACGCCGACGCCGTCGCAGCGGCCGTGCGCGAATCGGCGCGTGCAGCCGGTCTGCTGCTGTTCGGCGATAGCGCCGTCGAGTTTCCGCTTGATCTGCGCATCGCCGAGCGAGCCGCGAAGGAGTAGCACCGCTCCCGCTTGCAGACGCGCCGTCGCCACCGCACCGACCTATCCCGGCGCGGCCACCTTCCGGCTGGCCCGCTTCTGCGGGGGCAGCTCGGAGCTCTCCGCGGGCTCAGCTCGATCGGAAGCGGCCGACCGCCCGGCTTCCCGAGTCGACGACCCCGCATCACCGCGCATGTGCTGTCTCCAGCGCCGCGACACCGCATCGCTGAGGTGCTTCCAGCTTCGATCGCGGATGAAGATCGAATCGATCGCGATCATCGTGAGCGAGAACCACGGCAGGCCCATCAGCACCCCGATCGCGATGTGGAAGCTCAGGATCCCGAAGAGGGCGAACAAGCGCGTCGGCCGCGACAGCAGCATCAACAGGAATGCGACCTGCAGCAGAATCGATCCCCAGGTGCCGATCGCGACGGCCGGCCCCCACGCCGTCACGATGTCGCTCAGAATCGGCCACGTGCCGAACCGCATGGTCTGCAGCGGGTTGTAGACCGCGTACCCCTCGGCCCACGGCGCGCCCTGGGCCTTGTACAGCCCGCCTGACGCGTACACGAACGTGACCTGGGCGGTGAGCGCGACGAGTGAGAGATTGTGGAGCACCGTGCCGATCTGATTTCCCGAAGATCCAGCGGGGAACCACTCCTGCTTCGCGCGCCGTCGGGCGTCGAGCGACCACCGGGCCGCGGGATCCGCGAAGAACATGAGGATGAGCGCGATGCGGAACATGTTGTCGCCCTGATCGCCCACCATGTCGTTCATCTCGATGAAGCTGATCCACAGTACGAAGAACAGGGGCAGCACGATCCGGAATCGCCAGCCGAGCAGGAAGAGCACGGCGAGCGCCCCGAGGAAGAGGTACAGGAGCGTGAACGCGACGTCGCTGCCGGCGACGGCGTGGAACGCGCTGAAGATCCAGACCTTCGGGAAATCGCTGACCGGCTGCGCGAGTTCTCCGTTCCATGCCGATCCGGAGCCGAATGTGTAGAGGCGCGTGCCGAAGTTCGCGGCGAGCAGGCCGAGCGCGGTGCATCCGAAGACGATGCGCGTGACGGCGAGCCCGTAGAGCGACTTCTTGCCCGTGAACAACCAGTGCTCGACGAAGTCGAAGGCGCGACCGACGGTGAGTGCGACGGTCGACCAGACCGCAGCGATCAGGCTGCCGAGGAATGCGCCGAACCGGCCGGCGGGAGCGGGGCGCTGGTCGGTCATTCTGAGATCCTCTCGAACTGCGGCCGGAACACGTCGGCGAAGTTGCCCTCGTTCTGTCCCTCTTCCACGACCAGCGGTCGCCATCCGGGCAGCACGACCGAGGGTTCGGGGCGCTTCGCCTCGGGGTTGTGGCGTTCGGCGAACGGGATGATGTTCTGGCGACTCACGCGGTACTGCACCGACACGACCTCGTCGCCCCAGACGGCTTTCGCCACCTGCGTCGCGTAGGCGGTCGAGCGACGCTCGTCGGCCATGAACTGATCGACTGCTCCAGCATTCTTCTCGATCGCTGCAGGATCGAGCCCGGAGTTCTTCGCTCCGTTCTCGAGCGCAGCACGCAATCCGACCTCCCATTCCGCGGTCATGAAGTCGCCCGCGGCGGTGGTGCGCTGCACTTCAGTGAGCGCGTCGAACGACTTCTTGAAGCTCGACGCGACTTCCGTCGACTGAATGCCCGCCCGCGGCGGAGTGAGGTTGTAGCGGATCATCGAGAGCTCCACGTCTGTCGCGCTGACCCAGCCCGTCTCGGTGCGCTCTCCCGAGTCGTTCTCCACCGTGGCGCGTACGTTGAAGTGATAGTCGCCGTTCACCGGTTCGGGCGCGAAGACGCTCCAGGATTGACCGAACATGGGCAGCATGTACGAGCTCAGCGCATTCCCCGGGATCACCTCTCGAGCGTTCGCCGAGTACGGCGCGATCCATAAGAATGATGCGAGGATGTGACAGGCGGCGAGCAGCACTGCCGCCCAGGCCACGAGCCGGACCCACAGCTTCACTGCGGGTCGCGCGCTCGGTTGCGTCGATTCAGGGATCACACCTGCTCCTGTCTTGCCGGAAGGGAGTGCGGGCAGTCTTGGCGAACCTATCACTGAGAGAACCGCCGCGGCACCCGCGGGTCGCGCGTGTCAATGACGAAGGCGTGCGGCCGGGCTTCCCCGACCGCACGCCTTCATGAGTACCGCTTAGGTGTGCCGTGCCGCGTTGCGACGGCGAACCGTCACTGCGACACCGGCACCGGCCAGCACCAGCAGCAGCCCGGCGATGCCGAGACCGAACTGGCTCTCACCGCCCGTGTTGCTCAGGTACTTCGCACCGCCCGAGGCGTTGCTCGAACCCGAGGCGCTGGCGGAGGATGACCCGCTCGCGCTGGAGGACCCGCTCGCCGTGGACGTGCCACCGGCGTCCGCCGCTCCACCGGCGTCGGCCGCTCCGCCCGCGCTGCTATCGGCGTCGGCGGCTCCGGCCGCGAGCACCGTCAGCTCTGCAGCGTCACTCGTGACCGTCGTCGTGCCATCCGTGGCGACCGCCCGGAAGAGCGTGCCGTTCTCCACGAGCTCGGCGTCTTCCACGGTGAGGGTGCTGCCGTCCTGCGACACCACCTCGTCCGTCGGGGACCAGGCTCCCACCGCGAGCGGCTGGAGGCCCTCCGTCGCCGCGTCGGACGGCGTCACCGGGGTGTACTCCTCCCAGACGATCGAGGTCGCTGTGCCGGAGAGCACCTCGACGGTGAAGACCGCGTCCTCACCCTCCGTCACCGTGCGGTCGGCCGGGTCGGAGAGCGTCAGCTCAGCACCATCGGCATCGCCGTTCGCGTCGGCCGATGCCGCGGACGATGCATCCGCCGAGGACGTCGCCTCAGCAGCCGCCTCAGAAGCCGCATCAGCAGCCGACGACGCATCAGCGTTCGCCGCAGCCGAAGCCGCCGCCGACGCATCAGCATCCGAAGCGGAATCCGCCGTCGAATCGGCACTCGCCGTCGCCGCAGCCGAAGCCGCAGCGTTCGTCTCAGCCGACGCCTCCGACGACGCATCCGCCGTCGCCGCAACCTCAGCCGCCGCGTTCGCCGTCACATCAGCAGCCGCCGAAGCGTCGCTCGTGTTATCGGCGTTCGCCGCAGCCTGTGCCGCCGCCTGAGCCGATGCCGAGGCATCGTCGTCAGCCGCCGCATCAGCCGAAGCCGAAGCCGAAGCCGAAGCGTTCGCATTCACATCGGCATCCGCATCAGCGGTCGCGTCAGCCGATGCCGCAGACGATGCATCCGCCGAGGACGTCGCCTCAGCAGCCGCCTCAGAAGCCGCATCAGCAGCCGACGACGCATCAGCGTTCGCCGCAGCCGAAGCCGCCGCCGACGCATCAGCATCCGACGCGGAATCCGCCGTCGAATCGGCACTCGCCGTCGCCGCAGCCGAAGCCGCAGCGTTCGTCTCAGCCGACGCCTCCGACGACGCATCCGCCGTCGCCGCAACCTCAGCCGCCGCGTTCGCCGTCACATCAGCAGCCGCCGAAGCGTCGCTCGTGTTATCGGCGTTCGCCGCAGCCTGTGCCGCCGCCTGAGCCGATGCCGAGGCATCGTCGTCAGCCGCCGCATCAGCCGAAGCCGAAGCCGAAGCCGAAGCGTTCGCATTCACATCGGCATCCGCCGCCGCCTCGACGACCGTGGTCGCGGTCGCGGTCAGCTCGCTGGTCTCACCCGTTGCGGTGAAGGTCGCTTCGCCCGGCTCGAAGTCCGCCGGAACCTCCCAGGTCGTGGTGATCGAGCCGTCCTCGCCGGCCACGACGATCTCCTCGGTGCCATCGGGGAACACCACGGTCACATTCTCGCCGTCGGTGAATCCGCCGCCGGTGAGCGTGACCGTTCCGCCCTGCTCCACCGGGTTCGGAGTCGCTTCGAGCGTCGCCACCGGAGCCGCCTCGACCTCCGTCGTCGCGGTCGCCGTGGCTCCGCTCTCCTCACCCAGAGCGGTGAACGTCGCGGTGCCCGTCGCGAAATCGGACGGCACCTCCCACGTCGTGCTGATCGAACCGTCCAGCTCGGCCGGTACCACTCGCGTCGTGCCGTCGGGCAGGGTCACCGTGACGTCCTCGCCGGAGGCGAATCCGCCGCCCGTCAGCGTGACCGTGCCGCCCTGCAGCACAGGGTTCGGGCTGGCATCGAGCGTGGCCTCGACCGCCGCAACAACCTCGGTCGTCGCAGTAGCCGTTCGTTCGCTCAGCAGGCCGGTCGCGGTGAAGGTCGCGTCGCCCTCGGCGAAGTCGTCCGGCACGACCCAGGTCGTGGAGAACGCGCCGTCTTCATTCGCGGTCACCGTGGTCGTCGTTCCGTCGGGAAGTTCGATGAGCACGCCTTCCGAGCCTTCGAAGCCGCCTCCCGCGAGGGTCACGGTGCCTCCCTGCGCCACCGGGTTGGGTGACGCTTCGAGCAACGCCGCTGCTGCTGCCTCGACCTGAACGCTCGCCGCGGCGGTCAGTTCGCTCGTGACACCCGTGGCGGAGAAGTTCGCAGCGCCCACCGGGAAGTTCGCGGGAACTGCCCACGTGGTCGTGAAGGTTCCATCGTCTTCAGCGGTGACCGTCGTGATGACGCCGTCGGGAAGCGTGATCGAGACGTCTTCGCCGTCTTCGTAGCCGCCGCCGGTAAGGGTCACGGTGCCGCCCTGCTCGACCGGATCGGGGGCCGCATCGAGGGTCGCTGAGGAGGCCGCCACGACTTGAGTGGACGCCGTCGCGGTCAGCCCGCTCGTGCCGCCCGCAGCCGAGAAGTTCACGGTTCCGGGGGCGTAATCTTCGGGCACATCCCACGTCGCGGTGACCGATCCACCGGCACCAGCGACGACGACTTCAGTGGTCCCGTCGGGGAACGTCACAGTGACGTCCTCATCTTCGGTGAAGCCGGTGCCGGTCAGCGTGACGACGCCGCCCTGCACGACCGGATTCGGTGATGCGGCGAGCGTCGCGGCTGCCGCTTCCGCGAACGCGGAGGCGGAGCCGAGCTGCACGTTCACGGAACTGTCGCCGAGCAGCGGGAGCAGCGTGAGACTGAGGGCGCGCACGGTGAAGCCGTCCGCTCCCAGATCGCTCGTCTCCGGCTGCTGGTTGATCGTGATCGCCAGCACCTCCGTGAGCACCGGCTCGAGCGCATCGTCGAGCAGCTCGGTCACGATCGGGTTGAGGAGTTCGACGAGCGACGGCTGGATGTCTGCGACCGCGTCGGTGACCGGTTGAACAAGCGCGCTCGTGATCGAGGTCACGGCGCCGCTCAACGCATCGGTGATGGGTGTCAGTACCGTACCGACGGGGATACCGGCTACGTTGATTCCACTCACATCCAGGGCGAGAGGATCGTATCCTTGGGCACCGAGGACGCCGCCGAGCTCACCCCTGATAAAGATCGGCGCATCGACCAGCGGCACGAGGGGTGTCAGGCTCACCTCGGCCTGAATATCGACCGTGAGGCCCACCCCGTAAATACCTTCCGTGATCAGCGTGACTGCCTTGGTCACGAGGGAATTCGGCCCATCTCCCAGAAGAGCATCGGTTACCCCGTCAAGGATCGCTGTGACGGTCGCACCGCTGAGCGCGTTCGTATTGGGCGCGAGAGTGCTCAGGCTCTCGCCCGGCTGACCTCTCACGGCGAGCTCGTCGAGATTCACCGTGATCGTGCCGTCGCTCAGGTCGACGGTGACGCTGCCGTCAGAGTTCTCGAGGGGTGTCTGGAGGAGCTGAGTACGCAGTTCTGTCGTGAGCGCCAAGGTGTCGAGGTCGAGGTCATTCAGTGACGCGCTCACCAGAGGAAGTGCGTCGATGGTGTCGACGAGGCCTCCGACAAGGTTCGAGACCGTCCCGCCCTCGGCGAGCAGAGCTTCGACGTCAACGAGCAGGCCCCCGGCGAGTGCGTCGACATCGTCGACGAGTCCGCCGACGGCCGGGCTCGAGAGCTCGAGATCGAGGCCGGAGAGTGAGTACTCCGATGTCGCCGCGCCGTTCTCAGCTTCGACTCGGGATGCGAGTGCGCCGACGCTCAGGATGGCCTCGTTGAGCAGTTCGTCGGCGACGGCATCGCCGAGCACCTGGCGCACGAGCGCGCTCGCGTCGAGTTGGGCCGGAGCAAAACTATCGGGGTCGTTCACCGGCCCGAGATCGATCGCGCCCTCTTCGGTGATGATGCCCGAGGATGCGATGGAGGAGGTCGCCGAGGGCGAGGTCGAGAAGCTCGAGAGCGCCCCGAGATCACCCAGTGAGAGGAGGCCGCCGTTGGTGCCATCGCTCAGCAGCGGGAGATTGATGCCATTCGCGTTCACCGTCGCCGACTGGAGGAGATCGAGATCCAGACCGTTCGTGGCCGGTCCCGGCACGTCGGGGAACTCCGTCGAGGTCGAGGCGGTGCTCGCGACGTCCAGCCCGAGCCCGTCGATCCACAGACCGTGCCCGTGGCCGGTTGATTCTGCCTCTGCGCTCGGCGCCTGCACGTCTGCCGCCGCGGCGGTCATACCGAAGGCCGAAGCCGAGGCGAGCGCAGTCACCGCCGCCAATCCCACTGCTAGGGGACGAGTGGCTCTGCCGAACCTTCTCCTCCGCTGATCTTCTCTGTACCCCACGGGAGGCCCCCTCTTCCGTTCTGACGTATGTTCCGCGTCACTGCGAGATCCGGGAGCGGACAGAGTCCAGCCCCCTCCGCCGAGGCTATTTATGTGTATTCCCTGAAGCTACGACTTCGCGTAGCGCTGTAACGAGATGTGGACGTCCCTGAGAGTGTCTTCGCTTGATACTGAGATGCAGTTGATCACTACTGAGACGCATGCCCGGTTCGCATGATGTCAGCCCCTCACCACAGGACTATTCATCGGCTATGGTGTTCCCAGAAGATGTTTGTGCTGAGCGGATACTCAGCGCCCACGGGGGTGGTTCGTCTTTCAGGGGGACGGTGTGATGCGCCACGTGCAACGAGGCAAGGTGCGAAGCGTCATGGTCGCGCACCTCGTCGACGAGCTCAGCGCCCCGGGCACCATCGTGCTGGCCGGCGGGCACGGGAGCGGACGTTCGCACATCATGCGCGCCGTTGCGAGCGCGCTGCAGGCCGCAGGACGACCGGTACTCAGGTGCAGCGCACGCGAGCCGCAAGCACGCGAGAGCATCGAGCACGAGGCCCCGGGTCACGTCGTGCTCGTCGATGATGCAGAGCACGCCGCGCCAGAGCTCATCCTTTCGCTCATCGACCGGATCCGAAACGGCGCCCCCGTGCTCTGCGCGGTGGCCGCCGACCTCTCGACTGACGACGAGCACCGTGCGGCTGAATGGGCGAAGCTGCTGACCCCCGAGCACGATGACGCGCCCGTCACCCGCTACGTGCACCTGAACCCGCTCACGCTGCCTGAAACGCTGCAGATCGCGGTCGAGGTGGCGACGACTCCGCTCGACTCCAGCGTGCTCGCCGCGCTGCACAGCATGTCCTGGGGTCGCCCTGCGTGGCTCATCGAGGTGATCCGACTCGCTGCGCAGGGCGCGGTGATCGCCACACCCTGGCCTCGGCTGGCACCGACCCAGATCAGCGAATCGGGTATCCCGACGCTCGAGTTCGCCCACGCACTGGCCCAGAGATCACTCACCGACGCGGAAATCGCTGCAGCGACCACGCTCGCGCAGCTCGAGCCGCGCACCCTCTTCGGTCATGAAGACCTCGTCGGCAGCGCTGCCGTCGCATCCCTCGTGGCGCACGGCGTTCTGATTCAGACCCCGACCGACCCGACCACGTACGGCGTCCCCGAGCTTTTCGCGGCGGGCATGCGAGTGCGCACGAAAGCCGACATCGTGGCCTCCGCCGAGCAGCGCGCGGCTCGCACCCTGTTGCTGCAGGAGTCCCTCGGTGTCCCGCTCTCCGATCGCGAAGCGCATTTCTGCACGACGATCACCGACGGAGGCGAGATCCATCAGCAGCTCGACCCGGCGCGAGCAGACCTGTTCCGCCGAGTCGCGCTCGACGCCCTGAGCTTCGGCGCAGGAACCGAGTGCCGGGACCTGCTCGTGCGCGGCGCGGGCTTCGGCGCCACGCTCGACCCGCTCGACCGCGCGAGAGCCGCCACGGTCATGCACGGCGCTCTGGCCGGCCTGCGAAGCCTCAATGCGGTTCCCGAACACGCTTCCGGCACGGCATCGCAGCGCATCGCCGCCATCGCCCTCACGAGCCAGATCTCGGCGGAATCGCCCATTCCGCAGCAGGCGCGCACCGAGACGCTCCCCGGCGCCGACACCGGAGCGTCAGAACGCGACGCGCGATTCGTCTTCGCTCGATGGAACGAGACCGGCCCCGTCGGATCCGACACCGAAGCGCTGCACCGCATCGCGACGACGCATCCGGCGCGAGAAGTGGCACTCCTCGCCGGTCAGCTCATCGACCTGGAGAACATCAAGCGCGGCAGGCGCCCGAGCGATCCTGCAACATGCACTGAGCGCATCGCCCGAGTCACCGACATCGCCGTATCGAGCCCGCCAGAGCTGCGCGATCTGCTCTCCGCCGCGATCGTCACCGAGGCGATGCTCGCGCTCTACCTCGGCGACACCGACGGGAGCGACGTCGCACTCTACTCGTTGACGGAATCGCTGCCGGCGTCGACGCGGCACCAGGTCTGGCTCGGCCACCTCGGCGCTGTCGGGCAGGCGATCGCGTCGGGCGATATGGCTCGAGCGCTGCGCGAATGGGAACTCTTCGAGGCTCGACTCCCGCGATTCCTCCCGGTGCGCCTCACAGCACTGATCCGCGATACCGGGAGCGCCATCCTCCGCACGGCGACCGGTCACGTCGATCTCGACGGGAACGGCGAGGACATCGTGGATGACTTCCCCACGCAGGTGCTCGCCTATTTCAGCGGGCGCCTGGATCGCATCGGCTCCCGCGTTCGCCGCTACGACCATCTGCACGAATCGCCGCTCGACGCATCACGTGCCCTCGACATCGCGAAACTGGCCCGTGCCCACGTCCAGGCGGCGAACGAGCAGCATCCCGTGGCACTGCTGCAGTGCGCGGATGCGCTGACGGAAGCCGGCTTCTGGGCCCCGGCCGCCTTCGCGCTTCGCGCCGCCAAGCGCATCTTCATGCGTCGGCGGGCGACCGGAAGCGTCAACCGATGCGACACGAAGCTCGCGGAACTCGAGGCGGCGGCCCGACGCGTCGATCCCTGGTTCCGAGTCGACCTGCTCCCGGCGAGAGAGCACGTGCGACTCACACCTCGCGAGTCGGCGACGGCACGCCTCGTCGCAGAGGGTCTCAGCAACAAGGCGATCGCGTCACGGCTGCGGTGCAGCGTGCGGACCGTGGAGTCGCACATCGCCCACGCCCGGGCGAAGCTCAGTGCCGGGGACCGGGGCGAACTCGCCGCACTCGTGCGCCAGGCGCAGGTGCCCGGCGAGGAGCGAGAACGGCCGGACCTGCGGAGGCAGCGCCTCGATTCGCGTCTCATCGATTCCATGCGCTAATCTCGTTAGCGGTGACGTGTCCGAGCGGCCGAAGGTGCAACTCTCGAAAAGTTGTGTAGGGTAACCCCCTACCGTGGGTTCAAATCCCACCGTCACCGCCAGTAAGACCCCCTCCTGCGTGAGGGGGTCTTTTCGTTGGGACCGATTCCGCGTCAGGACGGCGTCCGCACTGACCGGAGCTGACGTCACTCGCCCTTCGGAATCGGCGGGCCGAGCCAGAGCAGAGTGATGAACAGCACCGCGACGAGCACGACCAGCACGACGATCGAGAGCATCACATGGCGCAGAATCCAAGCCTGCACATGCTCAGGAAAACTCCGCGGATTCTCGCCGCCGGGCGCGAGCCGCCACGTGCCGTTCAGCAAGCCCTTCCGATCGATCATCATTTCGAACGGTACGGTCGCGAACGGCACGATCGCGAGCAGCAGTCCCGTCGCGCCCACGGCGAAACGCCATCGTTGATTCACCCACACGAAGACCGTCGTCACGCCGTAGCACAGGAACACGAAACCGTGGAGGCCGCCCGCAACGGAGACGATATCGGCGGTGTCCGTTGCACGCAGAATGAGTGCCGCGATCAGCCCCGCCCACGTGAAGGCCTCAGCGATCGCGAATGCCCGGAAGAGCCCTCGAGGACTGGCGCGCAGTGCGTGCGTGTGACTACTCATGTGGCTGGGCCTCCATCATTCCGCCCACGCAGATGCGGGGCTTTCCATGCGCTGCATCGAGCATACGGGAGCCCGATCGGTGCACTTCCCAGCCGGGCTGGGCCTGCAGCGGCTATGTTGGTGAGCACCAAGGGGAGTACTCCCGCGTGGTGGGTTCGTCAATACGGATGATCAGTGTCATCCCGGACCGCCAGCTGCTTGCAGTGGAGGAGACCTTGACGATGTCCCACGTCACCCCTTGGAGCGCTCTCATGCGATCTGCCGCCTTCGGCAACGCCGCACACCACGCCGCGCGCCCATCTTCGCCGCACCCCCGCCGGCCATGGCCGGCCCTCGGTGCGCGCCTCGACGCGTCGGCGTGATCCGGTGACCCCGTCGCATGCTGCGGCGAGCGCGAAGCCTGCCTCCCCCGCTCCTCCCCTCCATTCGATCTGCACGGCAAAGGACCACTCATGAGCAATATGAAGAAGATGTTCAACCTGGCGAAGAAGGCGATCGACTCGCGCGGCGCGGGCGAACGCGGTGCGCAGGAGGGCGGTTCGTCCAGCGGTGCGACCGATTGGCGCGCGATGGTGCACCGGGCTGCAGACGCGGTGACGGGAGAACCGCGCCATCAGCAGAGCCGACCCTCGGCTCCTGGGGCAGACGTTCGACCGGATCCGCACCGGCCCCGCACTGCACCGCCTGCGGTGAGCCCGCAAGACCGCGCGGCAATCGCTCGGTACAACTATCTGCTGGAGACGGCTGAGCCCGGGCAGCTCGAGCAGGTGCACGCGGAGGCCTTCGCCAAGCTCACTCCGTCGCAGCGAGCACTGCTGCAGGAGGACCTCAACCGCAGCCTCGCGCCAGGCGAGCGCCCCGTCTCGACGGCGCCCGCCGATCTCGCTCGTGCCGCGACGAGGAGCGAAGCACGCAACCCGGGATCACTGCGCCGCTTGCTCTCGGGTGCGTCGGGCGCCGCACGCGGCGGCGGTGGTCGCGGGGCGCTCGCGGCCGGCGCCGGTGCTGTCGGCCTGCTCGGACTCGTGGCGAGCGGCGCGATCGCGACGTCGATCGGCGGTTCGCTCCTCGCTGAAGCCGCCGGTGCTGGCATCGACTTCGACGCCCTGGCCGGAGGGCTCGACCCCGAGGCGATGATGGGTGACTTCGCGGCGGGCGATGCGCCTTCGGGACTCGGCGACGCGGTGCCCGGGGTGGAGGATGCCGTAGCCGGCGCGGGCGATACGGCAGGATCCGCACTCGACGCTGCGCAGGGCGGGCTCGGATCACTGGGCGAGGCGATCTCGGGTTTTGACGTGCGCGGGTTCTTCGACCGTTGAACCTGGGACCGGCAAGCAACCGGGGTTGACACGAGTTGCGCAAGCAACGTAAGTTGACACCATGGAATCCTCGCAGATCGCGGCGCGCGCCGCCGACCTCAGCGATCCGCGCGCAGGACTGCGCGCGGTCACCTCGCTCCGCGCCCTCGCCGACACGCTCGAACTCCGGCAGGTGGAGGCAGGGCTGCTCGCCGGCATGAGCTGGCAGCAGATCGCCGACGCGCTCGGAGTGACCCGCCAGGCCGTGCACAAGAAATACGCCAAGCGCATCGATCCCGCGATCGTCATCCCCCGGAGGCACGCATGAGCAAGTTCACTCGGTCAGCCGACACCTCTCACCGTCTTTCGCTCGCCGCGATGGAGGAGGCCTCCCGCGTCGGATTGCGCACCGCCGACATCGAGCATCTGCTCCTCGCGCTCACCATCGACCGAGATCGGGCGGGCCGGGTCCTGCGCCGTCACGGCCTCACCCTCGAAGCCGCTCGTGCCGGCGTCGCCGCGCAGCACTCCGCGCAGCTCGCCGGCCTCGGCGTGAGCGTCGGTGAGCCAGACTCCGGCCGCATCGTCTTCCACGAGACCGACGGATACACGTGGAGCGACCGCGCGGGGCGCATCTTCACGGCTGCGAATGCCCGCGGCAATGCTGGGGACGCGGTCGCGGTGCTCACCGAGCTGCTCGCGGAACCCAGCGGCCTCATCGAGGCGGTGGTCCAGGAGGTCGGTGCGAGCCGGGCGGCGATCGAGCACGACCTCGTTTCCTCCGGCAGCGCGGCATCGATCGACGAGCACGCCGAGAGCCCTCCGCGCTCATCGAGCCCCCTGGCCGGCACCACCGAGGGCTTCATCCCCGCCCCGACCGCCGAGGTGTGGTCGCTGCTCGCCGATCCTGCCCGCATACCCGAGTGGGAGCCGTCGATCGCAAGCGTCGCCGCGAGCCCCGAGGGCACGACGGATCAGCTGGGCGGAAGCTGGCGCGCTCGCGCGACCACCACCCGCCCCGATGGGACGGAGCTCAAGGTCGCCCCCGCGTTCCGACGAGTGCACCTCGGGCTGCTCGCGCGCGAACCCGAGCGGCGCGTCGTCTGGAACCTGGCGTTCCCCGACGCTCCGCGCGCGAACTCCAGAACCATCGACATCACCCTCGAACCGGAGGCTGACGGAACACGAATCAGGATCGCGTTCTCGTGGGATCGCGCGGGCGATCGGCCGCGACGACACCGCGTGCTCGGGTTCGTGCTGCGCCCGGCATACCGCGTCATCATCTGGGTGCAGCTGTCGCAGCTCGTCAGCGGCATCAGCCGCGTCTTCCGCTGAGCCACCGGACCACCCCTCGTCGACGTATCCTGCCCACATGACCGATACGCGCCTGAGCGCACCGCAGCGACTCGTCACGACGATCGCGATTCTCGCCTCGTTCGTGACCTCGCTCGACATGTCGGTCACGAATGTGGCGCTCCCCCGCATCTCCGAAGAGCTCGGGGGAGGTCTCAGCACGCAGCAGTGGGTGGTCGACGCGTACCTCGTGACGCTGAGCGCGCTGATGCTCCTCGCCGGATCGATCGCCGACGCGTACGGTCGCGTCTTCATCATGCGTATCGGGCTCATCGGCTTCGGTATCGCTTCGCTCGCCGTCGGGCTGGCCGTCTCCCCCGAGATGATGATCATCGCGCGCGCCCTGCAGGGAGCGGCCGGCGCATTCCTGCTCCCGAGCTCGCTCGCGCTCATCACCTCCCGCATCTCCGGCGCCGCGCAGGGGCAGGCGATCGGCGCCTGGACCGCGGTCACGACGGGCGCGATGATCGTGGGGCCTCTCCTCGGCGGCGTATTCACGGACTACCTCTCCTGGCGCCTCGTATTCCTCATCAACGTCGTTCCCATCGGCCTGACCCTCTGGATGCTGAAGAAGCTGCCCGATACCGACGACCGTCAGCGCGGGGTGCGCATCGACTGGCTCGGCGGCGCGGCGGCCGCCATCGGACTCGGGCTCGCCGTCTGGGCCCTCATCGAAGAGCCCGCGCATGGCTGGGAGAGCCCCGTGATCTGGGTTCCGCTTTCGGCCGGCACAGCACTCCTTCTCGCCTTCCTGTGGTGGCAGACGCGGGTGAGCTCACCGATCCTGCCGCTGTCGCTCTTCCGCGTGCGCAACTTCTGGACCGGCAATCTCGCCACGCTCTTCATCTACGCGGCGCTCTCGCTCAACGGCTTCGTCATCGGCGTGTATCTGCAGAACCCGAACGGGCCGGCGCTCACCGCCACCCTCGCCGGGCTGGCGAGCCTGCCCATCACCATCCTCATGGTGCTCCTGAGCTCCAAGATCGGAGCCCTCGCCGGCAAGTACGGCCCGCGCCTCTTCATGACCGTCGGCCCCTTGCTGCTCGGCGCCGGCGCCCTGCTGCTCCTGCTCGTCGGGGATCCCTTCTCCTACTGGTGGCAGGTGCTGCCCTCGATGGTCGTCATGGGCTTGGGGCTCTCCATCATGGTCGCACCGCTCACGGCCGCGATCCTCGGCGCTATCGGCCCCGAGCGCAGCGGCATCGCATCCGCCGTCAACAATGCGATCTCCCGGGTCGCCGGCCTCATCGTCATCGCGCTCCTCGCGACGATCGTCGGCGGGCAACTCGACCTGCGTGGCTTCCACTCGGCGGCGATCGTCACGGGCGCGCTGTTCTTCGCGGGAGCGATCGTCTCATTCCTCGGAATCCGCAACCCGCCGCGGGAGGGCAACGCGGAGAGCGAGGCAGCGCAGCACTCGTGACCGCCGATTCCGTGTAGACCCAGGTACTGGTCGCCGGAGCGATGTGCAGACTCCAGGGCGATGCGCCTGCGCCCGGCTCTCCGTAGCGTCGGATGCAAGCGAAAGGTGCATCATGATTCGAGTTCAGACGCTCACGAAACGGTACGGCGACAAGACAGCCGTCGACGGGATCGATTTCACGGTGCGACCGGGAAAGGTCACCGGCTTTCTCGGCCCGAACGGCGCGGGAAAGTCGACGACGATGCGCATGATCGTGGGGCTGGATCAGCCGAGCGCCGGGATCGCCGAGGTCAACGGCCGCGCCTATCGCGACCTGCCAGCGCCCCTGCGAGAGGTGGGCGTGCTGCTCGATGCGCGCGCCGCGCACAGGCGTCGCACGGCGTACAAGCATCTGCTCTCGATCGCGGCGACGCACGGCATCGGTCGGGCCCGCGTCGGAGAGGTCATGGAGCTCACGGGCATCGATGCGGTCGCAACCCGACGGGTGGGCGGATTCTCACTGGGCATGGGCCAGCGTCTCGGTATCGCCGCGGCGCTGCTCGGGGATCCTCAGACGGTCATCCTGGATGAGCCGACGAACGGGCTCGACCCCGAGGGGATCCTCTGGATTCGAGCCTTGCTGAGGCAGCTCGCTGCAGCGGGGAAGACCGTGCTGCTGTCGTCGCATCTCATGAGCGAGATGGCGCAGACGGCGGATCACCTCATCGTGATCGGCCGCGGCGCGATCCTTGCCGACGGCTCGATGCGCGACGTCATCACCGGCGCGACCCCGTCATCCGTGCGAGTGCGCACGCACGAGGTCGAACGTCTCATGGCGGCACTGACAGCGCCCGGCGTCACCGTGTCGATTCGCGCCGACGGTGCGATTGATGTCGAGCACCTGTCGGCGGAACAGGTCGCCAGCACTGCTGCTGCGGCGGGCATCGTGCTGCACGAAGTGACCTCCGTCGAGGGGTCCCTCGAAGATGCGTACCTGGCGCTCACCGCAGCGGCGACCGAGTACCGAGCGACCACAAGCCCTTCAGGAGCGAACTCATGACATTGACCGCGCCCACGCACCGGTCGGATGCGCGCACCCGCCGCCCCGCATTCGCCTGCGTCCTCCGTTCGGAATGGATCAAACTCCTCAGCATTCCCGCCTCACTGATCACCCTCGGGGGCATCTTCTTCATCGGGATGACCGGCAGTCTCTTCCTCGCCGCCACGCTCGAATCCTCGGGAGTGCCGTCGGTCCCTTCACTCGAACGGACGATGGGCGACGTCACCATGCCCATGGTGATCAGCGGGCAGATCATCGCCGGTATCCTCGGTGTCATGATGATCGGTGCCGAGTACTCCTCCGGCACGATTCAGCTCACCCTCGTCGCGGTTCCCGATCGCCTGCGCGTGCTCTGGGCGAAGGCACTCGTCGCAGGCTCCGCGGTCACCGGAGTCGCATTCATCACCGCGCTCAGCACGTGGGCCGCCACGTATCCGTTCTACGCCGAGCACGGGCTCGCCGCTCCCCTCACGGGCCCCGGGGTGGCGTCGGCGCTGGTCGGTTCGGCCGCGTACCTCGGCTTCTGCAGCCTGTTCGGGCTCGGCGTCGGAGCTCTCGTGCGGTCCACCACCGCTGGCTCCATCATCGTGTTCGCGGCCACGCTGCTCATCCCGGTGCTGAGCTCGGTGCTCCCATACGGCCTGCTCTCTCGCCTCATCCGCATCACGCTGCTCGGCAATGCCGGTGACGCGATGAGCCGGGTGAGCGATGGCTCCGGTCCATTCCTCGACCTGTGGTCGGGTCACATCAGCACAGCAGCAGGGTGGGTGATCGCCGCCGTCTCCGCCGGGCTCGCCCTGACTGCGGGGGCGATCGCATTGCGCAGACGGGACGCATGAGCGCGCAGCGAAACCGGCCCCCACGCGTCTTCACCCGCGGCGACGTGCTCGCCCTGGTGGTCTACCTGAGCATCTCCGCCGTACTCGGCTACCTCTCGCTCGAGTCCGAGCTGAGAACGCCGGCGGGGCCGCTGGTGCTGCTGGGCGCGGCCGGCACCGCGACGCTCTGCCTCTGGCGCCGCCGACCGATCGTCGCATTCGCTGTCGTCCTGTGTCTCCTGCTCCTCACCTGTGCCGCGGGATCCGGAGCTGAGGTCGCGCTCGCGTTGGTCGCGCTGTACCGCGCGGGGGCGGAGTTCGGCAGCCGTCGTGGTTGGGCCGCGCTGGGTGTCGGAGCGCTCGTCGCCTGCGCAGGTGCGTTGATCACCGCATTCCGCGTGCGCCTCGGCCCGCCGGTGCACGGACTCGCGCTTCGGGTCGACTGGGAGAGCTGGCCGACGGACTGGCTCAGCGTCTCGATCGTCCTCATCGCCGCAATGCTCATCGCTTCGCTGCTCGGCATCAATGCCGGGCATCGGAATCGGCAGGTTCGCGCGATCATGGAACGGGCGGAGCAGGACGTCAGTATCGCAGCGGCCTGCGAACGGGAGCGCATCGCCCGGGAGATGCACGATGTCATCGCGCACAGTCTGGCGGTGATGATCGCGCTCGCCGACGGAGCCGAAGCCACTGCGGCCGCGCGTCCCGACGAATCGAGGCGTGTGATGGGCCGGGTCGCGGAGACCGGCCGACGCACCCTGTCCGAGGTGAAACGCCTCCTCACCGCCGTTCGCGACGACTCAGGTGCAGCGCGGCCGATGCCGGAGCCGCCCACCATGCGCCACCTTCCGGCACTCATCGAAGAGTTTCGCGCCGCCGGCCTTCCCCTGCGACTCGATCAGGCGGGGGCGCCCGAAGCGGACTCGGCTGTCGGGCTGACCGTCTACCGGATCGTGCAGGAATCGCTCACGAACGTGCTGCGCCACGCGCGAGACGTGCGCGACGTGCGCGTTCGCCTCGAGTTCACCGAGCACGAGGCGCGCATCGTGGTGACCGACCGCTCTGCAGAAGCTCCGGCCGCTGTGGGACACGGTCGAGGCCTCGTCGGCATTCAGGAGCGCGCGATGTTCTATGACGGTGAGGTACGGTCCGGCGCGCTCGCCGGCGGCGGCTGGCAGGTCTCTGTTCGTCTCTCGCTGGAGGAGCAATGAGCGAAGCGCACTCGGGCACGAACGCGGGGGCAGACTCCGACGTCATCCGTCTCCTGATCGCCGACGACCAGGATCTCGTCCGATACGGGCTCCGACTCGTCTTGGACGCGCACCCCGGCATCGAGGTCGTCGGCGAGGCCGCAGATGGCGTCGAGGCCGTTCGGGCGGCCGGGCGGCTCGCCCCCGACGTCGTGCTGATGGATGTGCGCATGCCGGGGACCGACGGCATCGAGGCGACCCGCGAGATCACGGCCAGGCATCCCGGCGTGCGCGTGCTCATGCTCACGACCTACGACGTGGACGAGTACGCTTTCGGCGCGCTGCAGGCCGGAGCCGCAGGGTTTCTCTTGAAGAACACGCGCCCGGACGAGTTGATCGCCGCGGTGCGCGCGGTCGTCACCGGGGACGCGGTCGTTTCGCCGCGCGTCACGGCGAAGCTCATCGAGATCGCGGTGCCCCACCTGGCGAGAGACGAGGCGCCGCCCCGCGCCCACGAGCTCGACGCGCTCTCGGACCGGGAACGGGACGTCTTCGCACTCGTCGGTCGAGGTTTGACCAACCGAGAGATCGCGGCGGCCCTCCACGTCACCGAATCGACGGTGAAAGCTCACTTCGGGCGCATTCTGATGAAGCTCGGAGTGCCGAATCGCGTTCTCGCGGTGATCCGGGCGTACGAACTCGGCGTGGTTCGCGTCGAGCCGTAGCTCGGTGTCGCTGATGCAACCGATGCCGCCGTGAACACGAAGCCCCGGGCCCTCGCCTTTGCAAGGACCCGGGGCTTCTCATCTGGCGGTGACGGTGGGATTTGAACCCACGGTAGGGGGTTACCCTACACAACTTTTCGAGAGTTGCACCTTCGGCCGCTCGGACACGTCACCGCGGAAAATCCTACGGGATGCGAACGGCTCGCGCGAATCGGGCCGTGGTGCGGCCTCATCCGCGAGCCGTTACGCGGTCGTATTGATGATCAGGCCGATGTGCGTGAAGTAGTTGAGTGCCCCGAAGAGCAGGAACGCCAGCCCGGCGAGCCCCCAGGCGATGCCCGCGACGAGAGCGACGGGCCGCAGCTTCGGTCCGGCTGAATCGAAGCCCCTGAGGGCGAAGGGGAAGAGCACGGCGCCCACTCCGACGAGCGCGAAGAGCCCCGACATGAAGGTCGCCTCCACCCACGGGTACTCGGCGAATGCACCCGAGATGGGCTCTTCCGGCGGCGCGGCGAAGAGCTGGAACACCATTCCAGCGGCGGCGATCCCGAACATCGCGAGACCCAGTCCGAAGACGAAGATACCGAGTGGTCGGGCGGTGCGCGCGAGGTGCGCCCCCGGGTCTGGAGCCGCCGTGATGGCGGCGGAGCGGCGCCACAGCAGGAAGGCTGCTGCCAGCAGCAGGACGCCGAATCCGAGACTCGGCTCTCCGAAGATGATGTTGTCGAACGGGAAGTAGGCGGCGAGCGGCCAGGTCAGGGTCATATGCGCGCCGGTGAGCGTCAGGATGCTTCCGAGCACGCCGGCGGTCAGCGCCCACCCCTCGGGAGCGAACTCCACTGGTTTGCGAAGCGCGCGCACCAGCCCGAGTATCCAGAGCAGCCCCGCACCCGCTGCGAGCGACATGATGGTGTTGTACGTGGGCATCAGCGTCCAATCGACGATGAGCCCGTCGGCTTCCATGAGCACCGGTTCTCCCCTTTCCATCGGCACCGAACGCACCGATGCCTTCAGGTGTACCGAACGAGCAGGAGCCCTGCCACCGCCTTGACGCGGCGGCCGCGCGAACTACCTCAGCCTGGTGTCCCAGAACTCCCTGAGCTGCTCGCTCTTGCGGAACACGATCGTGTCCCACTCCTCGTCGGTGGTGGTCGAGTCGGCGAAGTCGGAGGGGATCTTGAACATCTGCAGCGCGGCCCCGAAGCGCGCGCACACGCTGGCGTACGCGTAGGCCTCCATGTCGACGAGGCTCGCACCGAGGCCTGCGATGGTCGCGCGCTGGGCATCGTCTTGCACGAACACATCGCCGGTCGCGATGGTGGCGGTCGCCTCCGGGGGCAGGATCGCGTCGCCGGCGGGTCGCAGCTCCGGCGACGGCAGCGAGAAGTCGTGCTGCACCACTCCGGTGATCTGGTAGACCGCGTCGAGCGATGGGCGCTCGGGGCCGTCGCTCACGACGCCTGCCGTTCCGAGCACCACAACGCGATCGACGGGACGCTCGGAGAGCTCCGCGGCGAGTGCTACCGCAGCGTTGACCTTGCCCACTCCGGTCACGAGGTGAGCCACATCGGAGAAGGCCGAAGCCTCGTCGCGGTGTGCGAACACGAGCAGGGTGGTCGGTTCAGTCATCGGCGCTCCCAGCGGCGCTCACGCGCCTATTGATCCACATCTTCGAACCCACACTAGCGCTTTTCGAAAATGTGTTCTAATATGAGGAGTCGGGTTCGCGAGCCGTACGCATGATCGCCGTTGAACGGCACGTCGAGATCACCTCAACTCTGCGTCACCAGCCGCGACACCCACCGAGCACCGAAGGCCTTCAGACGAGGCTGGTCCCCCGATGAGACCGGTGCAGTTGCGCTCCGCTATCGATCGCAAGAGATCGAACGGGCTGTACCGACGCAGCCCCGGCGAAGCAGCGCAGGCTCCCAGTGAGCCCACCCCCGAGAACTGCTCGGGGATCGCGCACCGTGACGGTGCGCCACGAAAGGAACACCATGACTTCGCATACTCGTATGCCCAATATCGCAGACGTGCGGCCGGCGGCCGCCCCCCTGCGCACGCCCTACCACTCCCTCAGCGGAGCCGAAGACATGCTCGTGCCCGACTGGGCCCAGCGCCGCTCGGTCTACCGCAGCTCTGGCCGCACGCTCTACGTCGTCGAGACCGATCGTCTCGACGAGGCGCGCGGCGACCTCAAGCGCCTCGATCGCGCCGGCTGGAACGTGAGCGTGTCAGAGCGCCTCGCGGGCGACCGCACGCGGATCGCGCTGACCCGCAAGGAGCTCGCGCGCGCAGCGTAACGCTCGCGTACGGAGAACGGGCCTGCACCTTCGGGTGCGGGCCCGTTCTCGTACCCGGGCCCCGACGCCGTTCAGGAGTCACGTTTCGTCATGCCAGGAGATGTCGTGCCCACGCTCGATACTCTGGTGCCCATGAGAAACTGGGTCGCATGAGCGACGTCGAACTTGCCGAAGTAGAGAGCTTTTCACTGGATCACACGAAAGTGCTGGCACCGTACGTGCGCCTCATCGGGGTCGAGCGCGGCCCGAAGGGCGACGCGATCTCGAACTTCGACATCCGCCTGGTGCAGCCGAATGAGGCGGAGATTCCCACGGCGGGCCTGCACACCATCGAGCACTCGCTCGCCGCGCTGCTGCGCACCCGATTCGACGGGCTCATCGACATCTCGCCGTTCGGCTGCCGCACCGGATTCCATCTCATCGCCTGGGGCGAGCCGAACGTCGAGACGGTCGCCGAGGCGATCAAGAGTTCGCTCACCGATCTGGCGGAGCGCATCACCTGGGACGACGTGCCGGGAACGGAAGCAGTGAGCTGCGGCAATTACCGCGATCACAGCCTGCATTCTGCGCGTGAGTGGGCGAAGATCGTGCTCGCCGAGGGCATCAGCCTCGACGCGTTCGACCGCTCCCGCATCGCATAGGGAGTGCGTCGGAGCCCGCAACGGCTGACACTGCGGGCCGCGTCGGGTTACGCCGCGGCCCGCGAGGCCCACTCGTCGATCAGACCGGGCAGTTCGCTCATGTCTGAGAACACGATCGACGCGCCTGCTCCGCGCAGCATCCCTGTGTCGGTGCGCACCGGGCTGTCCGGGGAGAATCCGAACACCGTCGCGCCAGCTGCGATACCGGCCGTCACACCGGCGACCGTGTCTTCGACGACGAGCGCCGAAGCGGCGTCGACGCCGAGCGCCGCAGCGGCGGCGAGGTAGACGTCGGGAGCCGGCTTGCTGCGGGGCTGCTCCATGCCGCTGAACACCCGGTCGCCGAACCAGCGCCCGAGCCCGGTGACGTCGAGCTGCATCTCGATCTTGACGCGATCGGCGCCGGAGGCGAGCGCGATGCGGTCGCCGAAGCGCTCGGCGACCGCCGCGATCATCGCCTCCACTCCGGCTACGGGTTGCACGCTGACGCGCAGGGCGTCATCCCGGCGTACATGGAATTCGTGGATCCAGGCGTCCGTGATCCTGAAGCCGGTGTGCGCGAGGATCACTTCCCACTCGTCCACCAGGGCCCGCCCGATGAAGGTGCGCACGGTCTCGTCGTACGAGATCTCCCATCCCAGCTCGCGCAGCATCTCTGAGAGCAGCTGGATGGTGATCGTCTCTGAGTCGACGAGCACGCCGTCGCAGTCGAAGAGCACCGCGGAGAACGACGAGTGCGCGCTGCGTGCCGGTGCGCTCACGACACCAGCACGTCGAGCGCGGCGGTGAGCGCGGCGTCGACCGCCTGCACGACGATCTCGCGATACGGGTCGTAGTCCCCCATCGCGACGTCGGCCGCGGCGAGGGGGTTCCCGTCGATGGCGAAGAGGCCGCCCGTCTCGATGCCGTGGAGTGCAGCGATGACGAACAGCGTGGCCGCCTCCATCTCGACGGCGACGACGCCGGCGCGCTGCCACAGCGGCAGGTCGACTCCGGTGATCACGTCGCTCGGGTAGAACATGTCGCCCGTCAGCACGACGCCGCTGTGCACGTCGAGCCCGGAACTGGCAGCACCGGCTTTCAGGGCGACCGTCAGTTCCGGGGTCGCGATGGCGGGAAACTCGGTCGGCACCAGCTGGTGGCTCACGCCGTCCGCGCGCACCGCCCCGGTCGCCACGACAATGGCGCCGTCGACGATCTCCGACTGCATGCCGCCCGCGGTACCCGAGCGGATGATGCGGGTGACGCCGCCTCGTGCGAGCTCTTCGAAGCACACCGCGGCTCCGGCTCCCCCGACGCCGTGCGAAGCCACGGTCACGGGCACACCCTTCCAGGTGCCTGCGTAGACGTGATACTCGCGGTTCACGGCGAGCTGCCGCATGTCGTCGAGCCGTTCGGCGACGCGGGCCGCGCGCCCGGGGTCGCCGACCACGAGTGCTCGGTCGGCGAGGTCGGATACGCGGGCGCGCAGCAGGGGAAGTTCGGCGTCGGCGGGGAGTCGGACGGGCATGAGGACCTTTCGATGTGTCGGGGGATGGAATGCGTTGAGGGCGCGCTCAGTCGGTACGCGCTGCAGCGCTCAGTCGCGCGCGAGCCTCGGCGGCCCGCAGGCGGATCGCGTCGGCATCGAGCGTCAGGTGCTCGCCCTCCGCGTACACATGCCGTCCGCCGATGAAGACGTGACGCACGTCACCGCCCGTCGCGGAGAAGCCGAGGTGCGAGACGAGCGCTGCCGGCTCGAACGGAATCGCGGCGGATCCCGTGACGTCGAGCGCGATCACGTCGGCGAGGCGCCCGGCTTCGAGCGCGCCGGTCTCCGGGAAGCCGATCGCTTCGGCGCCGCGCCGCGTGGCGATGTCGAGCACGTCCGATGCGCGCACGACCGCGGCGTCCTGGCGCGCCCCGCGGTGCAGGATGGTGCCCGTTTTGATCTCCTCGAAGAGGTCGAGCGTGTTGTTGCTCGCGACGGAGTCGGTGCCGAGCGAGATGCGCAGCCCGGCGGTCTGCCACTCCGGAAGCGGAGCGATGCCGTTGCCGAGCTTCAGGTTCGAGACCGGGTTGTGGCTGACCGCGGTGCCGGTGCGCGCGAGCAGTGCGATCTCGTCTTCGGTCAGGTGCACGCAGTGCGCGGCGAGCACCTCGGCCTCGAAGAGTCCGAGCGCGTCGAGATGCGCCGCTGGCGTCGCCCCGTAGCGCTCCTCGATCTGCGCGACCTCGGCTGCCGACTCGGAGATGTGGGTGTGAATCGGGATCCCGTGGGCGACGGCCCGCCGTGCGATGTCGCTCAAGAACTCGGGCGGGCACGTGTAGGGCGCGTGGGGGCCGTAGGCGATCCGCACCTGCGCATCGCCAGAGTACTGGGCCGCCAGCGCCTCGGTCTGCTCGGTCGCATCGGCGCCGTTCCAGGGCGAGACGCCGGGAAACCCGACCGCATCCGGAGCGAAGGATGCGAGCGCGACGAGGGCGCGCATGCCCGCGGTGCGCACCAGCTCGATGAGTTCGGCATCCCAGTGGTACATGTCGGCGAACGCGGTCGTGCCGGTCTCGATCATCTCGACCATCGCGAGCTGCAATCCGACTGCGACATCGTCGTGCGTGAGATGCTGCTCGAGCGCTTGCACCGCCGCCAGCCACGGCATGAAGCCCTCATCGTCGGAGACGCCGCGCAGGAGCGTCATCGCGGAATGCGTGTGCCCGTTCACGAGTCCGGGCATGAGCACCTGCCCCGCGAGTTCGTGCACCACGCGGTCGCTCGCCGACGCCGCGTCCGGGCGGGCGGATCCGGCGTACGTGATCCGTCCCGAGCCGTCGAAGGCGAGTTCGGCGTCGGCGACCACACCCGCAGGCGTCAGCATCGCGTCGGCGCGCAGCACCGTCTCGTAATCGCTCATCCGCAGCTCCGTTCTCGATTCGGGAAGAGGGTCATCGGTCACCAGCCCGGCGTGGCCAGCATGCCGCCGTCGACGGCCAGATCCTGCCCGGTGATGAACCCGGCAGCCGGTGACGCGAGCAGCACGCACGCGCCGCCGATGTCGGCCGCAGTGGCGAGTCGGCCGAGCGGGGCTCGGCTCGTCCAGCTCGCGACACCCTCCGGCCAGGCGTCCGCGAGACCGGGTCGGTCGACGAGACCGGGAGACACGGAGTTGACGCGGATGCCGAGCGGACCGAGTTCCAGCGCCGCCGCGCGGGCGTGCATCACGAGCCCCGCCTTCGCCGCGGCGTAGTGCGCGTGCGCCGGGCTCGGCCGGGATGCCTCGATCGAGGCGATGTGCGTGATCCACCGGTCGCCGCCGGTCGCGCGCATCACCGCGGCCGCGGCCTGCGAGAGCTCGAACACCGCTCCGAGGTTCGTGCCGAGCACCTCGTCCCACTCGCTCCTCGTCGTATCGGCGAGCATCGCAAGCGGCTGCACTCCGGCGTTGTTGACGAGTCCGTCGAGACCGCCGAGGGCCGCCACGGCGTCATCGACCAGCGACGATGCGGCACCCGCGAGGGCGAGGTCGGCGCGCACGGGCTCGACCTCAGCGCCGGCTTCACGCAGCTCCCGCACGAGCGCGCCCACGGCATCGCTCGATTCCCGGGTCGCGCCGCGGTAGTGCACGGCGAGGCGCGCGCCGGCAGCCGCGAACGCGCGTGCGATGCCGCCCCCGATACCGCCGGAGGCGCCCGTGATCAGCACCCGCTGACCTGCGAGATCCGGCAATCCGCGTCCCACCATCTGTTCAGCCCCCCATCCGTCGTTGCCGAGACGAGTAGTCGCGCAGCGCGCGCAGCAGGTCCACCTCGCGCAGGTCCGGGTACAGCGCTTCCACGAAGTAGAACTCGGAGTGCGCCGACTGCCAGATCATGAAGTCGGAGAGCCGCTGCTCACCCGAGGTGCGAATCACGAGATCGGGATCCGCCTGCCCCCGGGTCCAGAGATGCTCACCGATGAGCTCGGGCGTCAATCGCTCGGCGAGCGTGTCGATGGTGCCGCCGGCCGCCTGATGCTCGGCGATGACGCTGTGCATCGCCGCGGTGATCTCGCTGCGGCCGCCGTAGCCGACGGCGAGGTTGATGTGCAGGCCGTCACGATCGGCGGTCGACTGCTCGGCCGCACGCAGGGCGTCGGTCAGTTCCGACGACAGCCCGTCGCACGTGCCGACGTGCTTCACGCGCCACCCCGGGTGCTCGGCGAGGAGTTCGGCGAGTTCCGCGATGATGCCGAAGAGGTCGTCGAGTTCCTGGCGATCCCGCGCGCCCAGGTTGTCCGCGGAGAGCAGGTACAGCGTGACGGTGCCGACTCCGACCTCTTCGCACCAGCCGAGGAACTCGGGGATCTTGCGGGCTCCGGCGCGATGCCCGAAGGCGGCGCGCTCCTGGAGACGCTGTTTCGCCCAGCGACGATTCCCGTCGACGATCACGGCGATGTGCTGGGGAACCTGGCGCCGATCGATCTCGCGGCGCAGGCGCCGCTGGTACAGCCGGTAGAGCAGACCGGCCCGCGGATTCGACGGCTGGGCACTCACGTTCCGAGTGTACCGGCTCGACCTGATGCGCGCCCGTCGCGAGGAGGAGGCCGGGACCATACACTCGAGGTCATGACGTCGCAGGAGGAACGACCGCTGCCCGAACCCGATCGCCTCTCGATCCCGCTCCTCGAAGACGCCATCGATCACCCGCAGGAGCAGCCGGGTGCCACGCGCGAGGCGAAGCCGACGTGGCGGGGCTGGATCCACGCGGGGACCTTCCCGCTCACGATCGTGGCGGGGATCGTGCTCATCAGCGTCGCCGACGGGCCGCTGGCGAAGTGGGCGTCCCTCGTCTACACGCTCTCGAGCATGCTCCTCTTCGGGGTCTCGGCGCTCTACCACCGCGGCAACTGGAAGCCGAGCACGCGGCAGGTGTTCCGGCGTCTCGACCACGCCAACATCTTCGTGCTGATCGCCGGAACGTACACGCCGATCGCGCTCCTCGCGCTGCCGCTCGACAAGGGCGTGCTGCTGCTCGTGCTGGTCTGGGTGGGCGCCCTGCTCGGCATCGGATTCCGGGTGTTCTGGCTCGGCGCGCCGCGATGGCTGTACGTGCCCCTGTACGTGCTGCTCGGCTGGGCCGCCATGATGTACATCGTCGATATCGCGCACGCGAACTTCGCGGCGATGGTGCTCGTGGTGGTCGGCGGTCTGCTCTACACGCTCGGCTCCGTGATCTACGGCACGAAGCGCCCGAACCCGATTCCCGGCGTCTTCGGGTTCCACGAGATCTTCCACGCGCTCACCGTGGTCGCCTTCCTCTGCCACTGGACGGCGGCGCTCCTGCTCGCGCTCGACCCGTTCTTCCTGCGGTAGCGCTCACGGTCGGAGTGCCGCCGCCCCACCCCTTCACTGGCGAGGCGGGTGCGCCGCGACCACGGCGACGATCCGTTCCACCGGCAGCGCCGCGTCGACGGTGATGCCCGGCTCATCCTGAGCGAGCGGCTCGAGGGTCTCGAGCTGCGAATCGAGCAATCCGGCCGGCATGAAGTGGCCGACGCGCACCTCCAGGCGGGCGAGCAGTTGGTCACGGGGCACATCGAGCTGCACGAACCACAGCGGTACCGCCGTCGCGGCGCGCAGTCGGTCGCGATACGTGCGTCGCAGGGCCGAGCATGCCACGGTCACCGCATGCCCCTCGCCCGCCGCACGCGTGATGCTCGCGCCGACGCGGTCGAGCCAGGGCCAGCGATCCGCGTCGGTCAGCGGTGTGCCGCGCCGCATCTGATCGACCGCTTTCGCCGAGTGCAGGTCGTCGGCGTCGATGCAGAGGCCGCCGCGTGCGGCGGCGAGCGCGGCGGCGACGGTGCTCTTGCCCGCGCCGGAGACCCCCATCACGACGAGCGCCCGCCCGGCGAGCTGCGAGCCGGCGGCCGTGTCGGCGGACGTGCGTTCCATGCGCTTCAGTGTGCCACGCGATGTGCTGCACCTCTGTGTGGGGTTTCGGAACGGCACAGACCTCGGCCTCGGTGAGCAGCGGGGCTTCGGTGAGCAGCGGGGCCTCGGTGAGGCGGATACCGCCAATCCGGTCTCACGGTCGCTGAATCCCTCACCGTAGCCGCCGGAACCGCTTCGGCACCCCCAATGCCCCGCTATCCCCCAGCCGCGAGCGTCTCAAGCACGGCGGCCCCGTACCGCTCGAGCTTGACCTGCCCGATGCCGGAGATCGCGAGCAGTTCTTCGTCGGTCTTCGGCTCGTGCACGGCCAGGGCGGCGAGGGTGGCGTCGCCGAATACGACGTATCCCGGCACGCCCTGGGTGCGCGCTTCGCCGGCCCGCCAGGCGCGGAGGCGTTCGAAGATCTCGGCCTGATCCGGCGTCAGGTCGGCCGCGGCTGCCGAGCGCTTCTCGCCGCCGCCACTCCGGGAGGCGCGCCCACGGCCGCCGGAGGAGGCGCGGGTGACGACCTCCTCGCGCATCATCACCGCTTCTTCGCCGCGCAGCACCGGCTTCGCCGCTTCGGTCGGAGCGAGCACACCCCACTCGCCCTGCGCTTCGAGCAAGCCGGCTGCGAGCAGGTGGCGCACGACACCGCGCCACTGCGCCACCGACCACTCGGTGCCGATGCCCCAGGTCGAGAGCTCGTCGAGCCGCATCTGCGTTGCGCGCTCCGATGTGACACCGCGCAAGACATCGATGTGCTGACCGGCGGCGTACGTGCGATTGCGCTCCTTCTGCGTGCGAATGACGGTCGACAGCAGCATCTGCGACGGGATCGTCGCATCCCAGAGCTTCGGCGGCGTCAGGCAGACGTCGCAGTTGCCGCACGGTTCCGCGCGGTCCTCGCCGAAGTACCGCAGCAGGAAGACGCGGCGGCACTGCACGCCTTCGCAGAGCGCGAGCATCGCGTTGAGGTGCCTGGTCTGGCTCGCCCGCGTCGCCTGATCGCCGTCGCCGGACTCGATCATCTGCCGCTGCTGCACCACGTCCTGGAGCCCGTACGCGAGCCAGGTGTCTGACGGGAGACCGTCGCGACCGGCGCGGCCCGTCTCCTGGTAGTAGCCCTCCACGGATTTCGGCAGATCGATGTGCGCGACGAAGCGCACATCGGGCTTGTCGATGCCCATGCCGAACGCGATCGTCGCCACGACCACGACCCCGTCCTCCCGGAGAAAGCGCGTCTGCGCATCGAGTCTCACGTGCGCCGGGAGCCCCGCGTGGTACGCGACGGCGTCGACTCCCGCGTCGCGCAGCGCAGCCGCGGTCTGCTCGACGCGCTTGCGGCTGAGGGCGTACACGATGCCAGCTTCCCCGGCATGCTCCCCGCGCACGAAGTTGATGAGCTGGGCGCGCGCGTTCTGCTTCGATTCGATGCGGTAGCGGATGTTGGGCCGATCGAAGCTCGACACGAAGTGCCGCGCACGCTGCAGGTGGAGGCGTTCGGTGATCTCACGGTGCGTCTCGGGCGTCGCCGTGGCGGTCAGCGCGATGCGCGGCACATCCGGCCAGCGCTCGGCGAGCGCTCCGAGCCGCAGGTAGTCGGGCCTGAAGTCGTGCCCCCACTGGGAGACGCAATGGGCCTCGTCGATCGCGAAGAGCGCGATGCGACCCTGCGCCAGCAGCTCGACCGTTCCGGGTGCCGACAGTCGCTCGGGTGCGAGGTAGAGCACGTCGAGCTGCCCGTCGCGATACGCCTGCTCGACGGCGCGGCGATCCTCGATCGACATCGCCGCGTTCAGCGCGGCCGCGCGCACACCGACGAGCTGCAGTGCAGCGACCTGATCGTGCATCAGCGCGACGAGCGGCGACAGCACGATGCCGGTGCCCTCGCGCACGAGCGACGGAATCTGGTAGCAGATCGACTTGCCGCCGCCGGTGGGCATGAGCACCACCGCGTCACCGCCGCCGATGATCTGCCGGATGATGTCTTCCTGCTCGCCGCGGAACGCGTCGTACCCGAACACCTCGGCGAGGACCTCGCGCGGGTCTCGCCCGACCTGCGGGCCCGCCGCTTGGTCACCGGATTGAGCGGTCGCGCCGACACGACTGCTTCCGGGGGCGGGCGCACGCAGATCGTCGGGTGCCGGTGCACCCCACGCTTCGCCGGGCCAGCGCTCGTCGTCGCCGAAGTCGAAGTCGGCGCTCTGCTCGTCCGGTACCGACGCCCAACCGCCCGTCACGCGTTCAGCCTCGCGGCTCGGCGCCCGGCTCGGCACGCGGGCCGCCACCGGGTTCGGAGCTCGGGTCTGCGTCTGGGTCGACCACCGGCCGGGACGGCCCCTGCGGGTCCGTGCCCGCGCTGCCGACCGTCCCGTTCTGCTCGGCGAGCTCCTGCTCGATCTGCTCCCGCACCTCGGCCCGGTAGCTGTTGCGACGCAGACGCCGCACCATGTTGAAGCCGAGCGCGATGATGCCGATGCCGAGCGCCGCGAACGCGATGAAGCCGGCCACACCAGGACTCACCGTGTCGGGATCGAACTCAGTCTCCTCGGCAATGCGCACGGCGGTGTTCAACAGGCTCATGCGCCCTCCTCGATTCCCTGGAACAGGTCGGCTTCGAACTCGCTCGTGGCGACGCGGGAGGCGGCGAGGCGGTAGTCCTCGAACGGCCAGGCCTGGCGCTGCAGTTCGTTGGGCCAGAAGAAGAAGGTGCTGTCGGGCGGCACCTGGCTCGCGTGGGCGCGCAGGGCCTCGTCGCGACGCTCGAAGAAACGCCCGACGTCGACGCTCGCAGTGCCGACGTAGGGGCGACGCGTCATCCACTCGCGGATCTCGGTGAACTGCTCGATCATGGGCGACGACGGGTCGTTGTCGGTGAGCCACTGGTAGATCGTCTCGACGCGCTTCGCGTTGAAGATCTCTTCGTAGTAGAGCTTCGACATCTCCCACGGTTCGCCCGCCTCCGGGTACGCGTCGGGGTCTCCGGAGAGCTCCCAGGCGATGCGGCTGATGTCGTGGCAGCGGATGTGGTCGGGGTGCGGGTAGCCCCCCTGCTCGTTGTACGTGATCATGACGTGGGGGCGGAACTCGCGCACGATGCGCACGAGCGCTTCCGCCGAGACATCGGCCGGGATCCCGGCGAACGAGGTCTCCGGCACGATCTCCCCCTCATCGGGAAGACCGGAGTCCTGATACCCCAGCCACCGGTGCTCGAACCCGATGATCTCGCGCGCTCGCGCCATCTCATCACGGCGCAGGCCGGGCAGGTCTCGCCGGCTCTTCGGGTCGCGCGAGACGAGTTCGTTGAGCAGGTCGCCCCGCTCTCCCCCGGTGCAGCTCACGATCAGCACTTCGGCACCGGCGTCCACGTAATGCGCGTAGGTTGCGGCGCCCTTGCTGGACTCGTCGTCGGGGTGCGCGTGCACCGCGATCAACCTGAGCGTCATGAGGGTCCTCTCACATGCTTCCCGGGAGCTTCCCGGTACTCTGGCAACGAAGATTCAGTTTACCCAGCGCAGATCGGAGCTTGCCGTGCCGCAGGCCGATATCTCCTCCGGAGGCACCTCGGGCGCCCCCGTCGCCACGCCGGCCGCTGCGCTCGCCCGACCGACCGACGCGCGGCAGTCACTCGAGGATCGCTACGGCACCGGACGCAGGGCCAGCTTCGACCGCCGCTTCGCCTGGACGGCCGCGGCCCTCCTCGTCGCCGCCGGCATCGCCTTCCTCGTGTTCAGCGGTTGGCAGCAGCCGAACCGCGTGGCGTTCCAAGACATCGGGTACACGAAGAACGGCGACACCAGCCTCGATATGAAGTTTCAGGTGACGACTGAACCGAACACGCCGGTGGCCTGCGCCGTCGAGGCGCTGAACACCTCGAAGGCGACCGTCGGCTGGAAGATCGTGGAGCTGCCGGTGACGGACCAGCAGTCGCACACCGTGACGGCGAGGGTCGTCGTCACGAACCCCGCGACGGCCGCTTCAGTGCGCGACTGCTGGGTGATCGAGGAGCCGGCGGCGAGCTGAGTCCACGCACTCAACGCGGTGCATCGCTGTCCCAGTCAACCCCTGGGCGCCGATCTGACACCCGGACCGCGCCCTGGTAGCCTGGGGGTTCGCGCCCTGCATGGTTCAGGGCGCTCTCTTGTATCTCGGGCGCGTTTGCGCATTAATTCTGAAACGAGGATCGTCATGGCCGAGCCCACCCAGACCTGGCTGACCCAGGAAGCTTACGACCGGCTCAAGGGTGAGCTGGAGCAGCTCTCCGTGGCCGGCCGCAAGGAGATCGCCGCGCGCATCGAGGCGGCGCGCGAGGAGGGCGACCTCAAGGAGAACGGCGGCTATCACGCGGCGAAGGACGAGCAGGGCAAGATGGAGGCCCGGATTCGCGACCTCGAGGAGTTGCTCAAGCACGTCGTCGTCGGTGAGGCTCCTGAGGCGAGCGGCGTCGTCGAGGTCGGCACGGTCGTGACCGCGACGATCTTCGGAGATGAAGAGCGCTTCCTGCTCGGCAATCGCGAGCTCGCCAATGGCTCCGACCTCGACGTGTACAGCGCCGAGAGCCCCCTCGGCGCTGCGATTCTCGGCCGCAAGGTCGGCGAAGAGGTCAGCTACTCGGCCCCCTCCGGCAAAGAGATCGCCGTGAAGATCGTCGCAGTCAACACCTACGCGGGCTGATCCGGCGCAGCGCTGAAGATCAGCAGCAGACTTTCCGGGGCGGGGCCGCATCAGCGGCCTCGCCCTCACTCGTACATCGAGATGTTGATCGGCCCCGTGAGATCGGGCGCCGGCGCCCGCAGGCCCCGCGTCTTCACCAGCAGGTAGACGATGCCGAGCGCCAACCAGATGCCGCCGATGATCATGGAGATCGAGTCGAGGCTCAGCCACAGCCACACGTTGATCGCGACGCCGACGGCGGGAACGGCGACGAACGTGACCCAGGCTCCCGCCGTGCGCCGCTTCAGGAAGCGGAAGAACACGAAGATCACGGAGAGGTTCACGAACGTGAACGCGATGAAGGCGCCGAAGTTGATCATCGACGCAGCCTGATCGAGGTCGACGAACAGCGCCGTGAGCGCGACCAGCGCGACGATCAGCACGTTGACGACGGGGACGCCGGTGCGCGGGTTCACGGTGCCGAAGAGCCGGCGCGGCAGCGCACCGTCGCGGCCCATCGCGTAGAGCAGGCGGGCAGCACTCATCTGCTGCGTGATCCCGCACCCGAGCACGGCCATCATGTACCCGCCGACGAAGATCGCCTGGAATGCGGCCCCGCCGATGTACTTCGCGATCTCGGGCGACGCGCCCACGATATCGGCGAGCTGCGTCACGTCGGGGAACAGCGTCTGCATCACGTAGGTGACCGTGATGAAGAACGCACCGGCGACCGCGATGATGATGAAGATGGCGCGGGGAATGTCGCGCTCGGGCTTCTCCGCCTCCTCCGCGAGGGTCGAGACCGCATCGAAGCCGAGGAACGACAGGGCGAGGATCGCGGCTCCCGCGGCGATCGCGGCGCCCTGCACGTCGCTCGAGATGAACGGGCGCGCGGTGAACTCCGCCCCGTTCGCTCCGTTCACGATATTGATGATCGTGAGCACGACGAAGACGACGGCGACGACGAGCTGAATGCTGACGAGGATCACGTTCATGCTCGCCGCGAGCTTCACTCCGACGAGGTTGAGCACCGTGCAGATCGCGACGGTGAGCAGCACCCACACCCAGAAGGGCACCCCCGGAATCACCGCGGTCATGTAGATCGCGGAGAGGATGGCGTTGATCATCGGCAGCAACAGGTAGTCGAGCGTCGCGACCCATCCCACGAGAAAGCCCAGGTGCGCGTTGATGGCCTCCTTGGCGTAGGTGTAGGCGGATCCTGCGATCGGGAAGAACCGGACCATGCGCGAGTAGCTGAAGGCGGTGAAGAGCACCGCGATCATCACGACCAGGTAGGCGAGCGGGACGTGGCCGCTCGTGACATCGGCCACGATTCCGAACATGTCGAAGACTGCGAGCGGCGCCATGTAGGCCAGGCCGATGAAGACCAGGTGGCGCAGCTTCAGGGTGCGCTTGAGGGAGCCGCTTTCGCCTGCGACCTCGTGGGCGAGACGTTCGTCGCCGACGGCGACTGCTGAGTGGGATGGCATCGTTGACATCTGGGGTCCTCTATTCGGTGTGCTGAATCAGTGAGTGTGCGTATGAGCGCTCGCCGCGGGCTCGGAGCAGACCTGCCCGGCGCCGGCCGGATCGGTCGCCAGTGCGGCCGCAGCAGCACCGCCGAGTTCGCCGCGGGCATCGTGGATCGCAGCACCGCTGACCACGGTCAGGTCGGCCCGCTGCTCGAGCAGTTCGGCGGGTTCCATCGCGTAGAGATCGCCCGACCAGACGACGACATCGGCGAGCGCTCCGACGCGCAGTGCGCCGACCTCGTGCTCGCGGTGGAAGGCCTCCGCGCCGCCCAGGGTGTACGCGCGCAGCGCGCGGTCGAGATCGAGCCGCTCCCCGAGGGTCCAGGCATCGCCTCCGTCGAGGCGGGCGCGGGTCATAGCGCTGTACAGGCCGATCAAGGGATCCATCTCGCCCACCTGCCAGTCGCTGGAGAACGTCACGCGCGCGCCGGAATCGAGCATGGACTTGAAGCGCCACGCGCGATCCCAACGCGATTCGCCCACGTTCTCCATCCAGGTGCCGGCCACCAGGTCGGGTGACGCGTGCCGCGGCTGCATGGCGGCGACGACGCCGAGGTCGGCGAATCGCGGGAGATCCTGGGGCGCGAGGCACTCGACGTGCACGATGCCGTGGCGGGTGTCGAGCCGTCCGTTCGCGCGCTGGGCGGCCTCGATCGAATCGAGCGTCAGCCGGATCCCCCAGTCGCCGGTGGCATGGGTGTGCACCTGGTAGCCGAGCCGATCGAGTTCGACGAAGAGCTTCGTGAACTCCGTCGGTTCGAGGCTCGGATGCCCTCGGTGGCCCGGACGGTTGGCGTAGTCCTCGAGCATCGCGGCGGTGTGCGGTTCGATGACGTCGTCGGCGTACAGCTTCACGGGGCCGAGCGTGAAGCGCTCGTGCTGCGGCGTCTCGCGGATGGCCTCGGTGATGCGCGCGCGGAAGTCGCCGTCGGCGCCGACCGGGTGGTAGATGGCGGCCGTGGTACGGCTCGTGAGCTTGCCCTCGCGTTCGGCGCGGGCGAAGAGGTCGAGTTCTGCGAGGGGCACCTGCGGCTCGACCACCGAGGTGATGCCGGACCGCGCAGCCATCTCCAGGCTATTCGTGATCTTGCGGTAGCGCCGGTCGGGCGAGTACATCGGAATGTCGCGCTGCAGCTCGGCCAGACCGTCGATGGTCATCGCGCTCGTGTAGAAGTCGGTGACCCACCCGGTGGGCTCGCCCGTCGCGGCGTCGATCTCGGGGTTGCCCCACGCGATGTCGCCGCCGTTCAGAATGCCGAGCTTCGCGAGCGCGGGCCGGTTCAGCCACACGGAGTGCTGATCGTAGGTCGTGATGAAGACCGGGCGGTCGGTGACGCCGGTGAGGTCGTCGGCCCGGGGGCGGCGGCCCTCGACCACGGAGTACAGGGCGTTCTCCGCGCAGATCCAGTCGAGCTCTGGGTGCGTTTCGGCGAACTCGGCGATGCGCGCACGCACGACGTCGAGGCTCTGCACCTGATCGAGGCTGACCGCGAGGTCGTCGAAGCCCAGCAGCAGATGGTTGTGCGTATCGGCGACGCCCGGCGTGAGCAGGCGCCCGTCGAGCTGCACGACGCGGCGAGCGGCGGGAGCGTCCGCCGCGGAACCGACGTACGAGATGCGATCACCGGTCACGCCGACCGCTTCGGCCCAGGGCTGCGCGGGATCGAAGGTGCGGATGCTCCCACCGGTAAACAGGGTGTCGACGGCCATGTCAGCTCCTCGGCGCTCGGCTCGACGGCGATCCGCCGAGTTCTTTTACTCAAGAGTAAATTAATTTACTCGTTTGTCAAATAATGCTGCTGTGCCGGACGGATCCGACACCCAGGTCCAGCCACCAGCCGGCGCGACACCCAGCCGGCTGGCACTCAGCCGGGTCACTTTCGGAGGGTGTCGCTCCCCCGATCCCCCGCAACACGCTCCGCAACTGACCCGCCTCGGGCGAGGCACGAGGAACGGACGGGCCGCGGCCCGCCCGCCCGCCCGCCCGCCCGCCCGCGCCTCGGCTGGCATACTGGCAGGCATGGCCCGACCGAGCACCCAGCAGCAGCGCCGCAAAGAGGTCGTCGACGCAGCGCTCGCGGCCGCCGCGCAGCACGGGCTCCGCAGCCTGTCGCTCACGGACGTCGCGAACCAGGCCGGCGTGACCCGCGGCGCACTGCTGTACTACTACGACGACCTCGACGCGATCCTCGTCGAGGCGCACGCCGCCGGCATGGAGCGCGTGGGAGCCGAGCGCGCCGCCCTCGTCGCGCGGGAGGTCGGCGCCCCCGCCAAGCTCGCGGTCGCCATCACGGCCGGCTTGCCGACCGGCCCCGACGACGCCCTGATGAGCCTGCTCTACGAATTCGACGTGCTGGGCGGCAAATCACCGCTGCACGACGAGCTCGTGCAGCGGCTCTACGGGGAGCAGCTCGCGCTCTACCGGGAGATACTGGCAGAGGGCGTGGAAGCGGGCGCCTTCTCGCTCACCGGCCCGCTCGACGACATCGCAATGAACCTCGTAGCGCTCGAAGACGCCTACGGATTGCACATCACCGGGGGCGGCAGCATCACGGTCGCCGACGCACGACGCGCGATCGCGCTGTATGCGCAGCAGGCCGGCGCCCCACTCCCGGCTTGATGCCGCGCTCCACCCCGCGCTTCACTCCGTCGGCTGCCGCCGTGGGCGGCACCGAGCGCTCCGGCGCCACGCAACGCGTGTCGCTTCAGTAGCGCTCCACCCCGCGCTTCGCTCCGTGGGCTGCCGCCGTGGGCGGCACCGAGCGCTCCGGCGCCACGCAACGCGTGTCGCTTCAGTAGCGCTCGCCCACCCGCACGATGTACCCGGCGTCGCGCAGGGCCTGGGCGACGATCTCCCCGTGGTCGTGACCGCGCGTCTCGATGTGGAGTTCGAGCTCCACCTCGCTGATCGGCAGCTCGGTCGCGTGACGGGTGTGGATCACCTCGACGACATTCGCGTTGTGCTCGGCGACGATCGACGCCGTGCGCACCAGCTGGCCGGGCACGTCGGGGAGCAGGATGCGCAGCTTGAGGTAGCGAGCCGACGCAGCCAGACCGTGGCCGATGACGCGCTGCAGCAGCAGCGGGTCGATGTTGCCGCCCGAGAGGATCACCGCGGTGGGTCCGCTGACCCGCGCCTTCCCGGCGAGCATCGCGGCCACGCCGGCGGCTCCGGCGGGCTCGACGACCATCTTGGCGCGTTCGAGCAGCACGACGATGGCTCGAGCGATGTCGTCGTCGCTCACCGTGACGACTTCGTCGACGTAGTCGCGCACGTACTCGAACGTGCGGTCGCCCGGGCGCGCGACGGCGATGCCATCGGCGATCGTCGGCTTCGTGATGATCGTGACCGGCTCTCCGGCATCGAGCGACGCCACGAAGGGCGACGCGTTCTCCGACTGCACGCCGATGATGCGCATGGGGGTTCCGTCGCGCTCGGCCCGCAGTTTCGCCGCCGCGGCGACGCCGGAGACGAGGCCGCCGCCGCCGATCGGCACGACGATGGTCTCGATCTCAGGCGCTGAGTCGAGGATCTCCAGGGCCACGGTCCCCTGGCCGTGGATCACAGCCTCGTGGTCGAAGGGCGGGATGAACACGGCGCCCGTCTCGGCCACGAACCGCTGCGCTGCCGCGTTGGTCTCGTGGAAGGTCGCGCCTTCGAGCACCACCTCGGCCCCGTAGCCTCGGGTCGCCTGCAGCTTCGGCAGCGCGACGCCGAGCGGCGTGAAAATCGTCGCCTTGATGCCGAGCTCGCGCGCCGCGAACGCGACGCCCTGGGCATGGTTCCCGGCCGACGCGGCGACGACGCCGCGAGCGCGCTCCTCCGGCGTGAGCTGCGTGAGTCGGTAGTACGCGCCGCGCAGCTTGTACGCCCCGGTGCGCTGCAGGTTCTCGCACTTCATGTACACCGTCGGGACGTCGAGAATCTCGGCGAGATACCGCGAGCTCTCGAGCGGGGTGCGCTGCGTCACCTGGTGCACGACCTCGAGCGCGCGCTCGAAATCGGCGAGCGTGGGCGCGGGGGCCTGCACGGGAAGCACCGGTGCTGGGGTCTGCTCGGTCATGAACGTCCTTCCTTGCGTCGCATCTTGGCGACGGCTCGCGCACGATGCTTGGCGCGATGCTGCAACTGATATCTGCGGTGGTAGTCGGCCACGGGGTCGACGCCCGTCTCCCACTGCCGCTTGACGAGAACATTGACGATCGAGTTCGCTGCCGCGGCGAGAGGAACGGCGAACAGGGCGCCCGGGATGCCGGCGAGCAGAGCGCCCGTCGAGACGGCGAGCACGACGCCGAGCGGGTGCACGCGCACCGCGCTTCCCATCACCAGCGGCTGGAGCACGTGGCCCTCGATCTGATTGACGAGGATCACGACGCCGAGCATGAGCAGCGCGTTGACCGGCCCGTTGTAGACGAGGGCGACGAAGGCGGCGAGCAGGCCGGTGCTGATCGCGCCGAGGAACGGGATGAATGATCCGAGGAAGACGAGGATCGCGATGGGGATGGCGAGAGGCACTCCCAGCACCGCAGCGCCAACGCCGATGCCGACCGCGTCGACGAAGGCGACGAAGATCTGCACCCGGACGTACTGTCCGACCGACACCCACCCGGCGCGCCCGGCCGCGTCGACCGGCGCGTGCGCGCGGGCGGGAAGGAACCCGAGGACCCAGTTCCAGATGCGACGGCCGTCGATCAGCATGAAGATGAGGGAGAAGAGCGTGAGCAGGAGGCCGGCGACGAACTGGCCGGCCGACGTGGCGACGCCGAGCGCGCCGTTCCAGAGCTCCGACTGATGCTCTTGGACGGTCTTCCAGATCTGGTCGGTGAACGCCCCGATCTCGTTGGCCGAGATGCCGAACGTGGCCTCCGCCCAGCGGAGCATCTCCCACCACACCTCCTCGGAGCGGCTCGTGACGTCGCCGAGCCCGTCGCGCAGCTGGGTGATGATCAGCGTGAGCAGCACCCAGACGAGCGCGATGAAGAGCGCGAGGGCGAACACGACGCCGAGGGAGCGCGGCAGCTTCTGCCGCTCGAACCAGTGCACGATGGGGGCGAGGAGCGCGGTGAGCAGGATCGCGACCAGCAGCGGGATGACGATGATCCGCACCTGCACGACGAGCCAGAGGAAGCCCGCGAGGGCGATGCCGATCAGTACCAGGCGCCATGACCATGCCGCCGCCACCCTCACTCCGAGGGGAAGCTCGTGCGCCGCGTCGCCTCGAGTATCGAGGTCTCGGCTGTTCTGGGGGTCTTCCACAGGGCAATCCTAGCGACGGGGCGGTTCGAAGCTGGTCATATGCCGGGTTCGCGCAGCTTGCCGAGCCACCGGCGCACCAGCGCATCCTTCCGCGACGTGAACGGCGGCATGATCGTCGAGGAGAGCGTGTCCGGGGTAAGCGGTTTTGCGAGCACGGCTTTCTCGTGGCTGAAGGCGCGGAACGACCGTTCGCCGTGATACGCGCCCATGCCGCTCTCACCGACCCCGCCGAAGGGCAGCTCGGGAACGACCAGGTGCAGCGCCGGCGCGTCGAAGCCGAGCGCGCCCGAGCTCGTCTCGCGCTCCCACCGCCGCCGCACTGCGGTGTGCTCGCTGAACACGTAGGCCGCGAGTGGTTTCTCGCGGCCGGCGACGAATGCCAGCGCGTCGTCGAGCCCGGAGACCTCGACGAGGGGCAGGATCGGCCCGAAGATCTCGTCCCGCATCACCGCCGCCGTTCGCTCGACGCCGACGAGAACCGTCGGGGCGATGAATCTCCGTGCGGCATCATACGCTCCGCCGAGTACGATCTCGCCGTCATCGAGGAAGGCGACGAGTCGGTCGAACTGGGCGGCGTTGACGATGCGTCCGTAGTCCGGGTTCTTCTCGGGAGCGCTCCCGTAGAGATCGTGCACGGCTTCCGCGAGCAGTGGGGCGAGTGCTCGGAGCACCTCCGGGCGTCCGAGCACGTAGTCGGGTGCGACGCACGTCTGACCGGCATTCATGAACTTTCCCCAGGCGATCCGACGCGCCGCGAGGTGCAGCGGCACCGTCCCGTCGACGTACGCCGGGGATTTGCCGCCGAGCTCGAGCGTCACCGGCGTGAGGTGCTCGGCCGCGGCGCGCGCCACGATGCGGCCGACGCGGGCGTTGCCCGTGTAGAAGATGTGATCGAATCGCTCGGCGAGCAATGCCGTCGTCTCGGGCACCGCCCCCTCGATGACGGCGACGGCGCGTCGGTCCAGCACGTCGGGCACGAGGCGCGCGATCAGCGCCGAGGTCGCGGGAGCGAGCTCGCTCGGTTTGATGACGACCGAGTTGCCCGCGGCCAGTGCGCCGACGACGGGCGACAGGGCGAGCATCAGCGGGTAGTTCCAGGGGGCGATCACGAGCACGACTCCGAGCGGCTCCGGCACGATGCGCGCGGAGGCGGGCTGCACGGCGAGGGGGACGCGCACGCGTCTCGGCCGCATCCAGCGGGAGAGGTGCGCGAGGGCGTGATCGATCTCGGAGACGAGGAAGCCGATCTCGGTGAGCTGGGCTTCCGTGCCCGATTTGCCGAGATCAGAACGCAGTGCCGCCTCGAAGTCTGCGCCGCGATCCTGCAGCAGCGCCCGGAGGCGCATGAGTTGCTCGCGACGCCACACCTCGGGGCGCGTGATGCCTCGTGAGAAGCTGTGCCGCAGCCCGGCGACGATCATCGGAATCCGGTCGAGTGCGGTCGCAGTCATGCGGTCACACTACTCCGGACGGCTTACCAGAAGTGCAGCGCCGGGATGATGAGGAAGATGCCGACGAGCACGACGAGCACGGAGAGCCCGAAGCAGATGTTCGCGAGCACGGTCGCCCAGGTGGGGCGACCGGCAGCGTCGACGTCGTCGTCCTCATCGTCGCGCGAGGGGCCGTTCGGCGCGACCGAGCCGTCGGCCAGCCGGGGCGCGGGCGCGGGGGTCGCGAGGAACCTCAGTCCGAGCGAGTACAGCGAGACCACGAAGAGCGCCGAGACGAGCGCCGCCCCGAAGACGATGATGAATGCCATCCAGTCGATCATCGGTCACCCTCCTGCTGCTGCTGCTGCGCTCGCGCGGTCGGGATCGGCCCGTACCCGCCGGGCATCGCGTCGCCCGCGCGCTCGGCTTCAAGAGCTGCTTGACGTGCGGCTTCGCGCGCCGCTTCCTTCGCCGCCTCGTCGTCGCGGATCGCCGTCTGCGCGACGGGGCTCAGCGGCTTCACCGATCCGGTCTTCGTCTTCGGCGGCTTGACCTTGCCCTTTCGGATTCGCACGGCATACCCCGATTCGGCGACGTCCGGCGCTGGGATCGCGTTGGAGTGGTCCACCTTGTTGCGGCTCGAGCGCCAGAAGATGAACAGGATGAAGGCGAGCCCGAGTACGGCATCGATGATCACGCCGATCATTCCGGTGTGCGCGATCGCGGCCGCGATGGCGCCGACGGCGCCGGAAGCCGGCAGGGTGAAGAGCCAGCCGGAGGCGATGCGGCCGACGGTGCGCCACCGCACGCTGGAGCCGCGGCGGCCGAGGCCGGAGCCGATGACGGATCCGGAAGCGACCTGGGTCGTGGAGAGCGCGAACCCGAGGTGGCTCGAGGCGAGGATCGTGGCTGCGCTGCTGGTCTCGGCGGCGAAGCCTTGCGCGGGCTTCACCTGGGTCAGACCGGCGCCGAGGGTGCGGATGATGCGCCAGCCGCCCGAGTACGTGCCGACCGCGATGGCGAGCGCGCAGGCGACGACCACCCACAGGTGGGGGCCGGTGCCGGGCTCCTGCAGGTTCGCTGCGACGAGGGTCAGCGTGATGACGCCCATCGTCTTCTGGGCGTCGTTCGTGCCGTGCGCGAGCGCGATGAGCGAGGACGACGCGATCTGCGCGTACCGGAACCGGCCGCGTCCGTCCTTCTTCCCGTCGTGGCGGCGGGTGATCGCGTAGGCCACCTTGGTCGCGGTGAACGCGACGATGCCGGCGGTGAGCGGGGCGGCGACCATCGGGATCAGGATCTTCGACAGGAACACTCCCCCGTTGATCGCCGCCACGCCGGCACCGACGATCGCTGCACCGATCAGGCCGCCGAAGAGGGCGTGCGACGAGCTCGAGGGCAGGCCGTAGAGCCAGGTCACGAGGTTCCAGACGATCGCACCGATCAGCCCGGCGAAGATCAGTTCCGGAGTGATGAGCACCCCGTCGCCGCCCTCGTTGATCAGGCCGCCCGAGATGGTCTTGGCCACCTCGGTGGAGAGGAACGCCCCCACGAGATTGAGGATCGCGGCGAGCGTCACCGCGGTCTTCGGCTTCAGCGCACCGGTCGCGATGGGCGTTGCCATCGCGTTCGCGGTGTCGTGGAAACCGTTCGTGAAGTCGAAGAAGAGGGCCAGTACGATGACCAGCAACACGATGATGGTGAGTTCCACCGGCGTCTTTCGGTTCGGGGTCGGGGGGTCCTTTCGAACACCGGCGAAGTCATCTCGTGTTCACGTTCCCGTAAACCCGGGTTGGCCCGCAAGCGCCGTAATCATGGTTCCACCTCGCCCCTGGCAGGTCAAGCTGGCCCTTCCCCGTTCACGTTCCGTTCACCTGGATGTGGGAAACGGGCGCGAGCACGCCGTGAGCGAACCTCCGCCCGGCTCGGTGCGGCGACTCATGCGTCCTCATGCTTCGGCGAGTACGCTGTGCCCATGAGTACTGCGACGCTGAGCGAGTTCACCCCGGAAGCCGGCACGGTCACGATGTTCTCGACCGTGTGGTGCGGCTATTGCAAGCGCCTCAAGCTGATGCTCGACAAGACGGGCATCGGGTACACCGTGGTCGACATCGAGGACACCCCGGGAACGGAAGAGCTCGTGAAATCCGTGAACGGCGGCAACGCGGTCGTGCCGACCCTCGTCTTCCCCGACGGCTCCACGGCGACGAACCCGACACTCAAGGACGTGCAGGAGCGACTCTCCGTCTGAGCGGTCCGCGGTCCGCTCTCCACTCGGAGCGGAGCGCGTCACCCGAAGTTGAGGCGCGCCTCCTCGTAGCGCGCCTCCGGCACGGTCTTCAAGTGGCCGACGGCCTCGGCGAGCGGCACCATCGCGATGCGATCGCCCCGCAGGCCGGCCATGGTGCCCCACTGCCCCGCTTCGGCGGCGTCGGCCGCCGCGATTCCCGTTCGAGTCGCGAGCACGCGGTCGAAGGCGGTCGGGGATCCGCCCCGCTGCACGTGCCCGAGTACTGTGGCCCGCGTCTCGATCCCCGTCCGCTGTTCGATGAGCGGAGCGAGCACCTCGGCGACGCCTCCGAGGCGCTTGCGCCCGAACCCGTCGAGCCCGTCGCGAGTGGTCTGCGTCTCATTGCCCGCGAGTCGGAAGCCCTCGGCGACGACGACGAGTGAGGATCTGCCGCGATCGCGCACGCTCAGCACCCATTCGCTGATCTGCTCGATGGACTCGGGAAACTCGGGGACGAGGGTGACCTGCGCGCCACCGGCCATGCCGGCGTGCAATGCGATCCAGCCAACGTCGCGGCCCATCACCTCGAGCACCATGCAGCGGCGGTGGGAATCACCGGTGGTGCGGAGGCGGTCGATCGCCTCGGAGGCGATGGAGACCGCGGTGTCGAAGCCGAAGGTGTAGTCGGTGCCACTGAGGTCGTTGTCGATCGTCTTCGGGAGGCCGATCGCGGGAATGCCGTGCTCGGTGAGGAGTTGCGCGACGGTCTGCGTGCCGTTTCCGCCGATCAGCAGGAAGGCGTCGACGCCGTACTCCTCGACGCGATCCCGGATCGCCTGGATGTCTGCCTCATCGCCGCGCCCCGACAGGAACGGCTGCACCCGGCTCGTTCCGAGAATGACGCCGCCGAGCGGAGAGATGCCACGCACTGCTGCGCGATCGAGCGGCACGCGGTCGTCTTCGTGGAAGCCGCGCCACCCGTCCATGAATCCGACCATCTCGAAGCCGTGGACCTCGACACCGCGAAGCACTGCTCCGCGGATGGCAGCGTTCATTCCGGGGCTGTCTCCCCCTGAGCACAGGACACCGATGCGCATGCGACTCCTCATTCTGTGGCGCGCGAGTTCTGGGGCGAGCTCGCCCCGTTCCACCCTAGCTTTGGCAGGATCGAAGCGGACACCGCCATTCTCGCCAAATTTCGGCACAGAATCGGCCAGTCCAGCGCGGCCGGGCGAATCTCCGTCCGACCGCGCTGGGATCGCCTGCGAGCTATGCGCGCGAGCGTTCCACAGCCTGCGTGAGAACGCTGATGAGCGCGATCAGCTGCACCGAATCGGCGTCCTCCGCCGGAGCTGCTGCACCGTCGAGCGCACGGGCCGCGAGGCCGGCCTTGCCGTCGATGAGCTCGGCGATCTTCGCGTCGATCGTCTGGGCCGCCACGATGCGCCATGCCGTGACGGGCTCGTCCTGCCCGATGCGGTGCACGCGGTCGATGGCCTGCGTCTGCTCGGCATCTGTCCAGCTGAGCTCCGCGAGCACCACGTTCGACGAGGCCTGCAGGTTCACGCCGACGCCGGCGGCGGTCAGCGAGCAGACGGCGACCGCGACCTCCGGATCCTGGTTGAACGCGTCGATCTGCTCCTGGCGGAACGCCGCGGTCTGATCGCCGCGGATGGAGACCGTCTTGAGCCCGGCTTCTGCGAGCTGGCGCTCGACGCGATCCATCACGTCGATGTGCTTCGCGAAGAACACGACCTTGCCGACCGATCGCGCGAGCTGCGCGGCGTAGTCCGCCGCGAGCGAGGCCTTCGCCTGACCGATCTTCCGCACCATCGTGAAGATGTTGAGGCCGTCCGCGGAGGAGTGCGATTCTTCGAGCTCCTGCGATGCGACCATGCGGATGATCGCCGCATCATCGAGCTTCTCGCCCAGCTTGCCGCGCTTGACGATGCGGAAGCGATCGAGCAGTTTCTTCGCGAGCTGCGCCTCGGCGTCCCGGATGCCGCGGCCGAATTCGTCGTCGAGCTCGACGGGCAGGTCGACGACCCGCTTCGCGGGAAGGTCGGAGGCGACATCCATCTTGCGGCGGCGCACGATGCCCATGTCGATGACGCTCTGGCGCGCCTCGGGGTAGAACGACGAGTCCGCCGGCGTCCAGCCGTTGTTCTCGAGCTGCGCCATGAGCTCGGGCCCAGGCTTATCGCTCTCGATCCAGCCGAGGAACCGCCAGATGGCCCGGAAGTCGTCGATGTCGTTGATGAGCGGGGTACCGGTCAGGGCGATGAGCAGCGGGGACACCCCCGGCGTGCGTTCGCGGATGCGCTCCGAGATCGCGAGCACGTTGCGGGAGCGCTGCGACTGCACGTTCTTGATCATGTGCGCTTCGTCGACGACCATGCCCTTGAACCCGAAGTCGGAGATCCAGCTCAGGTGGCGATCGAGGATGTCGTAGTTCACGATGAAGACGTCGGCGAAGGCGTCGATGTCATGACCGTCGCCGTGGATCACCGTGACCCGGCGCTGCGGCGTCCACCGCTCCACTTCGCGCGCCCAGTTCATCTTCACGACGTTGGGGACGACGACCAGCAGCGGATACGCATCGGCGACCGAGGCCGCGAGCACCGACTGAGCCGTCTTGCCGAGGCCCGGCTCGTCGGCGAGCAGGAAGCTGCGGTGCCCGTCGCGCACGCTGGCGAGAAAACGCGCCTGATGCGGCATGAGCTCGCGCCCGGCCGGGGCGAGGCGATCCGGCACCGGGGGTTCGGGGAGGTCCATGCACGCCGATCCGCCGCCGCCCTGCTCGAACGACTTGAGGAGGGGCCCGAGCAGCTCCCAGTTCGCGAGTCGCACGACCGGGGTCGGCTGCTTCGGCGGGGCGAGGTCGGGCTTCAAGAACGGGTTCGCGAGCATGCGCGCCTCGATGCCGGCCGGCTCCACCTGACGCTCGGCGAGCTCGGGCGGCACGATCGCACGAGCGGGCTCGGGCGCTGCTTTCTCCTCTTCGGGGAGCTCGATGCCGGCCTGCGCCAGCATCTTGCGCTTCAGGAGGCGCGTCGCCTCGGTGATCGGCGCCGTCGGCTCGAGGAGGGTGATCAGACTCGTGTCGCGGGCGGCGGTCTTCGCGAGGATCGAGGCCACGCCGTCGAGCCGCTTCAGCGTCTCCGCGCGCTCGGAGTCGCTGACCTGCTCATCGGTTTTGACGCGGGCGCGTTCCTCGCGCATGAGCAGCGCGATCACATGGAACTTCGTGCGGTTCGCCGGCGTCGCCTTGCCGCGCTGAGCCGAAGCCTCGACCTCGCGGACGGCGCGTGCGAGCAGCGGGATGATGCCCTCGTTGTGCGTGTGCTTGCGGCGCCCGTTCGAGCGCGACTGGCCGCGCTGCGCGCCGCTCTTCGTCTGGGGCTGACGCGTGGCAGTGGTGGATGCCAATGGATCTCCTGATCGGCGAGTTGCAGTCTCGGAACGCGTACCGAGTCGCGGGCCGCTCGCGGGTTCGGAGCCTGACCTCATGCGCGGCATGGGACTCGCGAACCGCAGAAAGCGCGACCGTGCTACCGATTCTAGCATCCGGTGCGGAGGGGATCGCGAGAGCGCTCTCAAGAAGGCGGGGATCGGCCGCTGCACGAGGGGGTGCCGGCCCGTGGGCGCGGCGGCAGTGCCAGCACAGACCCGGGCGCGCGGTCAGCCTTCGAGCAGGGTGCGCGCCAGCGCCACGTCGGCGTTCATCTGCACGATGAGCGCGTCGAGACCGTCGAACCGCTCGGTGCCGCGCAGGCGATGCGCGAAGCGGATCTCGAGCGTGCGGCCGTAGATGTCTCCGGAGAAATCGAGGATGTACGCTTCGACGCGCGACACCTCATCCGGGGTGAAGGTCGGGTTGTTGCCCACCGAGATCGCGGCCTGGTGGGTGACCCCGTCGAGCACCGCCCATCCCGCGTAGACGCCATCGGCCGGCACGAGCCCCTCGATGCGGCCACCGAGATTAGCGGTCGGAAACCCCAGCTCGCGGCCCCGCGCATCGCCGTGCACCACCTCGCCGCGCACCGCCACGGGGCGGCCCGTCATGCGGCCGGCGCCCTCGACGTCGCCTGCGAGCAGCGCCTCGCGGATGCGCGAGGACGAGACCTGCCCCTCCTCGTCGTCTTCAACCCAGTCGAGCACCTCCGCGACGAAGCCGTGCTGCTCGCCGAGCGCGCGCAGCAGAGCGCCATCACCGGCGCCGTGGTGCCCGAAGCGGAAATCAGCGCCCATGAGGATGTGCTTCGCACCCAGCTTGCCGACGAGCACCTCGACGACGAACTCCTCGGCCGGGATCGCGGCGAAGTCGGCATCGAACTCCACCATCACGCAGGCGTCGAGGCCGAGGCCCGCGATCGCCTCGAGTCGCTGCGCCCGGCTCATGAGGGGTCTCGGGCAGGCTTCCGGTCGCAGATAGCTCAGGGGATGGTTCGCGAACGTGAACGCCACGCTGCGCGCACCGATCTCGTTCGCCGTCGCACGCATGCGCTCGAGAATCGCCTGATGCCCCAGGTGCAGCCCGTCGAACTTGCCGATCGCGATGCAGCTGCCGGCGGAGAAATCGCTGCGTCGGATCGCTTCGAGCGATTCGATGATCTGCATCAGGCGGATCCTCCGGGATTCGCCGGGATCTGCGCCGAGGTTCGTGCCGGACTCCGCTCGGCGGCCTGCGCCGCGGCGGCTCTCCCCGTACTGCGCAGCCAGATGAGGCCGAGCACCGGCAGCACCAGTGGGATGAAGAGGTATCCGCTGCCGAAGAACGACCAGACCGAGGGATGGCCGAAGAGCTGCGGCTCGACGATGCTGAGCAGGCCGACGACGAGTACGCCGCTCAGTTCGAAGATGAGGGCTCCCCAGGCGATCGAGCGCCAGATGCCGCGGCGCTTGATGAGCGCAATCGTCGCGATGATGTATACGACGCCCGACAGCGCCGACAGCGAGTAGGCGAGTGGAGCCTCGTCGAACTTCGCGATGATCTGGTAGACGGAGCGGAAGGTCGCGGCGAGCGCGAGGACGATGTAGACCGCGATGAGCACGCGCCCCAGGCCGCCGAGCCGATCGGAGCCGAGCCGCCCGGGCTCGGCGGAACCGGGCTCGCCCTGGCCGTGCGCCGCGGGTCGCGCGGCGGGTGCAGCGGGCGATGCGGAGGCTTCGGATTCGGCGTTCGACACGCGGATCAGTGTACTCGCCTTCGGCGGCCCGCCCGACGTCCGTCGCGGCCGGTGAGGTCACCGGGCTGCGGGGCCGCCGAAGCCATCGCCGATGGTGGCGAGGAAGACCTCGCCGTGGCCGGTGATGCAGATCGGTTCCCCCGCCGACACGTACAGCGATTGCCCGCGCCGAGCGCTCGCGACTTCGGCGGGACGAGCATCGGGGCGCTCGACGCGGACTTTGCCGGCGGTGACGACGAGCACGACGGGCGCCTCTGCCGGGAGGTCGATGCGGACGGCGGTGTCGGCGTCGGCGTAGCCGGCTCCCGCCTCGGCTTCGGCCTCGCGCAAGCGCGCCCGTACGAGCTGGAATTCCGGCACCGCTGGTCGCCATGCGAGGAGGCCGTGACCGAGCCGCTCCGCCGGGAAGCGCGGGTCGGCGAGCTCGCCCGTGTCGACGATGCGGCACAACTCATCGATGTCGACGTGCTTCTGCGTCAGACCGGCGCGCAGCACATTGTCGGAGGAGGCCATGACCTCGACGGCGACGCCGCCCAGGTAGGCGTGGATCTGCCCCGCTCCCAGGAAGATCGCTTCACCGGGGGCCAGCCGAACGAGATGGAGGAGCAGCGAGACGAGCACTCCGGGATCGCCGGGGTGCGCGGCGGCGAGCGCGCGGAGGGCGGCCAGGCGATCCGGATCGACCGTGCCCTCATCGACGGCTCGTTCCCAGTAACCGACGGCGTCAGACTCCGCGGCAGCCAGCACCTCGGGCAAGCAGGAGAGCGCCTCGACGATGCGCGGCTCACCGCTGAACGCCCACGTCAAGAAGGTGCGTCGCAACTCCCCCGCTTCCCGGCCGACGAGACGGCAGGCGGCGCGCTCGAACCCTTCGGCCCCAGAGAGGAACCCCAGTTCCCGAGCAGCGGCGGCCAGCAGCAGCAGGTCTGCGCGGGCATTCGCGAGATCGCGGAACCCGCTCAGGGCCGTCACCTCGCTCAAGGCGACGAGGAGCTCGGGTTTGTGGGTCGGATCGCAGTAGTTGCGCTCGCGGGCGTCGCGAGGCACGCCGGTGGCCTCCTCGGCTGCGAACCCCTCCGCCGCTTGTTCGCGGTTCGGGTGCACCTGCAGGGAGAGCGGCGCGCCGATCGCGAGCACCTTCAGCAGGAACGGAAGCGGGCCGCCGTCGACGCCATAGCGCTCGGGGTCGCTCTCGACCAGATCGATGAGCGTGTGCTGCACGGGGGTCGCCTTCGCGACATGCGCGGGACTGCCGGGATGGGTGCCCAGCCAGAGCTCGGCCTGCGGCTCGCCTGTGGGCGCCGTTCCCAGCATGTCGGGGAGCGCATCCGTCGAGCCCCAGGCATACGCACGCGGGGTGTTCTCGATGAAGATCAGCACATCTCTCCTCCGCCTCGGCAGACCGGCCGTCGCACACCGTCCGCCGCGAGGCATGAACTACCATACCGACTATGTCGGAGAGCAAGACCAGACTCGGTGTGAGTGCGTACGCGATCTGCGTCTTCGTTCTGGCGTTGGGCAGCAACGGGTTCCGAAATCTCGTGGGATGGCCCGGTTTTCTGGGCCTCGCGGTGGCCCTCGTCGTGTGGGGCATCGTGATCTTCGCGCGCGAACGCCCCGAGCGCTTCCGGTGGTACCGGCTGCCGGCGCCGCTCTACTGGTTCCTCGGGCTGGCGATCCTGTCCATCTTCTGGTCTCAGTACCGGGTCGAGAGCGTGCTCGGCGTCATCGGACAGCTTGCGACCACGCTGCTCGCGGTGGTCATCGCGTTCGTGCTCTCCTGGCACGAGGTGCTGCGCACCCTCGGCACCGCGCTGCGGTACCTCATCGGGCTGTCGCTCGTCTTCGAGCTGATCGTCGCCGTGTTCGTGCAGCACCCCGTCTTCCAGAACTTCATCGACGTGCCCGAATCGGGCAAGATCCCGAAGCTGCTCTACTGGAGCCGCGACCTGCTGTTCGTCGGCGGCCCCATACAGGGGCTCGTCGCGAGTTCGGTGCTGCTCGGCTTCATCGCGCTGCTCGGCGTCATCATCTTCGGCATCCAGCTGCGCGCGGGACTCGTGCGCCCGGTGCGGGGCTGGTTCTGGCTGGTGCTCTCGTTCGTCACCATCCTGCTCACGCGCGGTGCGACCGTATGGGTGGCGCTCGCGGCGGTCGTGGTCGGGTTGATCCTCGCGCTCTGGGCGCGCCGCCTCGGACCCGAGCGCCGGGTGCCGCTGTACGTGACGGGCGGCGCGGTGCTGGCCGTGGCGATCGGCCTGGTGCTGTTCGCGCGCGACTTCGTCTTCGGGCTGCTCGGCAAGAGCGGTGACCTGACGGGGCGCGTCGAGACCTGGCAAAAGGTCATCGACCTGGCCGAGCAACGGCCGTGGTTCGGATGGGGCTGGATCAGCTACTGGGCGCCCTGGGCCGAGCCGTTCGCCTCGCTCGACGAGAAGGCCGGTATCCAGGTGATGAGCGCCCACAACGCGTGGCTCGACGTGTGGTTGCAGCTCGGCATCGTCGGGCTGCTCGCGTTCGCACCGTTGATCGTGCTCACCACGTGGCGCGTCTGGTTCCGCGCGGTCGACCCGCCGCGACGCGGGTACGGCCCTCCGCTGACCTACGCGACCAGCGCGCTCTGGCCGTTCCTCGTGATGATCGCACTCCTCGTGCAGTCGCTGACGGAGAGCCGCCTCATCATCGAAGGCAACTGGTTGCTCCTGGTCCTGCTCGCGGTCAAGTCACGATTCGACTTTCAGTTGCCCTCGCTCGAGGCTGAGCCGACGCAGTTGCCGTGGCGACGGATCCCCATCACGCAGGACACCGACACCATTGGACTGAGGCGATGAACGCCCTGCATCTCACCACCGAGCGGCTCGTGCAGCTGCGCTCCGACGCCCGCCTCGAACGCGAGACGATCATGGAGCATCTCGTGCGCGACGGCGAAGACCCCGCCACCGCCTACGCCGAGACTCCAGAGGTCGACGACTTCGTGGTGCGCGCGCTGCGCGACGAGATGCTCGAGGATCGCGGGCTCCTCGCCGAGTTCGGCCTCGCGCGACTCGCCGCTCGGGCGGGCGGCTCCGACGCCCGGATCCACCAGCAGAACGCGGATCGCGTCGAGTTCGAGCTTCTCCGCGAGATCGCCGCCAGCGCTCCCCCGCTCACCGTCGCGGTGTGGCGGGCGGGACAGGAGCTGCAGGTTCACGGGGACTGACGCGATCGCTCGTGCGCAGGCGCGGGAGCGAACATCACTCGAGATGGTGGCCGCTCGCGTTTTCGTCGACCGAGCGCAGTCACCCATTCGATGTCTCCGTCGGGATGCTGCGTCATCGTCATCCCCGCATGGTGCTTCATCGTGTGGTGCCTCCGGCACAGGACCGCAAGATTGACGACCGACGTCGCCCCTCCACGGGCAGCATCATGCGTGTGGTCGACATCTGCCCGAAACGGCACGACCTGACACCCCGGGAATCGACAATGCTGATCTCGCGCTCGCAGATATCGGAGCAGTTCCTCCGACGGTCGGTACCGATCGACCGCCAGCACGGCGCCCGACGCGTCATCGACCGCCACCCGATCCCACCCGCGCGCGAGACCCGCGAGCAATCGCGCCCGATCCGATCCGATCACGCCGTATCCGGCGAGCATCGCGGGCGCGGAGCCGTCGGAGCCTCCTGAACCCCCGGAGCCGCTGGAGCCGCCGGAGCCGCCGGAGCCCGGGGGCTCGGCTCCTGGACTGACATCAGCAAAGCGTCTCGGGCCGGCACCGGCACCGGCACCGGCACGATCACCGGCCAGCGCACTCACCGGGACGATCACCTGGACCCGTGCGTCGATCCGCTCCCCGCTCACCCCTCCTCGCGAACGCCACAACTCGGAAGGATCGCCGTTGAGGAGCACGTCGACGAACAGGTCTGCCCGCGCCTGGTCGAGTGTGCGCACGACCACCGCGTCATCTGCGCGGGCCGCGACGGCATCAGTGTCTCCGGCATCAGCACCCCCAGCATCGGCACCTCCGGCACTGGCACCCCCAGCATCAGCACCTCCAGCACCGGCACCGGCGCCCCGCCCGCTCGTGGACCTATCGGCCGGCTCGCGGTCGGCGACGACCTGCGCCTGCCCCACGCGCGTCAGCCGATCGTGCAACGCCGACGCGAGCACCGCGTCGACCACCGCGTGCAGTTCCGCCATGCCGTCGTCGAGCGGGGTCACCCACACCCGCCGCTCCGCCGCGGCCCGCTCGCACCGCTCCGCGAACGTACGTCCAGCGAAGCGCTCAGCCAGCACCTTCGCGGCTCGCCGTGCCCGATTCGGCGTCTCGGCCTCCGCGATATCCACGGCCGCCCGCGTGTACGCGCGCCGAGCCGCGCTATCCGTGACGAGCAGCCCCGCATCCGCCACTGCGGCCGCGTGAGCCGCTGATATGCGCCCTGCAGCCAGCGAGGCATGGGCCGCCGGAAACTTCGTGCACAGGTCGAAGGAGCGCTCGATCAACCCCTCGGCGCTCCGGTCCGCGATTCCGAGCGCGAAGCCCACTTCGGCAGCAGCAGCCCGATGGACCAGTTCCGCGGATCGACCGGTACGCCGTTCCTCAGCGCAGACCGTGTCGGACACTGCACGGACGCGCGACAGCAGTGCCCGCTTCCGCGCCCCGAGCCCTCGAAGTTGCTGCTCGACCGAGGCCAGCTCGTTCACGAGCGCATCGAGCTCGCTGCTCTGCGCTTCGCGAATGTGCGGTGAGGCCTCCATGCATCAACTCTGCCGGCGGCCGCCGACATTCATCGCGGCCCGAAGGACGCTGCGGATCCAAAGATTCCCGGCGCAGATTATTGAGGAACCTACAAACAGAGTGCTTCAACCCAGCCCAGCCCAGCCGCTCCACCCCAGCCGACCCCAGCACCCCGCTCAGTAGCCGGCCGTACCCGTTCCGCCCTCGAGCACGGTACGGCTCGACGAGAGACCGAGCCGGTTCGCACCGGCCCGCAGCATCGCTTCCGCGTCCTCGCGGTTGCGGATGCCGCCCGACGCCTTGATCGCCACGCGATCCCCCACCGCTCGCCGCATCACCTCGACGGCGTGCACGGTCGCCCCGCCTGCCGGATGGAAGCCGGTCGACGTCTTGACGAAATCCGCACCGGCGGCCTCCGCGGCGCCGCAGACCGCGGTGATGGTGTCATCGTCGAGTGCCGCCGACTCGATGATCACCTTCAGCACCGTCGGTGCAGGCACCGCCGCGCGGACGGCACGAATGTCGGCCTCGACCGCGGCGATCCGGCCGTCGATGGCCGCTCCGAAGTCGATCACCATGTCGATCTCGTCGGCGCCCTGGGCTACGGCAAGCGCGGCCTCGGCGGCTTTCACGGATGACGCGTGCTTCCCGCTCGGAAATCCGCACACCGCGGTCACTTTCAGGTCGCTTCCCTCCGGCAGGGTCAGGGGAAGCTCGCTCGGGGAGACGCACACACTGTAGACGCCGAGCTCGGCTGCTTCGGCGACGGTCCGCTCGACATCCGCGCGGCGCCCCTCGGGCTTCAAGAACGTGTGATCGATCGTGCGGGCCAGCTCGGAAGTCGAGCCAGAAGCGGGGGCGGGATCGGGTGCGGCCACGTGGTGCTCCAGTTCGAGACGAGGATCAGCGCCCCGGAACGGGGGCGCTCCCTGCCACTCTATGACGCGACGGCTCAACCCGGCTCTCATCTCCTCGCCAGTAGACTGATCCGGTATTCTGCCCGCCGCACGCCCAGAGAGGCTCGTTCCCGATGCCGACCATCCTGCAGAACGTCGTGTTCCCCGTTGCCAAAGACCCAGACGTGCTGCCGCTCTACGCGGACGCCGAGACCTGGACCACGGTGCGGAACCGGCCCGTCCGGCTGAGCGAGAACGCGCACATCGACAACGTGATCTCACGCGAGAGCATGCGCGTGCGCTCCGGCAATCGCGTCTCGTTCGCCAGCTACTTCAACGCCTTCCCGGCCGCGTACTGGCAGCGCTGGACCGTGGTCGATCGGGTGCAGCTCGAGCTGCGCACCCAGGGGCCCGGCACGATCATCGTCTACCGCTCGAACGCGTCGGGCGTGCAGCAGCGCGTCGATTCGCGGGCCGTGACGGGCGACGCCACCTCCGCCTTCGATCTTCCGCTGCGATCCTTCAGCGATGGCGGCTGGTACTGGTTCGATCTCATCGCGAGCACCGAAGACCTCGAGCTTCAGGGCGGTCGTTGGTCGACGGAGGCGCAGCCGGTCGAGACCGGCAAGCTCAGCCTCGGGATGACCACGTACAACAAGCCCGACTACTGCGTCGGCACGCTCCGCAACGTCGCCGAGAACCCGGGGTTGCTGGAGGGCATCGACCGCATCTTCCTCGTCGATCAGGGCACGCAGAAGGTGCGCGACGAAGCCGGCTTCGACGATGTCGCTGCGGCGCTCGGCGAGAAGCTGCAGGTCATCGAACAGGGCAACCTCGGCGGCTCGGGCGGTTTCGCTCGTTCCATGTCGGAGACGCTCGAACGCGAGGATACCGACTTCCTGCTCCTGCTCGACGACGATGTGGAGTTCGAGGCTGAGAGCGCACTGCGCGCACTGCAGTTCGGCCGCTTCAGCCGCACTCCCGTGATCGTCGGCGGGCACATGTTCGATCTGCTCGACAAGCCCGTGCTGCACGCATGGGCCGAGGTGGTGCGGCCCGGCCCGTTCATGTGGGGCCCGTCGTTCGAGCAGCAGCACCGCCACGACTTCCGCAAGCGCAATCTGCGCCAGACGCCGTGGATGCACGCGCGTCTCGACGCCGACTACAACGGCTGGTGGATGTGCATGATCCCGAAGAAGATCATCGCCGAGATCGGTCTGTCCCTTCCCGTCTTCATCAAGTGGGACGACGCCGAGTACGGCCTCCGCGCCCGCGACGCCGGTTACCGCACGGTGTCGATGCCCGGTGTCGCGCTCTGGCACGTCTCCTGGATCGACAAAGACGACTCGCAGGACTGGCAGGCCTTCTTCCACACGCGCAATCGCATCATCGCCGGGCTGCTCCACTCCGACCAGCCGAAGAGCGGGGCGCTCATGCGCAACAGCGGACGGCAGGACATCAAGAAGCTGCTCAACATGCAGTACTACGCGACGCAGCTCGCCGTCGACGGCATGCGCGCGGTGCTGCGGGGCCCGAAGAGCCTCCATGAGGATCTGGCGCGCGTCATGCCTGCAGCACGCGCTCGGGCCGCCGATTTCCCCGAGACGCACGTGTACCGCCCGGGCGATCCCGACACCCCGTACGCACGCGGTGGGCGTGCGCTCCCGATGCTGGAGAAGCCCACCGACTATCCGACCGGGCTCCGGTTGGCCGCGTTCACCGCTCGCATGCTGCCGCAGCACTGGCGCCGCACGGTGAACGAGACCGACGCGCGCACCCCCGAACTCGAGTATGCGAAGAGCGATGCCCTGTGGTGGCGGATTCCGCATCACACGAGCGTCATCATCGGCTCGGCCGACGGGAGCGGCAAGATGTGGTACCGACACGATCGCGAGAAGTTCCGTCGCCTCCTGAAAGAGTCGCGGGCGCTCGCTCGGGAAATCGAGCAGAACTGGGATCGGCTCTCCGCCGAGTACCGGGCCGCGCTTCCCGAGATCACCTCGCCGGAGGCGTGGAAGCGCACCTTCGACGGCCGCTGAGCGGTTCGCGTTCGGCGGGCGTGCGCACGCGAATGCAACGCCCACCCGTCGGCCCGCAGTTTGATATCCTGGGAGGGATGACTTCCCAGGGGCTCCCGCGAACCTTCACTCCGATGGAGTGGATGCTGTCGCACCCTGGCACCAACGGATACGTCTCCTCTTGGGGAGCGATGCTCTCGGGCACCACTCCCACATTCGTCGCAGCCTGAACGGCGCGCGGTCGACGTGGTCTGCACTGCAGACCTCGACGTCGCGTTCTGCCGTTCAGAAACGGTCCAGACTGCGAACGAACCAACGGAGACGCTGTGGAATCCACGCCCCCAACACACGACCAGACCGTACCCCGCTACGGAACCTTCTCCGAAGCTCGCAGGATCACGGCGATCCTGCGCAAGGAGACGGTCGGAGGCGTCCTGCTCGTCTGCGCAGCCGCCATCGCCATCATCTGGGCGAACTCACCCGCCGCCGATTCCTACTTCGCCCTCCGCGATTGGGAGATCGGCTACGAGCCGTGGCACTTGCGGCTCAGCCTGGGCGCTTGGGCAGCAGACGGGCTGCTCGCCGTCTTCTTCTTCTTGGTCGGGTTGGAGCTCAAGCGGGAATTCGTCGCCGGCGATCTCAAGCACTTCCGCACGGCGATGCTGCCGATCGCGGCCGCAATCGGCGGCGTCGTCGTTCCCGCCGGCATCTACGCGGCGATCGTCTGGCAGAACCCGGAACTCCGGGCCGGCTGGGCGATACCCACCGCGACCGACATCGCGTTCGCCGTGGCGGTGCTCGCGATCATCGGCTCGAAACTTCCGGCCGCACTGCGCATCTTCCTGCTGACGCTCGCGGTCGTCGATGATCTGCTCGCCATCAGCATCATCGCGATCTTCTACACTGACACGATCGCCGTCGCGCCGCTGCTCTTCGCGCTGCTCGCGATCGCCGTCTACGGGGTGATCGCGCAGGTCTTCCGCGGGTTCTTCAGCACGCGGCCGTTCGCCGCGTGGGTCGTACTGCTGCCGATCGGCGTCACCGCGTGGGCGCTCATGCACGCCTCCGGCATCCACGCGACGATCGCCGGGGTACTGCTCGGCTTCACCATTCCCGTGCTGCACGCGCGGAAGCACGAGCAGCGCTCCACCCCGGGTCTCGCCGAGGGCTTCGAGCATCGGTTCCGCCCGATCTCGGCGGGGTTCGCGGTGCCCGTCTTCGCGTTCTTCGCGGCGGGAGTCTCAGTCGGCGGCTGGGACGGGGTGCGAGCAGCAGCCCTCAATCCCGTCACGTTCGGCATCGTCGCGGCCCTCGTGCTCGGAAAGCCCATCGGCATTCTCGTCACCACCTGGTTGGTGACGAAGGTCACGCGCACGGCGCTCGACCCAGCACTTCGTTGGATCGACATCGCGGGAGTCGGGCTCCTCGCCGGCATCGGCTTCACCGTGTCGCTGCTCGTCGCCGAGCTCAGCTTCGAGGCGGGTTCGGTCGCCCATGACACGGCCAAGGTGGCGATTCTCGCAGCGTCGGTCGTCGCCGCAGCACTCGCGGCCGTGCTCCTCGGCGTGCGCAACCGCCACTACGGGCGCGTGCAGCGCCGCGATCGGATCGATGCGGACCGCGACGGCGTGCCCGACGTGTATCAGGAGAGCGTTTAGAGCACGTCCGCGAGCTTGTTGTTGTACATGGTGAGGGCCGAACCGATCGCCATGTGCATGTCGAGGTACTGGTACGTGCCGAGTCGGCCGCCGAAGAGCACGCCGTTCTCGCCTTCGGTGAGCTGACGGTACTTGAGGAGGCGATCCCGATCCTCCGGGGTGTTGACCGGGTAGTAGGGCTCGTCTTCGCGCGTCGCGAAGCGCGAGAACTCGCGCATGATGACGGTCTTGTCGGTCGGGTATTCGCGCTCGGGGTGGAAGTGGCGGAACTCGTGGATGCGCGTGTACGGAACGTCCGCTCCCGCGTAGTTCATGACGCTCGTCCCCTGGAAGTCGCCGACGGGCAGCACCTCCTGCTCGAAGTCGAGCGTGCGCCACCCGAGCTCGCCTTCCGCGTAGTCGAAGTAGCGGTCGACCGGGCCCGTGTACACGACGGGAACGGTGCCGACGACGGCCCGCTTGTTCAGCGGCTGGCTCTCGTCGAAGAAGTCGGTGTTGAGGCGCACCTCGATGTTCGGGTGATCGGCCATACGCTCGAGCCATGCCGTGTAGCCGTCGGTGGGCAGGCCCTCGTGCGTATCGTTGAAGTAGCGGTTGTCGTAGGTGTATCGCACCGGCAGGCGGCTGATGATCTCGGCCGGCAGGTCGGTCGTCGGCGTCTGCCACTGCTTCGCGGTGTAGTCGCGGATGAACGCCTCGTAGAGCGGTCGGCCGATGAGCGAGATGCCCTTCTCCTCGAGATTCTGAGCCGACTTCGTGTCGAACTCCTCCGCCTGCTTGGCGATGACCTCGCGCGCCTGCTGCGGGCCGTACGCTGCGCGGAAGAACTGGTTGATGGTGCCGAGGTTGATCGGCAGCGGGTACACCTCGTCTTTGAAGTTCGAGTAGACCTTGTGCACGTAGTTCGTGAACGTGGTGAAGCGGTTGACGTACTCCCACACCGTCTCGTTCGAGGTGTGGAAGAGATGCGCGCCGTATCGGTGGACCTCGATGCCGGTCTCCGGCTCCGCCTCCGAGTAGGCGTTGCCGCCGATGTGCGAGCGGCGATCGATCACCACGACTCGCTTGCCGGCGCTCGCAGCGCGCTCGGCGATGGTGAGTCCGAAGAAACCTGATCCGACGACAAGAAGATCCATGGTCTCTAGCTTAGAGGCTGGGCGCCGCACCCCCGGCGCTAGACTGGGCGAACCGCATGACTCTGCCGCATATGAACTCACGATCCACGTCTCGACATCTCGTCTTGGAAGCGCTTCCCGAGCGCACGGTGTCCGTCGACGTCAGATTCGACGATGCGCGCATCTGGTCGATCGATGTGCGCGGGCTCGAGACTCCCGCCGAGATCGACTGGCCGGAGACGCTCCGCCCGCATCTGACGGGCAGCACCCGCCTGAGCGTGCACGATTCGGCCAGCGGGTCGTGTCTCGAAGCAGCCGAGATCGCCTTCGACGAGGCCGAGCATCGCACTACGGTGGTCGACGAGTCGGGCACACCGCTCGTCGTCAACAAGTGGGGGCGTCTGGGCGTCGCGCTCGATGCGATGGGTGAGGACGTTCAAGCGCTCATCGTCGAGCGCTCCGCCGTGCTCGTCGAGCAGTTGCAGCAGCAGGGGCTCCGACCCTTCGTCGTCGGCGGCACCCTGCTCGGCGCTGTGCGATCCGGCGCGCTGCTCCCCCACGACGATGACGCCGACATCGCATACCTCTCGGAGCATACGCACCCAGTCGATGTCTCCGTCGAAGCGTTTCGCGTGGGACGCGCACTCGCGGATCTGGGGTACGAGATCAAGCGTCACAGCGCGACGCACATGCAACTGCTCTTCAGGGACGCGGATCACGGCGAGGTCGTGCACTACATCGACGTGTTCGCCGCGTTCTTCACGGAGGACGGGCTCATCAACCAGCCGTTCCACGTGCGCGGCGAGATGCGCATGGATCAGATGCTCCCGTTCGGCAGGGTGTCGATCAACGGCGCCGATTTTCCCGCCCCCGCCGACACCGATCGTTGGCTCACCATCAACTACGACGCGAACTGGCGCACGCCGATTCCGGGGTACGTGCTCGAGACGCCCGAGCCGACGCGGCGCCGGTTTGACAGCTGGTTCGGCTCCTTCAACTTCCATCGCGATTTCTGGGATGCGCACTATGCGTCGGCGTCGAGCGGCCACGCGAACGCGCCCGTCGACGCCGCTCACGAGGCTGCCCGCGACGCGTCCGAGGCGCAGTGGGCGAAGGGCCGCGAGTGGCTTCTCGAGGCGTTGCGCAGCGAGGCTTCGCCGGTCGTACTCGATCTCGGCTGCGGCAGTGGGGCGTTGACCCGCGCGCTGCAGGTGACCCATCCCGACGCACGTGTGGTGGGACTCGATTACGCGACCGAAGCGCTCCGTCGCGCGAGCGGGTTCGCCGGCGATCCGCCGGAGCCGACGTACGAGCACATCAATCTCTACCGGGCGCGGTCGCTCGGCATCACCGCCGAACTCGGCATCCGAGGGTCGTTCGACGTCGTCGCGAACCACGTGCTCGATGAGATCGGGCATCACGGGCGCGGATACGCGTGGCGCCTCATGCGCATGGCGCTGCATTCCGGAGGCCAGGCCGCGTTCACCTTCCATGCGCGCCACGCACGCGACGTGACCTTCGAGGATCCCACCGGCTGGCATCTCGAAGAGGCCCAGCTCGCGGATGAGGCCGCAGCGTACGGTCTCCGCCTCGTCTTCGACCCGATCCACGAACCGCTGCCCGAGCTGCCCGAGGGCGTCGTCGACACGATGCCGCTCGCGCGCGCGGAGACGTTCAGACGCCGCTCTCGTCGACCAGTCGGGGCGACCGTGCTGTTCGATTCGACCAGCGCCACGCCTGCATCGACCGAACCGATCTCTGGAGAACACGAATGAATGAACCGAATGCAGCACGACGCGCGCTCGGACGGGCTCGTCGCGTGCTCGGCACTCCGCATGACGCGATCGCGCGCCTCGAGGCCGAATTGCAGGCCGAGCGCGAGCGCGTCTCCCGCCTGGAGTCCGAGATCGACGAACTGCGACGCGACAGCCTCCGCGTCGCGGAGTTGATCGACCTCGCGGAGCGCGCGTTCACGCCGAAGCCGTGACGGGCCGGGCTGCCGCCGCGCGAAGACTGCGCTAGCGCTGCCGGAGTGCCTCGGCGATGATGCGATGCGCCGGCAGAATGCTGCGCCGCTCGTCATCCATGTCGACGCGTCCCTCGACGAGGTCGACGAAGTGATCGAACTGCGCCGCGAGCGGCTCGGCGCCCGACACCTCCGGCACCTCCATCTCGGTCATCTGCTTGAAGCCGGCGTGACCGATGGTGCTCTCGATGTTCGCGTGCCGGTACTTCGTCACGCCGCGCAGGAGCAGGTCGACCTCGACCATGGAGTCGAGCGACTGGATGGTCAGGCGTCGCACCTTGCGCTGGCCGATGCGGCTCGCGGAGGCGGATGCGATGCCGTTGCCCGGGAAGCGCAGGGTGAGATCGATGACGTCCTCGGCGTTCTCGAGCGACTCCGGGTGGAAGTACCCGAGCTCGGCGTTGACGCGCTCCGGCGACTGCGATCCGAACATGCGCGAGATGAGGTCGGCGTCGTGCACGAGGAGATCCCAGGCGACGCCCGTCTTGATGCGCGACCAGTACGGTGAATGGCGCTCGGCGCGCACGTACACGGGCTCTTCGATGAGCGACTGCGCCGCGATCACCCCGGCGTTGAACCGCTCGAGAAACCCGCACTGGACCGGAACGCCGCGCTGTTCAGCGGTCGCCAGGATCTCTTCGGTCTGCTCGAGAGAGGGGCAGATCGGCTTCTCGATGAGCACGGGCAGCCCGGCGTCGAGGATCTCGCGCGCGATGTCGTAGTGGTACTCCGTCGATGCTGCCACGACCACGGCGTCGGCGTGCTTCAGCGCCGGCTCCGCCGAGGCGTACCATTCTCCGCCGAACGCGTCGGTCGCCGCGCGTCCGTTCGTCTCGAACGGATCGACGATTCCGACGAGGTTCGCTCGACTGGAGTTCGCGATGATGCGCGCGTGATTGCGTCCCATCGATCCAGCACCGAAGAGTACGACGTTCGGTTGTGCCACAGTGTTCCTCCACGTGTCTGCTCCACTTGCCCGCGCGACGGATGCCCACGAGAGCCGCGGCCCCTGGCCGCCATGCACTTCAGTCTAAACGTGCCGACCCGGCCCGGAGTCATGCCCGTGCTCAGCAGCGGCATCGATCCATGCCGAGAGCAGTGTCTGAGCGCTGAATCCGCCCGAGTGCACCCTCCGCACGAAGCGCTCGCCCTCGGCTGCGAGCGCCCGGCTCCCGGTGCGGTCTGCAACGATCTCGCGCAGCACCGATTCGAGCGTGTCAGGCGTCGCCTCCGTGATGGGAAGCTCCGTCCCCGTCGCGGCGCGCACCGCCTCACGCACCTGCGGGAGCACGTGACCGACCACGACGCGGCCCGCGGCGAGCGCCTCGCAGGCGGCGACGCCGTAGGAGCCGATTCTGAATTGATCGAGCACGATGTCGGCCTCGCCCACGCGTGCGGGCATCTCATCCGCGGCGACGCCCGAGACGCGACGGTACTCGACGAGGCCCTCATCGTGCAGGCGCTGCATCACCGGTTCGATCAGGTGCGTCCCCTTGGTCGCTGCCGAGCTCGGCACATGCAGCACGACGGGGCGGGCCCGTTCGAGCGGGGCGTGCCGCGCACTCCACCGCTCGACGTCGATCACCACGGGGCACCACACGCCGGCAGGCGCATCGAGCAGGAGGTCCGGCGTCGAGACGAACAGCGGAAGCCCGAGCGCTTCGATGAGCGCTGCGTTCCGATCCGCATCCGCCTGCAGCATCGCGTCCTGCCGCTCGTCCTCCCCGTACGGCGACCACGGGGTCAGACTGCGATGGCGCTCAGGCGAGCGCAGATCCGTGCCGTGCGAGAGCAGGGCGACGGAGACTCCGGCGAGCTGCAGGGCGCGCACCTCCCTGGCCACATCCCAGTTGAGCAGTCCCCCGAACAGGGAGCGCTCCGCCTCGATGAGGACGTGGGTGAAGCGCCGCACCGCAGCGAGCTCCGCGGTCTGCCAGGGTCGCGAGAGATTCTGCACGGGAAGCGGCACGTCGCGGTCGGCGGGGAATCCGAAGCCTCCTGGCAGTTGCACCGAGAGGTTCCTCGCACCGACGTCGGTGCGCTCCGCTTCGAGCGCGCGCGCCCAGAGGTATCCCTGACCGGAGTAGTTCGTCGGGGCGATGTACACCCGCACCGGCCGCTCGGGGACTTCGGTCACCGGTGGGCGATGCGTCGCGCGAGTACCGCCCAGCGCGAATGCGATGAGCCGCGAGACCGGTCGGCCGGGCCGCTTCGCGACGCCCTCCATCAGGGAGACGACCCATCGCGGCAGCCGTGCGCGCCGGGCCATGAGCCCGTCGATCACTGTGCCGACGATTCGCCGAGGAATCGCGGTCACCCCCGCCCGGTGCTCGCTCAAGCCCGACGCTCCCGCACTCGCGCGGGAAGCACGGCTTCGGCGCAGTCGGCGACCTGCGCGGCGACGCGGTCGATCGAGAACGCATCGGAGGCCCACGCGCTGAGCTCCTGGCGCTCGGCATCGTTCAGCGGATCGCGCGCCGCATCTGCCAGCCGCTGCGCCGTCGCCTCGACGTCGTATCCAACGGCCGACCCCACCGGGTGCGAGGCACGGTGCCGTTCGATGAAGTCGACCGTCGGGCCCTCGCCGGCGAACACGACCGGGCATCCCGACGCGAGCGACGCGTAGACCTTGGTCGTGAAGGCGTAATCGTATCCCTGCCGGGGCTTCAGGCTCGCCAGGGAGGCGACCGCACCCGAGAGCACGTGGGAGAGCTCCTCGCCGCCGACCGGCGCGAAGAACTCCACTCCTGTGACGCCCAGATCGGCGATGCGGCGCTCGAGCGCCGCGCGCTGCGACCCGTTGCCGTAGAACAGCAACCGGTAGCCGGGCCGTTCCTCCGAGAACCGCGCGAAGGCATCGATGAAGATCTCGGCTCCGTGCCACTCCGAATACGACCCGGCGTAGACGAAGTAGGGCGCCACCGCCGCAGAACGCGCACCCCGGAAGGTGAACGCTCCGGTGTCGACGCCGAAGCCAACGGGAGTGGCGGGCGTCTCGATCCCGATCTCGCGCATGCGCGAGACGAGGCCGGGTGAGATCGCGAACGCGGCCGATGCTCCCCGCATCGCGAAGCGCTCGACCCCGCGCAGCACGCGCAGCACGACGCGAGAGGAGGTCGCCTGGCTCGCGGCATCCGACCAGAGGTCTGCCGCGTCGTACACGTACGGACGACGCAGGATCGCCGCCGCGACACGCATCGCCGCGCCGGTCGTGGGCGGGGGTTCGACGATGTACAGGTCTGCGCGGCGCGCGAGGAGGAGCCGGAAGAACAGCGGAATGTCGAAGCTCATGTACTGGACATATCCGCGCACGTAGCCGGCCGCATCGCGCAGCACCGGGAAGCGGCGCACGCTGACTCCCGCCGGATCCTGCCCGGCGGCGGCGGCACGGCCGGCTCGCGGTGCTCGGGTGGTCAGCACTTCGACCTCTGCGCCGCGCCGTGCGAACTCGCGAGCGATCGCCTCGAGCATGAACGATGCCGCGGCGGGCTCCGGCGCGAAGATGCGACTCGCGATGACGACGCGCAACGGCGACTGAGGCATGGGGGCTCCCTGGGATGGTGGATAGCGTGGCCGGCGCGGCTCACTCATTCGGCGTCAGTCCGAGGAGCTCGCGCTCGAGCACGATGCGCGAGGCCGAACCGTCGTGCACGAGGTCGACGAATGCCGGGCCGCGGGCGGCCTCAGCGCGGTAACGCTCACGATGCTGCACCACGTCGCGCAGGACCGATTCGAGGGAGTCGATGTCTGCTTCGACGATCGGCAATTCGAGGCCCGTGCCCTCGCGCACCGCCTCGCGGGCGTACTCCCCGATATGGGAGATCACGAGACGGCCGGCCGCCATCGCCTCGCAGGCTGCGACGCCGTAGTCGCCGAGACGGAACTGGTCGAGCACGACGTCTCCCGAAGCGAACATCGCAGGCATCTCGGCCTGCGAGAGGCCGGTCACCGTGACGTATTCGATGATGCCCTCGTCATGGAGCCGGCGCAGGAGCGGTTCGATCTCCGCCGTTCCTTTGACCAGCGGGTTCGAGGGGATGTGCAGCACGCGCAGCCGCTCGCGCACGAGCACCGGCGCCTCCGTGCGCCACGGATCGGGGTCGATGACGACGGGCAGCAGATGCGCGTAGGGGACGTCGAGCATGAGGCCGGGGGTCGAGACGAATGTGGGCCCCTCGACGTCGTCGAGCAGCTGCCGGTTCGCCGCCACGACCTGTTCGAGACGTTCGACGGGCACCCAGTCGTCATTGACGAACGGCGACCACGGCTCGTGTTCGCGGTGGCGGCTCGGCAGACGGATGTCGTTGCCGTGGCTCACGGCTCCGACGATCAGGCCCCGCGCACGGAGCTCGCGCACCTGGCGCCGCACGTCGCCGTTCCACATTCCTCCGAGCGGCGGGAACTCGGCCTCGATGAGCACGTGCGTGAAGTCGCGGGCGAGCGCCTCGAGCAGGCGGCGTTGCCACACGCGGTCGTGCGTGACGGTGCGCCACGGCACCGAGTAGTCGGCCGGGTACCCGAAGGGGTTGATCTCGGCGTACACCAGGTTCTTCGCGTCGACTCGCTCATCGCGCATCGCCGCGCGACCCCAGCGATACCCCTGGCCGGCGTAATTCGCGGGTGAGATGAACACGCGGGCCTCGCACCGCGTGTCCGCGCTCGGAACCGGCGGCATCGGAGCGCGCCGCACGCGGTCCACGGTCATCGCGATGCCGTCCTGCACGACCTTCGGCACGAGCTTCCAGAGCTTCTCGATCGCGGGGTGCATCATTCGCCTTCCTGCACAGGGCGGTCAGTGGTGCCAGGCTCGATCCAGTGCCGCATCAGCACCGCCGCGCTCTCGGCACCGCTGTGCCAGCGCTGCACGAACTCGGGGCCCTCGGCGCCGGCTCGGGCGAGGGCAGCGGGATCCTTCGCCACGTCGCGGAGCACCGCCTCGAGCGTGTCCGGGGTCGCCTCCACGATCGGGAGGTCGAGACCCGCGTCCTCCCGCACCCGCTCTCGCACCTGGGGGGCGATGTGACCGATCACGAGCTTGCCTGCGGCCATCGCCTCGCACGCTGCGACGCCGTACGACCCGAGCCTGAACTGGTCGAGCACCACGTCGGCGGACGCATACACCTCCGGCATCTCGGCCGACGGCACACCTCGTACTTCGCGGTACTCGATGACCCCCTCGGCCTCGAGACGACGCAGCATCGGTTCGATGAGCTGGGTCCCCTTGATGAGCGAGACACTCGGAGCGTGGATCACGCGAAGCCTGGCGCCCGCAGGTCTGCGCTCCGGAGCGGCGACGGCCCAGCGGCGCGCGTCCACGACGACCGGGCACCATGCGGCCTCGGGCAGATCGAGCAGCAGATCCGGCGTCGACACGAAGAGCGGGCGCCGACTGGCGCGGAGCATCGCGATGTTCCGCCGGGTCACGCGTTCGAGACGGCGGGAGTAGAGATCGGGATCCGTGTAGGGCGACCACGGCTCGCGCTCGGCGTGCGCGCTCGGCACCCGGATGTCGGTGCCGTGCGCCATGCACGCGGTGTCGACGCCCGCCGCCGACAGCCAAGCGATCTCGCGCGCGAAATCGCGCCCCATGAGCCGCCCGAACAGCGGTTCCTCCGCTTCGACGAGCACGTGGCTGAAGCGCCGCACCGCGTCGCGCTGCGCCCGCTGCCACCCGCGGTCGTTGTGATAGGTGGCCACGGGTACGACGAGGTCCGATGGGAAGGCGAAACCGCCCGGCACGTCGATCGCCATCGTCGCGGTCGATGCCGATGGGAGCGCCTCGCGCACCGCGCGGGTCCATTCCGTCGACTGATTCGAATAGTTGACCGGAGCGATCAGCACACGCGGATCGCCGGTCCCGGGCACTGAGACGCCGGGGCGATCCTTCGCACGAGGAATTCCGAGGCGCAGCGCTGCGATTCGGCCGGGAATGCTCATGGGGTGATCGGCGACGAAGTCGATCACCGCGTTCAGCCACCTGGGGTAGTCGTTACGACGCTGCGGCAGCAGCCGAGCGAGAAGGGCGGATCGCGCCATACGTGCACGCGCTCCCTTCACGATTACGGGCGGCCGGTCGACCGGACGGATGGTCGGCACCAGTGTAGCCGAGGAGGATCGGGGCGACGGGGTGCGCCCGGTAGCATCGAAGCATGACCGAGCCGCTCGTCGACCTCACCATCGCCGTCCACTCCGCGACTCGTCCCATCGCGCGCGCCGTCGCATCGGTGATCGATCACACCGCGGCCGATGTGCGCGTGAACGTGGTCGCGCACAACATCGACCCCGAGATCATCCGCACCAACCTCGGCGAGTACGCGCAGCATCCCGACGTGCGGCTCCTCGAACTTCGCGATGGCATCCCCTCGCCGGCCGGGCCGATGAACTACGGCTTCGCCCAGTCGTCGGCGCCCTACATCTCGGTCATGGGATCGGACGACGAACTCGCGCCCGGTGCGCTCGATTCGTGGCTCGCCGTCGCGCAGCGCACGGGTGCGGAGGCGGTGCTCGCGCGCATTCGGCTCGACACCGGGCGAACGGACCCGTATCCCCCGGTGCGGGGCGGTCGACGCACGGAGCGCCTGCACCCTCGCCGAGATCGACTCGCGTATCGCAGCGCGCCGCTCGGATTGATCGACCGGCGCCGGTTCGGCGACCTCCGCCTGACGGAGGGCCTGCCCTCCGGGGAGGACCTGACCTACTCGCTGACCGTCTGGTACACGGCCGAGACGCTCGCCTACGATCTCGACGGTCCCGCCTATGTGATCAATGCCGATGCCGGTGACCGCGTCACGTTCGCCCCGCGTCCGGTCGCCCAGGATTTCGCGTTCCTCGACGAACTCGAATCACTCCCCTGGTTCGCGCAGGCGTCGCGAGCCGATCGCCTCGCGATCGTCGTGAAGCTCATCCGCATTCACGTGTTCGATGCGATTCTCGCCCGGGCGCGCACGCAAGACGACCTCGATGCGAATCGTTCGGACTTGATCGGCCTGCTCAGGCGATTCGAGCGGCTCGCGCCGGGCGTGCGCAAGCTGCTCGCACGTACCGACCGCGCCGTGTTCACCGAGCTCGCGTCGCCGCACAGCTCACCGGCGAGCATCGCACTGGCACTCGACAAGCGGCATGTCTATCGGTCCATTCCGACGTTGCTGCCGCGCAACCCCTTCCGCGCACTGCAGCAGCAGGCCCCGTTCCGCACGCTGTTCTCGGGCTTCCGCATCATGAACGGCGCGCGCTGACCCCGGCTGGGGCCGAAGCCGTGCGCCTGAGCTAGCGCGGGGGCAGCGTCAGAATCTCGGCGCCGTCGGCGGTGATCGCGATGGTGTGCTCCGAGTGGGCCGTCCGCGCGCCCGTGGCGCTTCGCAGGGTCCAGCCGTCGGCGTCGACGGCCAGGCGGTCGGTGTCGGCCATCACCCACGGTTCGACGGCGAGCAGCAGGCCCTCGCGGAGCCGGTACCCGCGCCCGGCGCGCCCGTTGTTCGCCACGTGCGGCTCCTGGTGCATCGTGGAGCCGATGCCGTGGCCGCCGAACTCCATGTTGATCGAGTACCCGGCACCTTTGAGCACGGCGCCGATCGCGTGCGAGATGTCGCCGATGCGTGCATCGGGCTTCGCGACGGCGATGCCAGCGCGAAGCGCCTCCTCGGTCGCCGCAATCATGGCGACGTCGGCGGGATCACGGGTCTCGCCCACGATGAAGCTGATCGCGGAATCGGCGGCGATGCCGTCCACGGTGACGGCGAGGTCGAGGGTGAGCAGATCGCCGTCCGCGAGTGCGTAGTCGTGCGGCATGCCGTGCAGCACGGCGTCGTTGACCGCGGTGCAGACGTAGTGCCCGAACGGACCGTTGCCGAACGACGGCGCGTAATCGATGTAGCAGGAGACCCCGCCGCCTTCGCGGATCATCTCCCCCGTCATCCGGTCGAGCTCGAGCAGGTTGGTGCCGACTCGAGCGCGCTCGCGGAGCGTCTGGAGGATGGTACCGACGAGTGCGCCGGCGCGGCGAGCGCGGCGCAGTTGGTCTTCGTTCAGAATCTCGATCATCGGTGCCCATCGTACTCGCCGTACGATCGGCATCAGCCCAGATTCGACCGCCGAGATTCGTCTGATGATGCTAGAGGCGGAGGGTCCGTCAGCGATACGGTAAGGGGGTGAATGAAACCGCTGCCCGCCGCCGCCCGGGCCCTGCAAGAGTCCTGACCGTGGAGCGGACGGAGCGCATCAGCCCGCATCTCGTGCGCGTGCATCTCGGAGGAGACGATTTCGCAGCTTTCATCGGCGAAGCCGATCCTGAGCGGATCGCGAAGACCGACAAGTACGTGAAGCTGCTCTTCGCGAAACCCGAGCTCGGGCTCGAGCCGCCGTACGATCTCGAAGCGCTGCGCCAACGCCTCCCGCTCGAGGATCTCCCGGTGCGGCGCACCTACACGATCCGCTCCATCGATCCCGCGACGGGCACGCTCGCGATCGACTTCGTCGTGCACGGCGACGCAGGCATCGCCGGCCCGTGGGCCGCCGCCGCACAGCCGGGCGAGCTGGTCACGTTCTCCGGTCCGGGCGGGCAGTTCGCGCCCTCCACGGACCCGCACCTGCCGCGTCTGTACTTCGCCGACGAGTCGGCGCTGCCAGCAGTCGCCGCCGCGCTCGAAGAGACACCCGCCAGTGCGCACGGACTCGTACTCATCGAGGTCGGCAGCGCCGCCGACGAGATCGAGCTGCGTCGCCCTGTCGGCATCGAGGTTCGCTGGCTCCACCGCGACCGAAGCGACGAGCCCCCGGCACTCCACGGCTCCCTCCTCGTCGAGGCCGCCCGCGCCCTCCCCGTGCCCGACGTGCTTCCCGAGGTCTTCGCGCACGGTGAGCGCGGCGCGATGCAGCAGCTGCGTCGGCTGCTGCACGACGAGTGGGGCATCGAGCGTCGTGCCCTGTCGCTCTCGGCCTACTGGGCCGTCGGCCGGGCCGAAGACGGCTTCCAGGCCGAGAAGCGCGAACCCGTCGGCCAGATCTTTCCGGAGTAGCTCGACCGGCGGGTTCGCGGCGACCCGTCAGATGGACGGGGTGACGGCCGACGTTGCAGGCGGATCGTTGCTCAGCAGGCTCGCCAGTCCCGCGAGGGCGACCTGCTCGCCGAATGCCGGATGCTGGCTCGCCACGTCGCGGAAGCTCCCCTGGGCCACGATCACGCCGTCGTCGAGATAGCAGATGCGGTCGTAGTCCTTGATCGTCGAGAGCCGGTGGGCCACCGAGATCAGGGTGACTTCGCCCTGCAGCGCGCGGATGGCCTTCGTGACCTCGTCCTCGGTCTTCGTGTCGAGCGAGCTGGTCGCCTCGTCGAGCACGAGCACGAGCGGATCCGTGTAGAGGGCGCGGGCGATGCCGAGCCGCTGCTGCTGGCCGCCCGAGAGCGACACCCCGCGCTCGCCGATGCGCTCATCGATGCCGCCTGCGCGTGTCGAGATCAGCGAGCCGAGCTGAGCGCGCTCGAGCGCGTGCATGACGCGATCCCGGTCGATGTCCTCCCCCCAGGTCAGCGCGACGTTCTGAGCGATGGTTCCGTCGAACAGCGCGACGCGCTGCGGCACGTACCCGACGCGTCCGCGCCACTGGCGCAGTACCGACTGCATCGAGGCGCCGTCGATCTCGATCGTTCCCCGCGAGGGCTGGCTGAGTCCGAGCAGCAGGTCGATGAGCGTCGACTTGCCCGCCCCGGATGGCCCGACGATACCGACCGAGCTGCCGAGCGGCACATCGAGGGACATGCCCCTGATCACGTCTTCTTCAGCGCTCGGATACCTGAACCGCACGTCGTCGAGGCGGAGCAGCCGCGGGTTCTCTGCGAGTGCCGCGGTGTCGGCCGGCGTCTGCGAGGTCTGCACATCGCGCTCGGATGCGATGAGGTCGCCGACGACGTCACGGGCACCGGGGAGGCTCGCGGTGGCCTGCACGATGCCGCCCTGCACCGCGGTCAGCGCGGGGATCAGACGGAACCCGGTCGTCGCGAACAGCGCGACCGATGAGAGCGCGCCCTGCACTCCGCCCTGGAAGAAGTACGCACTCACGCCGATGAGGGCGATGCCCCCGAGCAGCGCCATCTCGAATGCGAAGCCGGGCAGCACCCCGAGGAACGAACCGTTCGCACGCGCGCGCGTTCCGTGCCGCCGGTTGTCGGTCACCAGGTCTGCGACCTCGCCGAGGCGGTTGCGCAGGCTGAGCTCCTTGAGCGCGTCGATCATCTCGGTCATGAGGTTCGCGACCCGGTAGCTGTAGTCGCGGTTGACCTGGCCGGCCTCGAGCGAGCGGTTCGTGACGACGAAGTGCACGAGCAGCATGACGAGCGAGAGGTAGACAAAGGCGATGACCGAGGTCGCGGGGTCGGAGACCACGAGCACCCCGAGCACGAGCACGAAGGTGAAGAACGCGCTCGGCACGCGCATGAGCGGCAGCACGAATCCGGCCATCGCGTTGGCGATGCCCGCGTCGGCGATGCGCGTGATCTCGGCGACGGTGCGCTTCGACCGCTCTTCCCAGCTCGCACCGATGTAGGCGCGGAACAGGCGATCGCCGACCTCGAGCTCGTATCGCGCGAACCGACGCGTGGCGAACCACTGCAGGATCACGTTGAGCAGCGACTTCAGCATCATGAGCGCGAGCGCGATGAGGATGAGCACGGGCGCCGCCTCGACGCCGATCTCGCCGACGAGCGGAATGGTCACCGCGTTGCCCGCGAGCATCGGCCCGATCGACAGTGCGAGGATCGCCATGCCGATGGCGTCGAGCGTGGTGATGAGGCTCGTGGCGACGATGTAGCCGACGAAGTAGCGCTGCGCGCCTTGCGGGAGCAGCGGGAGGAGCTGCCTGAGGGTGATCCAGATCTGTTTCATGATGCCGTCGGGTGACCCGCGTGCGCGGGCGAGCCCGGCCTAGGCTCCGGCTCGCAGTACCGCGGTGACGCCCGCGATGATGCGCGCGAGGTCCCCCTCGGTGAGCGACGGATGCACGGGCAGCGACAGCACCTCGGTCGCAGCGCGCTCGGTCTCGGGCAGGTGCAGGTCTGGGGCGAAATGCGCGAGCGACGGCAGGCGGTGGTTCGGGATCGGGTAGTACACCCCTGAACCGATCTGGTGCTCCTCCTTGAGCGCGTCGCGCAGGCGATCGCGCTCAGCGGCGTCGACGCGGATCGTGTACTGGTGATAGACGTGCACGGCCTCGTCGGCCACGATCGGCGTGGTGACGCCCGCCACCCCGGCCAGGCCCTCGTTCAGCGTCGCGGCATTCGCCTGGCGCTGCGCGGTCCACCCGTCGACCTTGGTGAGCTGCACGCGACCGATCGCCGCGTGCACGTCGGTCATGCGCGCATTGAAACCGATGACCTCGTTGGCGTACTGCGTCTCCATGCCCTGATTGCGCAGCAGGCGGACGCCGCGCGCGAGCTCCTCGGTCGCGCAGGTGACCATGCCGCCCTCTCCCGACGTCATGTTCTTCGTGGGGTACAGGCTGAACATGGCGAAGTCGCCGAGCGTGCCCACCTGACGCCCGTTCCACGATGCGCCGTGGGCCTGCGCGGCGTCCTCGTAGATCGCGAGGCCGTGCTCGCGGGCGATCGCCTCGATCGCATCGACGAGGAAGGGGTGCCCGTAGAGGTGCACGGGCATGATGCCCTTGGTGCGCGGAGTGATCGACGCGCGCACCGATTCGGGGTCGAGCGTGAACGAATTCGGCTCGATGTCGGCGAAGACGGGGGTGGCCCCGGTGAGCGCCACCGAGTTGCCGGTCGCTGCGAAGGTGAAGGAGGGGACGATGACCTCGTCGCCAGGGCCGACGCCCGCGGCGAGCAGTCCGAGGTGCTGACCCGCGGTACCCGAGTTCACCGCCACCGTGGGCCGGCCGGCTGCGAAGTGCGCGCCGAACTCCTGCTCGAACGTGGCGACCTCGGGGCCTTGCGCGATCATGCCCGAGCGCAGCACCCGATCGACCGCTTCACGCTCCTCGTCTCCGATGAGGGGCTTGGCAGCTGGGATGAACTCTGTCGACATATATGCAGTACCTTTCGCGCACGGGATGCGGATCGTCAGCTGCCAGGATACCGGCCGGATTGCCGTTCGGCTGAGAGGGCCGCACGGCACGGTGCCGAAACCGGGGCGGCACCGCGGCTCTGCGGCCCGTTTCACCCAGTATTCGGGCAGCGGTCTGTCAGAATGGACGCATGATGCCCGACCCTGCGGCTCCTCGGGAGTCCGCCAACGCCGACACCTGGGTCGTGATCCCACTCTTCAACGAGGCGACCGTCATCGGCCGAGTCATCGCCGAGCTCCTGCCCGTGTTCCCGAATGTCGTGTGCATCGACGACGGTTCGAGAGACGGTTCCGGAAGCGTCGCTCGCGCTGCGGGGTCGCACGTCGTGAAGCACCCGATCAATCTCGGGCAGGGCGCGGCGCTGCAGACCGGATTCGCGTATGCGCTCGAGCGCGGCGCACGGTACGTGGTGACCTTCGACGCCGACGGCCAGCATCGAGTGGTGGACGCCGCAGCGATGCTCGAGGTCGCTCGAGCGGAGGATCTCGCGATCGTCTTCGGCTCCCGCTTCCTCGACGACCGCACCAACCCCGGGGTGCTGAAGAAGCTCGTGCTGAAGACGGCGGTATGGGTGACGAACATCACGACCCGTACCCGATTGACGGACGCGCATAACGGCCTCCGCGTCATCCGCGCGGATGCGGTGTCGCGCATCAATCTGCGCCAGGACCGGATGGCCCACGGCACCGAGATCGTCGTGCAGCTCGGAAAGACCGGGCTGCCCTATGCCGAGTTCCCGGTCGAAGTGATCTACACGGACTACTCCAAGGCCAAGGGGCAGTCGCTGCTCAACTCCGTGAACATTCTCGTGGACCTCATCATCCGTTAGGCACCCGTGACACTCTTCCAAGTTCTCCTCATCCTGTTCGTCATCGCCGCGGCGAGCCTCGCCGTGCGGTTCCTTCCCGGCGAGCGGTCGCTGGCGCTCAAGCGCATCTTCGCGATCCTCTTCGTCGCGGCGGCAGCAGCGGCCATCATCTTCCCCGGGATGCTGACGGCGGTCGCGAATTTCTTCGGCATCGGACGAGGCACCGACCTCCTGCTCTACCTCTTCATCGTCGCGATGCTCATCTTCGCCGTGGCGGTCGTCCGGGCGAAAGCGCGCAGCGACGCCCGGGTTTCAGAGCTCGCGCGCGCGGTCGCGCTGATGGAGGCACGCATTCTCGAGGGCCGCTCGCGATCCGGGGGCGATCGGGATGCCTCTGATGGGGCGCCGCGCGCATGATGGCCTGGCTGAGCTTCGCGATCCCTGTCGCGACGACCCTCGCGATCATCGCGGTGACGGGACTCCCGGTTGCGTGGGCGCTTCGGCTGCGCGGATTCACCGTCGCCGTCGTCGCCGTGCCGGCGTCGTTCGCGGTGCTGGCCCTCTCGAGCATCGTCGCGCAGCTCATCGGCGTGCCGTGGTCGATCCTCCCGGCATTCGCGCTCACCGCGGTGCTCGCGCTGGTGCTTCTCGCGCTGCGACGCTGGATCGCGCGGGACGTCACCCCGCAGACGCTCCGACCGCGGGCCCTGCACGTGCGGCACGACCTCTGGGTATCCCTCGGCGCGGCCGCGATCGGCGGCATCGTGCTCGCGATCGCGCTGGTGGCCGCGATCAAGCAGCCGACCGCCATCTCGCAGACGTTCGACGCGAATTTCCATCTCAACGCCGTGCGCTACATCCTCGACGGCGGTTCGGCCTCGCCCGTGTCGATGGATCTCACGTCGCCCGGGTCGCCGGTGTTCTACCCGACGCTCTGGCACGCCCTCGTCGCCCTCGTGGTGCAGCTCAGCGGCGTCGGCATCCCCGTCGCGACGAATGCAGTGCTCTTCATCGTCGTGTGCGTCGTCTGGCCGATCGGCATCGTGGCTTTCGGACGCGCGATCGCCGGCCCGAGCGTGGCGACGACGGTCGTCTCGGGAGCCGTGGCCGCGGCATTCCCGAACTTCCCGCTCTTCCTCGTGGGCTACGGGGTGCTGTACCCCAACATACTCGCGCTGATCCTGATGCCGTTCGTGCTGGTGGCCGGACTGCAACTGTTGAATCTCGGACCGGCTCGACGTGCGCAGCCGCTGACTCCCGCGACCCGCTGGCTGCTGTTCCTCGGAGCGCTGGGAGCCGCCGTGCTCGCGCATCCGAGCGTCATCCACGTGCTCCTCGTCTGGGGCGCGTTCCCGGTGCTCTTCGCCGTGCTGCGCGCACTGCGCGGGCGACCTGTTCCGGGAGACGGCGGGATCGTCGTCATGCCGAAGACCGCGCGCGCCCTGCGCTCCGTCCTCGCGCTCGTCGGCGCCGGAGTCTTCGCGGTGACCGTCGTGGCAGCGTGGATCGTGGGACGCACGACCGACAACGCCTGGCAGGGCTTCTTCAAGGTGCACGACGCGCTCCTGCAACTCATCGGCGGCACGCCGCACATCCAGGGCCACGCCTGGGTCGTCGCCCTTCTCGTGATGCTGGGAGCCGTCCTCGCGTGGCGCTACCGCTCGCTGCGATGGGCGGTGGGGAGCGCCGCGACCCTCGCCGCGTTCTACGTGATCGCCGATGGTTTTCCCACCTCGGAGTGGCGAACGTTCTTCGTCGGGCCCTGGTACAACGATTCCCGTCGTCTCGCCGCTCTCGTGCCGTTCGGCGCGCTGCCGCTCATGGTACTCGGCGCGCGTGCGGCCTGGGCCATGCTCCGGCCGTCGTTCCTGCGTGCGGCGCGGATGTCATCGACCCGGCCCGGTCGCACGTATCGCTCACTCACGGCGTTCGCGCTCATCTTCCTCGTCGCCGTGGGGCACGCCGGCACCTTCCGCATCCAGCAGATCGTCACCGAATCGTACGATCAGGAAGCGGCGATGCTCGTGAACGACGACGAACTCGCGCTCATCGACCGGCTCGATGACGAAGTGCCGGACGGCGAAGTCATCGCGAACAATCCGTTGAACGGCAGCTCGCTCACCTACGCACTCGCGGACCGCGCTGTGACGTTCCCGCACTCCGGCGGCAATTACGATCCGCGGGACTACGAGTTCGTCAACGCCCTCGTGCCAGACCCCGAGCTCGCCTGCAGCCTGTCTCAGGAGCTCGACATCTCGTACGTGCTCGATTTCGGCACCGCATTCGTGATCCCCGACCCCGGCCCGCGCGGCGTGCCGTTCGAAGACATGAAGCACCTCGACCGATCACCGATCCTCACGGAAGTCGACAGCGAGGGTGACGCGGTGCTCTACCGCATCACCGGCTGCTGACCGCACCCACTGAACTCCCGAAGGAGATCCATGAACGACATCAGCCCGCTCGCCTACATCGGCGAGGGAGTGGAACTCGGAGCGAACGTGCGCATCGGCCCCGGAGCGGTGCTGCTCGGCCCCTGCACGGTGGAGGACGACGTCTGGATCGGGCCGGGCGCTCAGATCGGCGCACCGCCCGAGATGTCGAGCCTGCCGCAGAACGCGGCCTGGACCGGGGACCTCCAGCATGCCGGAGTGCGCATCAAGGCGGGCGCAGTGATCCGCGAGAACGCCGTGATCCACCAGGGCACCTATCGCGAGACGAGCGTCGGCGCCCGCAGCTGGGTGCTGAACCGCGCCTACCTCGCGCACGATGTGGTGCTCGGCGACGAGGCGACGGTCTCGGCGGGTGTGTCGATCGGCGGGCACTGCGTCATCGGCGACCGCGTCAACATCGGCATGAACGCGGTCGTGCATCAGCGACGCGTCATCGCCGCCGGTGCGATGGTCGGCATGGGCACGCCCGTGACTCGAGACGTCCCCCCGTTCGCGAAGGTGTACGGCACGCCGCCGCGCCTCACCGGCGTCAACGCCGTTGGCATCGAGCGCGCAGGGCATGATGCGGCTCTCGCCGCAGTGCTGCTCGCGCACTATCGCTCGGGGGATCTCCTCACCGGCGGCGGCTGGATCTCCGACGCGTTCGGCACGCTCCGCGATGACGTCGCCTGGTGGCGCGATCAGGGCGAACTGCGTCCCGTAGGCGTGGTGGAGGGCCTGTGACCGGGCGGTCCCCCAGACTGACGAAGTAGAATAAACGTTTGTGACTTACCAAAGTGCGCTCACTGACCCGGAGTTCGATACTCCGGGGAAGAGCAAGGGATTGTGGGATGTCTTCCGGCATCGCTACCTGCTGTCGCTCCTGCTGAAGAAGAGCGTCACCACCCGCTACTACGGATCCGCGCTCGGCTGGATCTGGTCGTACGTGCAGACCATCGCGCACTTCCTGATGTACTACGTCGTCATCGGCATCGTGCTGGGAATGCACAAGGACATCCAGTACTTCCCGGTGTACCTCTTCTGCGGACTCATCACGGTGAACCTGTTCAGCGAAGTGCTCAGAAACACCACGAGCTCGATCACCGACAACGCCTCGCTCGTGAAGAAGATCTACCTTCCCCGCGAACTCTTCCCGGTGGCTGCGGTGGGGGGCGCGATCACGCACTTCCTTCCGCAGGCCGGAGTGCTGCTCATCATCTGCATCGTTCTCGGATGGACCATCACAGTGATGCAGGTCGTGGCGTTCGTGCTGGGCCTGGTCGTCGTGATCGTCTTCGCGCTCGGACTCGGTCTCTTCTTCGGCGCGCTGAACGTCGCGTACCGCGATGCGCACAACGTGGTCGGCCTGATCCTGATGTTCGCCACCTGGGCCTCGCCCGTGCTCTACATGTCGTCGATGATCCGCGACATCGCCCCGAACTGGGTCTACACGATCTACATGCTCAATCCGGTCACCGCCACCGTCGAGCTGTTCCACAACGTCTTCTGGCTGCCGATCGCGCCCGGCTCCGACCGCCCGAGCGGCCTGATGCTGAATGCGCTCATCGCCCTCGGCATCGCGCTCGTGACACTCGTGATCGGCCAGCTCACGTTCCGAAAGATGGAGGGGACTTTTGCCCAGTACCTCTGAATCCCTCGCCACGACTCCCGTGGCCGCAAAGCCCGCGATCGTGATCAACGACATCAGCAAGACGTTCAAGATCCGCCACGCGACGTCGGTGAAGGAGACCTTCGTCGCCGCGCTGCAGCGCAAGGAGACGTCGTCGAAGTTCACGGCGATCGACGGCTTGTCCCTCGAAGTGCCGGAGGGGCAGTCGATCGCCCTCATGGGGCGCAACGGCTCCGGCAAATCGACGACCTTGAAGATGCTCTCCGGCGTGCTGAGACCCGACACCGGTTGGATACGCACGCGGGGCAGGCTCGCGGGGCTCCTCGAAGTGGGCGCCGGCTTCAACCCGAACCTCACGGGCCGCGACAACGTCTATCTGAACGCGGCGATTCTCGGGATGAGCCGCGAAGAGACGGAAGCCCGGTTCGACGACATTCTCGAGTTCTCGGAGATCGGCGAGTTCATCGATACCGAGGTGAAGTTCTACTCGTCCGGCATGTACTCGCGGCTCGGCTTCTCCGTCGCGGTGCATACCGAACTCGACATCCTGCTGGTGGACGAGATTCTCTCCGTCGGCGATGCGGCGTTCCGTGAGAAGTGCATCGAGCGCATGCAGCTGCTGCGGCAGCAGGGGAAGACCATGTTCGTGGTGAGCCACAGCGCGGGTCAGGTCAAGCAGCTCTGCGAACGCGGCGTGGTACTGCAGCGCGGCAAGGTGATCTTCGACGGGCCCATCGATGAGGCGATCGCCTTCGTGACGCCGGGCTCCGGAAAGCTGCCCGATGGTCCAGTGAGCTACTCGGTGCGCGGCCAGATCAAGACCGTGTTCGAGCGGGATCGGAGCAAATTCGGCCGCCCGTTGCACAACGCCCAGGAAGTCGCGGAGAACGGCGGCGGTTCGTACCAGCGTTTCCAGAACGGACTCATCACGCAGAGCACCGCACTGAAGCAGACGCACGGGTTGCTCCCCGGCTCCTTCTTGAACGCGTATCTCGACAACGACGGCCCCGAGGGGCCGTGGGGATTCCTCGCGGGAGAGGCGAAGGGTCGGCTTCGCGACGGCGGCAAGCGCACGTTGCAGTTCCAGCACGGCGTCGCCACCTATACGAAGGAGCTCGGGGTGCAGTTCACCCCGAGTACACTTTCGTAGGTGAAACTCGCACGCGCGCTCCCGGCTCCGATTCAACGGGGACTCGGGCTCGCCTTCGGCCGGGAGCAACCGTGGCGCCGCAGCTTCCTCGTGCTGCGCGCCCTGCAATCACGAGATGCCACGTCATCCCTCGCGGTCAGAGCACGCGACCGGTTCGAAGCCCAGCTCTCACGCTACCCCGACGCCGTCGTGCCGTACCTCGACTACCTGGCTGAACGGCTTCCCGTCGATCAGGTGAAGCAGTACGCCCAGGCCCTGGCGGCACGGCCGGGTACTCGAGCCGGCGTGCTCGTCGAAGTCGCGAAATTCCACTACCTGCGCAACTCGCTGTCCGTCGGCGACGGCCTGATCGAGCGCGCGAAGGAGCTCGAGCCGGGCCTCGCGCGCATCTACGACGAAGAGGCCTGGAATCAGCGAGCTCGTGGCAACGTGCACCGCGAGTTGCACGCGGTCGAGAAATCGATCGAACTCGCCGACGACGAGGCCGCACGACTGCAGTGGCGCGGGTGGCGCATCGAGGTCCTGGTGCGACTCGATCGTCTCGAGGAGGCGTGGGAGGAGTTCAGCTCCTTCCCCGCACTGGACGCTGGCGATGAACGACTGCTGACGGCAGCCTACTGCGCCCGTCAGCTCGGGATGCACCGTGACGTCGAACGGCTGTACACGCAATTCGCTCCTGCAGACGACGGCTTCGACACCTTCGCGGTGGCGTCCCTGCAGTTCGAGAAGTACCAGCACGCCGACGAGGTAGCGGCGTTGCTGCCAACGCTCGACGAGCACTCCGAGACCCGACTGCTCGACATGAGTTTCCGCGCCAGGGTGCAGCTCGGCGAACTCGATACCGGGATCGCTCACGCGCAGATCGCCATGCTGCGAGACGACTGCCCGCGGGCCATGAAGTCGCACCTCGGGCAGCTCCTCGAACTGCTCGACCGACCGGAAGAGGCGATCGTCGCCTATCTGAGCGCTCGCCCGAAACAGCGGTCTCTGCTGCACCGCTTCCGTCTTGCGAGCCTCCTCGCCGAGCGCGACGACGCGAAAGCCGCGGTGACCAGCTATCTCGAGGACCTGGAACTCGCTGACGATCTTCCCACCGACGGCCTCGCTCGCGAGGTCGACCCGCAGCTCGCCGAGCTCGTCAACCAGTACAACCGGCGCCTCGTGCTCCCGCTGCGCGTCGAGCACCTCGAGCAGATCGCGGCGCGCGCGAGCAGTCGCAAGCTCCGCTGGCAGGCGCTCATGCGTCTCGCGGCGCAGTGCGCAGTGAGCGAGGAATGGGATCGCGCCTGGACCGCGATCTGCACCGCGCAGTACAAGCGCCTCCCGTCGATCCAATTGACGCTGCCCCAGTGGAGCGATCTCGGCTCGTCGCGCAACATGTACTACCACGAGTGCACGGAAACGGAACCGCTGCAACGGCGCACCGTGCTGTACGAGTCCTCGCTGGGCGGATCCACCTCGTGCAATCCGCTCGCGATCTGCCTCGAACTTCTCGCCGACCCCGATCACGCCGATCTGCTCCACGTGTGGAGCATCGAGTCCGATGCGGTAGTCCACCCGGCTCTGCGGGACCGGCCGAACGTCGTGTTCGTGCGCAAGGGCTCTTCTGGCCACTTCCGATACCTCGCGAGCGCCGGTGCGGTCATCAACAACTCGACGCTCGAATACAACTTCACGAAGCGCGATGGGCAGCGCTACCTCAACACCTGGCACGGCGTGCCGTGGAAGACGATGGGGCGCGACAACCGGTCTGAACCCTTCGCCTATGGGAACATCGCCCGCAACTTCTTGCACGCGGACTTCGTGCTCGGACCCGACCCGCATACGCTCGACGTGCTCTCACGCGGCCACGACGTCGACGAGCTCGTTCCCCAGGTCTTCGTGCGCTCGGGGTATCCCCGCAACGATCTCTCGGTGAACCTTCCCGAGGAGTCGCGCCGCGCGATCCGCACCGAATTGGGCGCGCGCGATGGCGAGCACCTCGTGGTCTACCTGCCGACCTGGAAGGGCACCTTCGCCGAACGCGACGCCGAGGTGCAGTCGGTCATCGAGACGGCTCGCGGCCTCGCAGCGCCCGGCTTCCGAGTCGCCGTCCGTGCGCACCACTACGTCAGCTCCGCATTCCGCACGACACCGCCGGGTAATTTCACCTTCGTTCCGGCGCATATCGACACGAACGAGCTCATCGGCGCTGCAGACGCCGTCGTCACGGACTTCTCGAGCGTGCTCTTCGATGCGGCTGCGGTGGGAGTTCCCGTGGTCACGCTCACCGATGACATCGAGGCCTACACCGCCGAGCGCGGCCTGTACTTCTCAGCCGATGACGTGCCAGGGGCGAACGCTTGCTCGACGGCCGAGGCGCGCGCCGAGCTCCAGCGCGCCGTCCGTGATCCAGCAGCCTTTACGGCCTCGTACGCCGCGCAGACGGAGCGTTTCAGCTCGCCTGAGACGGGAACATCTGCACGCCGCGCGGTCGAACTCCTGTTCGGCGAGCCCTGGCCAGAGGCCCCCGAACGCGCTCAGCGTCATCGTTCCGTACTCATCTCGACGGGGGGTCTCCCACCCAATGGCATCACCCGTTCGGTACGCAGCCTGATCGCGGCCCTCGAATCCTCGGAGTACACCCCCTACCTCATTCCGAACCGCAACGCGCTCGAAGGCGCAGAGTCAGAGACGCTCGCCGATGTGCGGGCCTACGCGAAAGTGCTCCCGATGGTCTCCCTCTTCGCGGGCACCCGCATGGAACGCGAGGCGCTGCAGTTCTTCTCCACGCGCCGATACGTCGACTACCCGCTCGTCAAGCGCTTCGTCCGCGCGAGCCAGCAACGCGAAGCGCGCCGTCTCTTCGGCGCCACGGCGTTCCACGCCGCGGTCGAGTTCAGCGCGTACGACGCGAAGAACATCGCTCTGATCGGTTACGGCGTGCGCGTGAACGGAGGCCGACGCGGCATCATCTTCCACAACGAGATGTGGAAGGAAGTCGAGAACAAGTACCCGCGTCTGCGTCCGGGGCTGCTCTCCATGGACGAGATGGACTTCTACGCCTCGGTGAGCGACGGTGTGCGCGACTACAACTCCCGCACCATGCACGAACACCTCGGGGTGCCCGTCGAAAAGCACATCACCATCGAGAACACCATCAACGTCGACGAGATCCGTCAGTTGGCGCAGATTCCCCTCGAGGCCGAGGATGTGGCCTGGTACGGCACGGAGGGCGCGCACGCCTGCGTCATCGCGCGACTCTCGCACGAGAAGAACCACGCGGAGCTGTTCCACGCGCTCGCCGAGAGCCGCGACCGGCTCAGCCGCCCGGTGAAGCTCACCTGCCTCGGAGACGGCCCGCTGCGCCTCGAGCTGCAGGAGCTCGTCACCCGACTCGGTATCGACGATCTCGTTCGCATGCGGGGGCTCGTGCCGAACCCTCAAGCGCATCTGCAGGCCGCGGGCGCCCTCGTGCTCCCATCGCTGCACGAGGGACAACCGCTCGTGCTGCTCGAAGCGCTCACGGTCGGCACCCCCGTCGTGGCGACCGACACTCCGGGGTCACGGTCGGCGCTCCACGACGGCGCATTCGGGCCGCTCGTACCGATCTCGCGCGAGGGGCTCATCGATGCGCTGCATCGCGTCGCCGACGGCCGATTGAACGGGTCGCGCGAGTTCGATGCCGAGTCCTTCACACGGCACTCATTGCGCATGTTCATCGAAGCCATCGACCCGGGTGCGCTCGACTGCGGCTCGGCGCGCCCGGCGCACCCCTAGTTCAGGTTCTCCCGCTCGCGATCTTCCGACGCACTGCATCCCGCAATCCCGCGCCGGGCGGCCGCTGCCGATGCCGCACCTCGGCGACGGTGCGACGCAGATGCGCGAGCTCCTCTTCGAGCCGCTCCAGCCGGAAATCGGTGTCGCAATTGTGCTGACGCTGCTGCTCATCATCCATCAGGGCGTTCAGCCGATCCAGGTGGGTCAACTCCTGAGCCCCGCGCGCCAGGGCCAGCGACTCCTGCATTCGCGAGTCGCCCCAGTGCACGGGAGTCGGGGCAGCGACATCGGCATACGCGACGGAACGCCCTTCGTGCATGCTCGCACTCAACTCGTCCCACCACCGCTGCTGGTGCTCGCGACCTGCCGTTCCAGCCGCGCGCAAGTGCTCGCGGAACTCGGGGAGCCGGGTGCGCAGCGCCTCGATCAGATCCGGTGCGAAACTGGATCTCCAGTGCTCGAACGGGATCGCGAAGTCTTCCATCCCGACATTCGCGAGCGCGCCGCGCATACGGATCGCCGAATAGTAGCTGGTGACGATGCCGAGCGCCGGCACTCCGAGCGCCGCGCCGAAGATGAGCGGGTGATACCGCGTCGATACCGAGAACTCGGCGTTCGCCGTGACGGACAGGAGCGCTCGCGCAGGCAGCAACGGTACGGCACGGAGACGCCCGGAACGCGAGAAGTCGACGATGCGGGTGTGCCCGTACACATCGTCTTCGACGCCGAGTGCGTTCGGCACTTCGAACGTGCTCATGTGCGGCAGCAGCAGCACATCGACGTCCAGTTGCGCCGAGAGCTGATCGAGGATCGCCGCGAGTTCGCGATAGTAATCGTCGGCGTGCAGCGCGGTGGTCTTCGCGTGGAACGTGAAGCTCGCCACCGCGTATCGGCCGGCTGTGGGCAGATCGACGGACACGGGGCCGGGTTCGAGGAGAAGAGCGTCGTCGAGCGTTTGGATGATGCGGGCGTCGTTGCCGCAGAGCCCGCGCATGAGCGCGGCCGAGCTGCGTTCCCTCACCCCGAAGACCCGAGCGTAGCGGGCGATCTCGGCGACGAGAGCACGCTCGGCGTCCCGCAGGTGGGGGCCGACGGTCTGGCTCGTCACATAGAGCGGAACACCGAGCTGCTCGGCAATGCGTTTCACGGCGACCCGCTCGAAGACATGGTGGATGCCGATCGAGTTGAGATTGCCGCCGCCCGCGATCACGACGGCGTCGGCCGCGCGCAAGGCGTCGAGCGTGCGGCGCGTTCCGCACGGATCGGCCGCTCGGCCGGCCGCCGCCGACACGAGGTCGTCGAGCAGTCGTTCCTGTTCCGTCCGCGACAGCCCCCGGAACCCGAGTCGCGGGACCGCGGCGACGCCGTAGAAGCGCTGCGTGATCTCCGGGTCCCCGGCGATACAGGTCACCGTGTCACCGCGAGCGCGCAGCTGATCGAGCACGACCTCTGACATGGCTTCGTCACCGAGGTGATAGCGGCCTTCCCAGGCGAGATCACCGACGACGACGACCTGCATGACCCTCCCATGTTCGACCTGTATGCATGCGACCTTCGCAGCCTAACGAGACGATGTGAACGGGGAGAGAACTACGATTCGCCGGGAGATGAACCTGGTGCGGTGAGCGCGGATACCTCGCTTCGGGCGAAGCGGTAGTCCCCGCCATGCGCGATGAGCAGCCGCTGAGCACCGACTGATGCGACCACGACGTGATCGATTCGGGCCGGGTTCAGCACGCGGTAGTCCCGATCCTCGATCGTCTCCGCTACGTAGACCGACCGCCAGTTCGCCTCGAGCAGATCGTCGGGGAACGGGACGCGGGTGACGACCTCGAGCCGATCACTCACGTACGCGTCGGCGTGCTTCATCAGTACGAAGTGCTCGCGGCTGCCCCTGCCGACACGGTGCCGCACAAGGCCGTGCAAGCGCCGAAGCGGATGGCGCACCGGTTCGCCGACACTCCAGGTTGGAGCGGTGGCGGAAGCACGGATCCGATGCGCGATCTCGCGCAAGCGCGCCTCGTCGCACGGTCCGCGAAGGTCGACGACGCACACTCCGTCCAGCCGTACGCCACTGCCGAGCAGACGGCTCACGCGAAGCGGAACCGAATAACTCGCCCGGCGGAGCAGGCGCTGCAGGCGTCGACCCGCGTCGCGGACCGGCGAGACGGGCGACGGTTGATGCTGCCGGGTCACCCGCCCGCCGGCCGGGACGAGATCGAGACGCTGGCGTATCTCCTCCTCACCGACTGGTTCTCCCGCGAACATCAGTCCGGCGTCGGAGAATGCCGAGACCCGCACCTCATCGGGCCGGTGCGAACGCACCAGCAGCACATGCTGGTCCACCCAGTGCTCACCGAGAAACTCGACGCCGCGAACCTTGCAGTCGATGAGCTCGCCGCCGTGCACGTCATACGTGCTCGTGCTGTCTCCCGACGGAGCGTACAGGGCGACGCGGAGCGTGCTTCTGCTCGCGAAGAGCAACTGCACTGGCGTACGCATACGATGATCTCCGAGCGGCCGTTCGCCTTCGAGCGCCGCGGCGAGCCAAGCCATCCGAATCTCGGTGGGGATCGCGACGAGGCTGAAGCGCTCGATGTGCGCCGCCCCGATTCTGCCGAGGTTCGCCCGGAGCGCGGCAGCGATCTCACGGAGCACGGTCCGATCCGTGTCGTACACCGGAGAATCGCGTTGCAGATTCCGGCGGAACAGATACGACGTGAAATAGAGCAGCGTATTGGCGAGCCACCTGGGGCAGTCGGGCCCTGCGGCTTCGAGCAGCGCCCGATGCGTGACACCGAACACGATGCGAAAGCGCTCGATATTGCGCTCCTGCGTCTTCACGATCGACGAGTCGTCGGCGCGGCGTTGGTAGAAGTACTCGGCGCCCGGGACGAGCACGTACTGCGCTCCGGTCGCGAGCAGGTACCGCATGATGAAATCGGCGTCGGAGGCCGTGGGAAGACCTTCGTGCATCCTCAGACCCAGCTCGGTGATCCTTCGTCGGTCGAAGAAGACGACGCCGCCGAGCGTGTGGATATCTTCGGGATCGTCCTCGAGATCGACGAGACGCACTCCATCGCTGCGGTACTTCCCATCGAGCGGATGCCGAACCGACGCTCCAGCCGGATCGAGCAGACGAATGCGGCCGACGAACATGCGGGCATCCGGGTGGGCGGCCCGAGCCGCCTCGATCGACGCGAGGTAGTGCCGGGACAGCCGGTCGTCGGGGTCCGGCGACGACACCCAGGTTCCGCGCGCGTGATCGAGTCCCGTGTTCCTGGCGGATGCCACCCCGCCGTTCTCCTGGACGATGATGCGCACCGCGAAGTCGGTGACGACCGACCACGATCGCACGACGTCTTCCGACCGCTCGGGGCAGCCGTCGATCACGAATATGAGCTCGTAGCCGCCATGATCCACGTCCTGCTCGTCGAGCGATGCGAGAAATTCAGGCAGGTACTGCTCGACGCGGTAGCAGGCCACGACGAGCGACGTGTGCGGTCGGCGGGCGTTCTCAGAGCTGTCGTCGAAGTTCGAATACGCCCGTGGCGCTGCAGTCGTCACCGCGCCTCCTCTCGCTTCCACCTATCGCTCGAGTTCAATCTAGCAAGGGGCAACAAACGTCTATCTTCCGTTCATCGGTCGTTTTTGTGGCATACCTAGGCTGACGCGAGTGAGCAACTCTCAGGCACCCAAACTCGTCGTCATCGGCCAGGGCTACGTCGGCCTGCCCCTTTCCGTTCGCGCGGTGGAGGCCGGGTACGACGTCGTCGGCATCGATTTCGATCAGCGTCGTATCTATGCGCTGAACCGTGGCGAATCCTACGTCGAAGACATCTCCGACGCGTCGCTGGCAGCCGCCGGCCAGACCGGCCGGTACCGTGCGACCACCGATTACGCGGAGGCCGTCGGGTTCGACTTCGCTGTGGTGACGGTGCCGACACCGTTGAAGGACTCGATGCCGGATCTCAGCTTCATCGAGAGCTCGGGCGCATCGCTGGCTGAGCACATCACGCCGGGCGCGACGGTCGTGCTCGAATCCACAACGTATCCAGGAACCACGCAGGAGTTGCTCGTGCCGATCCTCGAACAGGGTTCGGGCTTGCGCGCCGGGCAGGACTTCCACGTCGGATACAGCCCGGAGCGCATTGACCCGGGAAACCAGAAGTTCACCTTCCGAACGACCCCGAAGATCGTCTCGGGGATCGACGACCGGTCTCTCGACAAAGTGGACGGGCTCTTCTCCACTCTCGTCGATCGCACCGTGGCGGTGAGCTCACCGCGCGAGGCCGAGATGGCCAAACTGCTCGAGAACACCTTCCGTCACGTCAACATCGCGCTCGTCAATGAGCTCGCCGTATTCGCGCACGAACTCGGCGTCAACGTGTGGGAGTCGATCGACGCCGCCTCGACGAAACCCTTCGGGTACATGAAGTTCACCCCCGGCCCGGGAGTTGGCGGTCACTGCCTGCCGATCGACCCGAGCTACCTCTCGTGGAAAGTGCGGACCGAACTCGGGCGCAACTTCCGCTTCGTCGAACTGGCGAATGATGTCAATGAGCACATGCCCGACCACGTCGTGCAGCGCGCGATGCACATCTTGAACGATCACGGCAAAGCGCTTCGAGGATCGAAGGTGCTACTGATCGGAGTCGCGTACAAGAAGGACTCGGGTGACTCGCGTGAATCGCCCGCGCTCCGCGTGATCGAACTGCTGAAGAGCTACGGCGCCGAGGTGCTCGGCGTCGACAGCCACGTCGAGGCGCACCGCTGGCCCGCCGACGCTACGCGCGTCGATCTCACGGCGGAGACCATCGCGGGAGCGGACATGGCGATCGTGGTGACCGATCACTCCGACATCGACCTTCGGCTGCTCGTCGACACGGGGCTTCCCGTGTTCGACACCCGCAACAGCCTGCGGGGCGCCAACATTCACCACCTCTAACTCCGCGGCATCATTCCGAGCACCGGCAGAAGCGCTCTCGCATCATGCGCGTCGAGCGTTCGCACGATCGCTTCCCGGTGCCCGGCGAGAGCGCCCGGGCTCTCCATCAGGAGCTGCAGCGTGCTCCGGATCTCTTCGGTTCCGCCGGGCAGTATCGCGGCGCCGTAGACATCTCGATATCGCTGGGGGGCGACGACGACGGATCCCGCGCGGAACGCCTGCCAGACGAGGTCGTGCCGGAGCGCGGCGCGGCGGTCGAATGGGTCGATCACGAGTATCGTCGATCGGCTGATGATCTCGGCGGCAGGCGAAGCGGCTCCCTCGAGCAGCACATGACGCCCTGCCCCGCCGAGGTGCTCGACCAACCACCGCTCATGCAGTCGCGGCATGTCGGGCAGTCCGGCGTTGACCACGCCGATCGTGACCATCTCAGATCGGGACGCCTCCGTTGACGCCCGGGCCCCGTGCTGGTCGGCGCGTACGAATACTGCGCGGTGCGCCTCATTCCCGACGGTCAGCACCTCGGCCTCAGAGAGGCCAGCACCGACCACCCACTCCGGCGACACGCCGAAGGCGCGATGCGCAGCACCGGCGATCAACGCGCGATCGACGAACGCCGCGCGTCTCCCTTCGAGATTGACCGGATGCTCGACCACGACGAGGAGGCGCTCGACCGTGAGCCCGATCTCCGTTCGATCTGGAAGCAGCAGCAGATACTCGGGGTCGGTCACCACCAGCGTGTGCACGTGGCGGGTCTCGGCCCACGCGACCCACTCGGCGGCGCCGTCTTCGACCAGCTGCCAGGTTTCGTGCCGCACCGATTCATGCCGATGCGACGAGTGGCGGGGGTGTGCCCCGTTCACCAGTCCGATGGGGCCGGACATCGCTCCGGCCAGGTGTCGAAGCGCCCCCGCCCAGTCGTCGAACCGCTCGACGGCCGGCGCCCAGTCCCGCAGCACTGCGAGCCGCAGCGGTCCACCTGCGGGAGTCCCGCGCAGGCGAGCGGGCGCGGCGAAGGCCGGCGCACCGTCGATCCCAACCCGAAGCGATCGTTCGTGCGCCACCGCATCCGCGTGCCATCCTCGAAACTGCTTCCGATACGCCACCCGGTCGCCCGAGTGCCAGTTGCCGGGCTTGAAGTCCCCACGCGAGAGCGACCCCGGCGTCAGCTGGGTGAGACCCAGATGCGCCGGCAGTTCGACAATGCTCCGCTCCGGCATCATCGCCCGCATGCGGTCCATGTACTCCGTGTCCCCGGCCTTGCGCACATCATCGTAGTATCCGATCAGGTCGACGACCTCTCGCCGCCGGAAGAGCAGTGACGAGGTGTTCATACGCTCCGGAGTGAAGCCGATCAGCGTCGCCTTCCCATCAGCAGTGAGTCTCACAGCTCGGGAGAGCGTCGCGATGACCTCGGGGCGATCCCGAAACGGACGGAGCTGGGCTTCGATACGCCTGGGGTGCGCGAGATCGTCGGCATCGACCACCGTGACGAACTCGCCTGTCGCGACACGCAGCCCCGCGTTTCGCGCGCGGTAGGCACCTCCGTTCGCTTCACTCCGGATCACGCGCACGCGGGGGTCCGACGCTGCTGCCTGCGAGATGTACTCCCGACCATGCTCCGAAGCGTCGTCGATGATCACGATCTCCAGATCCCGCCACGACTGCCGCGTCAACGATTCGATCGTTCGGAGGTATGAGGCAGAGGGGTTGAATGTGGGCACGATGACAGTCACAGAACCGAGACCCGTCTCAACCGATGCTGCGACTTCAGGCGCGCGCAATCCGGCGAACAGGGTCTGCCCCTCCAGCGGGTCGAAGCACCACGCCTCCACTTCCGACCGCTGCGTGATCTCGTCGAATCGGGCGCGCCACCCCGCGCCCCCCGGATCGGCGACGAGGTCGAGCCGGGCCGCCCACAGCGCTTCCGGGTACACGGCTTCAAATGCGGCGAGCCGTTCGACGAGGCCGCGATCCCGCGTCGCGACGGCGGCCTGGAATGCCCAGGAGAGCTGCGGCTGTGCCCCGAACGCGTCCGTTTCGCCCAAGTCGAGTGCGAGATGCGTCGCCGCCCGCGCTGCGTCGGTGCGCTCAGGCGAATCCTCGAGCATCATCGCGAGGTACGCCCCAGCGAGGATCTCCTTGATCCACCATCCGTCGGGGAGCGGACCGAGTTGCTTGCCGAGCAATGCGCGCTGCAGACCCGACCAGTCCAGCTGACCCCGAGATGCCCGACGGGCGAGGAGATCGACGGCGGCGCTCGATCGGTAGCGTGCGCCGAGTCGGAGCAGCACCCAGGGTGATCGGCGCAGGATCGCGGCATACCCGTAACGGTCGAGCGCGCCGATGCGCGTGCGCGGTGCGAGAGAGGCAGCCAGTTCGCGCTGTGCTTCGCGCACACGTGCGCGCCTTCGACGCCAGATCCATACTCCCGCAGCGACGCCGACGCACACGGCCGCGGAGCCGAGCGCTACGGCTGCGACCGGCGATCCCAGAAGGGCGGCGACGATCGCGCCGCAGACGAGCACTCCGAGCAGGGCGATGCCGATGCGGCGCTTCGGGAGTCGCGCAGCGAGTGCGCCCAGTCGCCGCCTCATGCCACCTGCTCGCTGATGATGCGGGCGATCCGGCGACCCGCGTGCCCATCCCAGAGCGGCGGCGTGCGTCGGTGCGCGTGCTCAGCCGATGCGAGGCGCTCGCGAAGCGTGCTCGCCACGGTCTCGGCGGTCACCAGCGTGTTCGTGCCGTCGGAGATGGTGACGGGGCGTTCGGTATTCGGGCGCAGGGTGAGGCACGGAACGCCGAGCATCGTCGTCTCCTCCTGCACTCCGCCCGAGTCGGTGATGACCGCGCGGGAACCGCGCACGAGCCCCATGAATTCGAGGTATCCCTGCGGATCGATCACGTGGATGCCGGGCTCCGCGAGGATTCCCGTTGCAGCGAATGCACGGGCGCCGCGGGGGTGCATGGGCAGCACGATCGGGGCGATCGCTGCGCACTCGACGAGCGCATCGACGAGACCTGTGAGCGACGCAGGATCGTCCACATTCGCGGGCCGGTGCAGCGTGGCGACGAGGTATGGATCGGTCGCGCGCAAGCCGATAGCCGAGAGCACGGCGCCCGCGTCGAACCGGTCTGCGCTCGAGAGCAGGGTATCGATCATCGGGTTCCCGACGAAGAAGATCTTCTCCTCTGGCACGCCTTCGCGTCCGAGGTGCGCATTCGCGTCGGCGCTCGTGGTGAACAGCAGGTCGGAGACCGAATCCGTGAGGATCCGGTTGATCTCCTCAGGCATGCCACGATCGAAACTGCGCAGTCCGGCCTCCACGTGAGCGAGCCTGATACCGAGCTTCGATGCGACCAGCGCGGCCGCCAAGGTGGAATTGACATCGCCGTACACGACGACGAGTTCCGGAGAGTGCTCCATGAACACGGCTTCCAGTGCGACCATGATCGCGGCGGTCTGCTGCGCGTGCGACCCCGATCCGACCCCGAGTGACATGTCGGGCTTCCGCAGATGCAGTTGCCGGAAGAAGATCTCTGAGAGCTTGTCGTCGTAGTGCTGCCCCGTGTGCACGAGCATCTGGTCCATGCCCAGTTCGTCGAGTGCGCGCATCACGGGTGCGGCCTTCGGGAAATTGGGTCGGGCACCGGTGATGTGGATGATGCGAGCTGACATGCGAACGCCTTTCAATTCTCGACGAGTGTGCGGAAGAGTCGTGTCCAGCGCACGTGCACCGTTTCGACGTCGTATCGAGCGACGAACGCCTTGGCCGCATCGGCCTGCGTCTGCCAGCTCCCGCTCTCGACCGTGTCGATGATGTGCCGGGCGATACGTCCGGGATCGTCTTCGAAGACATGAGCTGGCGGGTAGGAGCCCGACGCTCCCTCCCAGTTCCAGAGCACCGGCACAGCGCCCGATGCCATTCCCTCGGCAACAGCCTGGTGCGATCCCTCATCGGTGGAGGGCGAGAGCACCCAGCCCACCCGGCGGAACCAGTTCGCCATATCGGGTCCGAAACGATCGTGCAGCACGCCGCCGAAGAGTTCGCCCGGCTGCGTGATCTGCGCGAAGAGGTCTTGGTAATACACCCGGAAGAAGCCGCTCTTCTCGAAGTCCCGGTACGAACTCGGGAGGCGACCGCGCAGATGCAAGGTGTACCGCTCGTCGTGAGCGCGAAGCTCGCGGAGCAGCGCGAATGCACGGTCAGGTCGCTTTCGGATCGGCACGATCCCCGCCATACCGATCTGGAACCGGGCGTCTGCGACTTTGGGGCGATCGAAATCCAGCGCATCGATGGAGTTGGGAATGAGGTGCACGCGCGAGGGGTCGATCTCGGTGCCTGCGATCATCCGTTCGCCGATGTGCGGAGCGATCACCACGAAGGCGTCGATGGCGTCGACGTCGAACCGTGCCGGCCAGTCGCCGAACATCTCGAAGCGATGCATGCGCACGATGAGTTTCTGATGCTCCAGCTTGTGCTTCGAATACCAGACGGCGTTGTTCGTCGCCCATTCGCAGAAGATGATGTCGGCGGTCGCGATCGTCTCCGTGTCGAGGGAGCCACGACCGGCTTTCGGCCCCTCCCACTTGTCGAAGAGCAGCTCGATGCTCGGGTCCCGGCTCCAGAAGTCGATCAGTTCCCCGAGGAACTTGAAGTCGTGACCCGCGATGAGGAGTCTCGTCCGGGCTCTCCGTTCCCCGAACACGGAGTGCCGGGAGAACACTCGAGTGATCGATTCGCGCAACTTCTCAGCCCTGACGGTGAAGCTGTAGGCGCGCACGGCGGCCTGCGCTTGACGCCGCCCGATCTCGAGCAGCGCACGGTCGACGTCGAGCCTCTCGAGCGTCGGCAGCACGTCGTCGCCTTCGATGAAGAGCGGGTAGTCCGCGCCGAGCAATGCCTCATGCGACGAGTTGCGGCGAAGCAGCGGCGGCGTACCCGCCGCCGCGTACTCCAGCACTTTCGTGGAGAGCTGGCTGCTCATATCGACACTGATGTCTCGCCAGCTGAGCCCGCACGCAGCCTCTGACACCCGGCGCACACTCTCCTCCCGGCCGACGGCGCCGAGCCAGGTGACGTCGTCCGTCCCCTCCAGGGCCGCACGCATGCGACCCACCCACTCGGCATCCATCGGGGTGCTCATGAATTTGTCGCCCATGAACACGACGTCGAGCGCCATTCCGCGCTCCCGCGCTCGTGCGGGAAGCCGCGCCATTTCGAGCGTCTTCCATTCGTACTTGAACTTGCCTGAATAGACGAGTTCGAGCGGCACGGAGGGGTCGGAGAAGGGTTTCGGCTCGAGCGGCAAGAACGCCGCGTCGGGAATCATCGGGTGCATCAGCGCGGTCTTGCCCGCGATCTGCGGGAACTCGGCTTCGAGGAAGGAGCGCGCCTCTTCCGTCTGCACGAAGAAGATGCGCGATTTCGCGGCGACGTCGGCGATCTGCTCGCGCATGCGCGGTGTCATGTCGGCGAGGTTCTCGGGGATGTTCGTGAGGTAGGGGCACAGCCGCCCGCGGAGTGCCTGGATGTCGAGGAACGCGAGGTTCAACTGCAGGTCTCGCACGATGACGAGATCGCATTTGGTGCTGCGCACGTACCGGCGCGCCCGCTCGGCGACCTGCTTGTACGACAGTAAACCGTTTCTCGATTCGACCTCTTCGATCTCCGGCTCGAGGATGGTGAGTCCGGGGATGCGCACCAGATCCTGTGTGAGGCGCGATTCGCGATCCTCGATGCGCCCGCGCAGTTGCACGGCGACGTCGAAGCCGGCGAGCGTGAGTACTTCGGCGAGTGAGACCAGTTGCACGACAGCGCCATCGATGAAGTTCGGGTCGACGGCGCTGCAGAGCAGCACGCTGAGCCGTCGGGATTCTGTCGTGGCGTTCACAGGGTTCCTGCTCCATTTCGGTGTGCTGCGAGCGCGCCGTGCAATTGATGCAACTCGCGGAGAATGGCCGGGGCCGGGGCGCCTTCCACCGTTTCAGGGGCGTCCTCCGAGATGACCAGATGGAAGAAGCTGCGCACCGTCGCGGTGTTCACCCCCACCGGCATGTCAGCGTGATCGAAGAAGACGAGCAGGGCACCGCTGCCATCGGCCCACAGCTTCAGTCGTTCGAGTTCCTGCACGAGCCACGTTCCCGCCGCATCGATCGCACGGTTCCACGGAGCCTCCGAGAAGACCGCCGAATCGCACAGCACGATCGTGGCGTTCGCATCTGCCGCCTGGCCCGCGAGCACACCGGGGACGAGCTGCACATCGCTCGCCCAAGCGGCCGGCAGCGCCGCGTCATAGCGCTCCCGGTTCCCGAACACCGCAACGGCGCCGGACGTGCGGGGTGCCTCGCTGCCGCGCGTCGCACTCGGCCCGAACAGCAGGCGTTCCTGCTCGCGGTGCGACGTGGAGACGGGTTGACGGATCCCGGCTGCGCGACCGATGAGGATCGCTGGTTCATCCGCCGACTCGTGCGATGCGCCGACCTGCCCGGCATCGAGGCGATGCGTCAGGTGGTGCAGCGCATCGAGCATCGCGGCATCCTTCGCTTCGAGTCGGCGCCAGACGGCGGCGAGCGCAAGGGCCATCACCCCGATCGCAGTCGCCGTCACGAGCAGCGCCGGCCACGGCAGACCGAGGAGCTGCATCAGGAGTGCCGCGGTGAGCAGCACCGCCTCGGTTCCGATGAACGCCAGTACGGCGATCTTTCGTTTCGTCACGTTGCGCTCTCTTGTTCGTTCCAGTCGGGGGTTACGCCGAAGTGCCGCACGCAGATCGCTGCGAGTTCATCTCGCGCCAGACTGGCCTCGCGAGTGTCCGCGCCCGACGCGGTCGGGGGCATCAGAATGCTCACCGCCGCCACGCGTGCGCCGACGTGGGCGGCAGCTGGCAGGGCGAGCAGGTAGGCCGGATCGGCGACGATGAGCCTCTCGATGTCGGCATCGCGCGCCCACGGCAGCCACTCCGCCGATCCCGATTCGATCCAGTCCCACGTCGACGCCGCCACCAGGTCGCGAGCCGGTCGGCTGAGCCGCGGATGAACGCCGTGCAGGAGCGCCACCGGCCCGCCCGCGAGCTCGGGCACGCGCGCGAGCAATGCAGCGCGTTCGAGCCCGCGTGCTGCTTCGGCCCAGTCCTGCAGCACTGCGAACTCGAATCGAGTGCACGGCGCTTCTCCGAGGTACGCGGCGGGCGCCACGAAGCTGCGCTCAGCAGCGATCGCCCGCACGAACGCGTCGGGATCCCGCGCGTTCTCCAGCTGTCGGTGCCAGCCGCGATACTGCTGCAAGTACGCCACCCGGTCCCCCGCGAGCCAGACGTATCGGATGTCGTTGCGCGAGAGGGAACCGGCAGTGAGCTGCACCATGCTGAGGTGTTTTCTCACCCGGATCACGGCCTGCTCGCCGAAGCGCGCGAGCAACCGGCCCAGGAACTCGACATCACCGCTCTTGCGCACATCGTCGAAACGACCGAGCGCTGCCATCACCTCAGCGCGCCGAAACAAGAATGCAGAGTAATTGCGCCGGGCCGTGTAGAAGCCGAACATCGTGAGCTCGCCGTTGCCGAACATGCGAATGCCCGCGATACCGGTCGCGACCGCCTCCGGGTGTGCCAACAACGGCGCGACCTGCAACTCGATGCGGCGCGAATGCGAGATGTCGTCGGCGTCGAGCACCGTCACGAACTCGCCCGTTGCAGCAGCGAACCCCGCGTTCCGCGCTGTGTACGCCCCCGAGTTCTGCTCCATCCGGATCACCCGCACGCGCTCGTCGAGGTGCGCGACGGCGTCGATGTGCTCGCGTCCAGCGATCGAAGCATCGTCGACGACGAGGATCTCGAGGCGCTGCCAGGATTGCCGCACGAGCGATTCGACCGTGTTCACGAGCCCCGCGTCGGGGTTGTAGGTGGGAACGACCACAGTCACGAGCGGTTGCTCGTGCGCCGCCACGCTGCATCCGATCACGTGGGGCGCGTGAATCGCGCCGAACATGGCGGTTGCTCCGGAGACCTCGTCGGCGCCCGCCTCGAGTTCCCAGGGCTCCAGCCCGTCCCGCATGAACGGTTCGTTAATAACGCGCCACCAGCGTGTGATAGCCCCCTCGCTGAGGCTCGGTGCTTCATCGCCCAGCTCGGCCCACTCCGCTCGGGCGGCGTCGGCGCGGCCGGCCCAGGTGACGCTCGAGAGCGCAGCGGCGGACAGTTCGAGCGTCGCGACGAGTGCCTCATCACGGGCGAGAACGGCGGCTTGGAAGGCGAGCATCCGCAGTTCGGGGGCCCACACGTCGACATCCACGACTCGAAGCGCGCCCCTGAGATCGCGAGCGGCCCCCGTGAACGACTCAGGCGACCCCTCGATCACACAGCGCAACAGCGACGCAGCGACCCTGAGGCCAGCATCGTCGTCGCCCGCAGCGCGCCGCTCGAGCGATTCGCGCAGATCCGTGGAGAGCATTTTCGCTCCGATGGCGATCCACTCCAGCGGGGCGCGGTCGATGTCCGCGAGATACGCGTCGATCGATGCCGGTTGCGAGGGCCTGCTCCGGTCTGCTGCATCCAGCGGTGGCGTTCCTTGCCGTCGCTTCGATTTCTGCACGTCACTCCCGAATTCACCATGCAGCAATCCGCTGCCGCCACGATTATCGCGGCTCGCGCACCATGCGCATCGGGAGCCGCAATCATCGGAGGCACGATCGGGGGCCGTCAGCGCACCGGCGTGAATTTCGAGTGAACAGTTGCTATCGCATGAGACTGTTGCCGCAGCTAGCGGTCTCGCATCCGGCGGAGCTTGCCCCGCACGCGGTCGCGCAATGCAGCACCGGGCGGACGCAGCCGGTGCCGCACCTCGGCGAGCAAGGCGCGCACCTCGGCCAGCTCACGACGGAGCGCATCCGCTTCGCTCCGGGCGTCTCGCGCCTCGTGTTCGAGTTCTTTCAGCTGCTTCGCGTGGCGCTCGACCGTGAAGAGATTGTTCATGCGGTACATGTTCGTCCCTTCCTGAGCGACCTGCGCGACCGCGAGCAGCTCTGCATTCCGCTCGTCCGTCCACTCGAACGCGTCGGTCGGCGCAACGTCGACTCGGAGCACATCCCCCGTTCCAGAGATGCTTCCCGCGATGCCATCCCACCAACGGTTCTGATAGGAACGCTGGCGCTCCCCCGCCGCCCGGCTGTGCGCTGCGAACGCGTCACGCCGCTCGGAGAGCGCTCCGAGCACTCGGCGGCCGAACAGCGACCAGTGCTCGAACGGGATCGCGAACGACTCCATACCGACGTGCGCCAGAGCCCCGCGCATCCTGAGGGCGGAGTAGAAGCTCGTCACCACGCCGATCGCGGGCACCCCGAGGGCGGCCCCGAAGACCACCGGGTGATATCGCGATGAAACGGTGAAGGCGGCATCAGCAGTGACGCTGAAGAGCTCTCGGGCCGAGATGAGCGGCAGCGACCGAACCCGACCGGAAGTCGTGTACGAGACGATCCGTTCGTGACCGAACTGATCGTTGTCGACACCCTCCTGCGCTTCGACGCCCAGTACGCCCATGTGCGGGACCAGCACGACCTCGATGTCGTTGGTCGCCACGACGTCGTCGAGCATGCTCGCCAGCTCCCGGTAGTATTCTTCCCGCGAGAGGCCGGTCGAGAATGCGTGATAGGTGAAACTGCCTACCGCGTACGCCGCCGGAAGGTCGAAGCGGCCGAGGAGCTCCGCGCGATCCTCGCTCGCATCGAGCAGCATGGCATCGTCGACCGTCTGCACGATCGTTCCAAGCCCATCGCAGAGCTCGCGCAGCAGCGCCGTCGTCGCCCGCTCCCGCGCCCCGAACACGGTGGCGTACTGGGCGATCTCGCGAACGAGCTCGCGGTGTTCCGGGAGCAGGTGCGGGCCAACCGTCTGACTGGTCACGTAGATCGGCACCCCGGCCTGCTCGGCGATGCGTTTCAGCATCAACCGCTCGTAGATGTGATGCACACCGCTCGAGTTGATATTGCCGCCCCCGGCGATGACCACCGCGTCGGCCGACTTCACCGCTGCGATGGTCTGAGCGTCGCGCTCGGCTGCGGTCGCTCTTCCGAGCGCTGCTTGCTGAATCGCGTGGGCTCGCTCGTCGCGCGCCTGGCTCGTGCGACACGTCGCGAATCCGAAGACCGGAACCGCCGGCACCCCGTAGAACGCGCTCGACAGTTCGGGATCGCCGGCGACGAGCGTGACTTCGAGCCCCCGGGCCTGGAGCTGCGCGATCGCCGCCTCGGTCATCGCTTCGTCGCCGAGGTGGTATCTGCCGCGCCAGCTCACGTCACCGATCACGACGACCCGCTTCGGTGAGGGCTCGATCGCGCCTGTGAACACGAATCTCGCCGCCGCGCGCGGCTCAGCGACGAGCGCCCAGACGGAGCTCTTCCCCGCGTCGGCATCCGGCACCGATGTCTCAGCGGGGAGCTCGCTCTGCACCGGCCCGACGCTCTCAGACCCGTCAGCCGCTACTGCGCTGAGAGTGAGCATCCGCGGCTCCCCATCGTGCGGAGCGAGCTGCTCGGGGAGCGGCACCTCGGCATGCCATGAGACCCCTTCCGGCGTCGGCGTCACCACGACCGGGACTGAGAGGTCGACGCTGCCCGAGTCGGTGGCGATGCGCAGCGACGCGGAGGACCGCGGATCTGCGAGCACACCGAGTGGATCGGTCGCGATTCCGCTCAACCGCATCACGCCGTTCGCCGGCTGCACCTCCGTCAGCAGATACAGGTAGTCGAAAGCGGCGTGCGGCTTCAGCTTCGGCGCACGATCCGAGATGTCTGAGATCGCTCGCGCGAGCGGCGTACCGCTGGGCCGCGAATCCCGGTCGCGAGGCGCCCAGAACGTCTCGTCGCCAGCGGTGTAGATGCGCCCGGCGAGCGCTCCGCCGGCTTTGCCGCGCAGCACATCGCGCACTGCGGCGACGTCGCCTTCCAGCGCCGCGGCATACAGCGCGCGGTCGCCGAGGAAGCCGCGACGATACGCATCGAGCGGCGTCATCTCCAGCCGCGGCCGGATCGTCTCGAGTACCCACTCCCCCCATGCGTCGTCCGCCTCGCGAAGATCGTTGAGGTAGAACCTCAGGTGGTGGGTGAGCACTTTCCCTGCGAACTCGCGCTGCACGGCTTCGCCCGACCCGGCGAAGGCCTGCTCGGCGAGCACGAGCGACTGCAGCCGATCCTCCAGATTGCGGCGCGTGTGCCGTTGATTGGTGATCGACTCGCGTTCGTCACGCGGATAGACATTCCACTCGTAGACCTCGTCGGGAATCAGTGCGATACCGCGCGCCTGCGCCAGCGTCTCTGCCGAGAACACGACATCCTCGTAGAAAATGCCCTCGGGAAAGCGTGCGTCGATGCGTTCGAGAAAGCTGCGCCGGTACAGCTTGTTCGTCGTCAGAGTGTCGTGCACGAGTTGCGGATAGGCCTCAAGAGCGTCGACGAAACGATCTGTCGCGTGCAGTTCGGGGAACCAGGGCTGGCGACGTGAGTCCTCCGCAAGGAGCACCCTGACGAGCTGAGCCGAGACCAAGTCCGCATTCGTCGCTCGGGCCTTCGTGAGCAGGGCTGCACACGCGCCCGGCACCAGCGCGTCATCCGATCCGAGGAACATGATGTAGTCGCCTCGGGCACGGTCGAGACCCTCGTTGAGCGGGGCGCCCGGAGCGCCGGCGTTCTCATCTCGGCGGTGATACGTCACGCGCGGATCCGAACCCGCGAGCGCTGCCGCGACCTCGGGAGTGGCATCCGTCGAATGATCATCCGAGATGATGACCTCGAGAGACACTCCGGCCTGAGCCAGGACCGACTCCACCGCGTTCGCGAGATGAGGAGCATCGTTGTAGACCACGACGATGACAGAAATGTCGGGTACGTGCTCGTTGTCCATCGCAGCTCCTCAACCGATCGCACACCGAGGCAGCCCTGTTCGAGCCCTCGGAATCTCTCCTCCACGATACTGGGGTGGCGGGGACCCGACCGGATCGACTCGTGATCCGAGCTTTGGGGCAAAGGCGGCTTATCGGGCCTCACCCATCTAAACCCCTAAACTTGAACGGCATACGAACATTTGCTTGCTGATAATGGAGTACAAGACTAAATGGCATCCCAGGTTCAGACGACGACCGACGTCACCCGAAACGGCCTCTCTGAGGGATGCTCTCCCACGTTGAGTGTAGTCATCCCGTGCTTCAACGTCGCGGTATATCTTCCCGAACTTTTCGAGAGCTTGGAACGACAAGCATGTGACCCTTCAGCTGTCGAACTCGTATTTGTCATCGACGGTTCACCCGACGAATCCGAAGAGCTCATTCGCTCTTGGATGAAAACAAGCAAGTTCGCCGTTCAGCTCTTGGTAAAAGCGAATGGTGGAGTCGCAAGCGCGCGAAACGCTGGCACCAGTGCGGCGAGGGGTGCTTGGCTATTGGGTCTCGATCCCGATGACACTGTTTCGCCGAACTACTTGGAAGAGATCCTTGCTGCCGCCGCAACTACACGGGCCGAGATGATTGTCACTCGGCTCGTTCGAGTGAGGGGCAATGGAAAGGTTCTCGGTCACGCACTCGACTTTAAGTTCGCAGACTTGGAAGAGAACACCTTCGTTTCACTGTACGAACGTCCGGAGATGATTCACCTCTCCGGCGGAACTGTGGTGCTAAAGCGGGACCGGCTTCAACGTGAAAACCTCCAGTACGACAACCGATTCCGCGTCGGGTTTGAAGATGCGTTGCTCATTACGAGATACCTGTTGACGTTGGACAGTCCCGAGTACTTGATAGTTCCAAAGGCCCACCTGTATTACCGAGTTCGTCCTGACTCTCTCGTCGCCCAGTCCTCGACTAACTATCGAGACAAGATTCAGGTAGTCAAACTCGCCTATAGAGAAATTCTTAACGGAAACTCGACTCCTCCGCCCGCCTGGGTTGCCAATGTTCTGCTCTACGACCTTTACTGGGTTTTCAAGCAGTTCAGCATGATTAGCTCAGCTGTCTTTGCCCTCTCTCCTGCCGAGCAAAGCGAGTTCAACATCGCGGTCCGTGAGATCCTGAACTTGATCGGTCTTGATCACATCCAGAACTTTCGCGTAGTAAATGTGCCACTCGATATACGTGCAGGCTGGGAAGCTGCAGTTGCCCCAGAGGAAGTCTCCGCGGTCGCAGTAAATCGCACCTTCGACCCCATTCGCGGGCTCCTGAAAGTCATTTACCACTCAGCTGATCCGACAGAGCGGGCTCAAGCTTCCCTGAGAGGGTCCGAGGTGAAGATTGCCTACCACAAGGCACGCGAGATCCAGTTCTTCGAGACGCCCTGGGTTTTCGAACACATCATGTGGCTAACCGTCGACAATGCGGAAAGCACAATCGACGATCTTCAGCTGGTTTCTCGGACGAACGGTCGACCATTCAAGTTCAACGGCCAGGTTCTTTCTCCATCCAAGGCTGGGCGGATGCTCGGAAAAGTCGAACCGCGAAAGGGAGAACGCCCCCTTGGACCGCGAGGTTTCGATGCAAAGGCACACCAGCGGTGGTTGCGTAGGTCAAAACGGAATGAAAAGCGTGAACGCCGCTATTTTTCCATGGCATACCGAGCTGGCACGATACTTGGCTGGCGACGTAAGTTCAGGAACGCGTGGGTGCTCATCGACCGGAATATTCAAGCGAACGACAACGCTGAAGCCCTCTACCGTCACATTCGGGACAATCGTCCGGATATTAATGCCTGGTTCGTGCTCAATAAGTCGTCGGCTGACTACAAGCGACTGAAGTCTGACGGCTTCAAACTTGTCCCCCATGGGTCGCGCCGCCACTTCTCCTTGATGAAAGAGGCCCGCGTGCTGAGTTCATCGATGATCGATCAGTACATTGTTCGGCCCTTCCCCCGGAAATACTTGCCGCAAACCTGGAGCTTCTCTTTCCTCCAACATGGAGTAACCAAAGATCGGCTTCATAGATGGTTCAACTTCAAAGACGTAGACCATTTCGTCACAGCGACTTTGCCAGAAACGGCCTCTATCAGAGATAGCCCTGGTCCCTACAAGTTCTCCGATCGCGAAGTAACGTTAACGGGGTTCCCTCGACATGATCGACTGTTCGAACTCTGTAATGATGCCGCACGACATTCCGCTCTAGCAAAGCGAATTGTGTTCATGCCGACGTGGAGAAAGTATCTCGGCGAGCTCCTGAAGGCGGAGAACGGCCTGGAGCAGTTCTACCAGTCTCGCTTCGTTAAGGAATGGACACAGATACTCAACGGGGAATTCATGAAAGAACTCTCACAACGAGAAGACGTGGAAATCGTACTTCTTCCACATCCGGGCATTGACCAACACTGGACGGAACTTGCCATCCCCAGTTCAGTTCGCCGCGCTTCCTATGTGGGTGACGACGTGCAGCAAATACTTGCCGGGGCTTCCCTCGTCGTCACGGACTATTCTTCTCAGGGTTTTGAAGGAGCATTCTGCGGAGCACCGTCGGTCTATTTCCAGTTTGATCGAGAAGAGTTCTTTTCGGGAGGCCACATCGGGTCTCCTGGTTACTTCGATTATTCTCGGGACGGCTTCGGCCCCGTGTGCGAGTCCGCCACGGAGTTTGTGAGGCAGTTTTCTCAGATGTTCGATGAAAGTCACCCGATGCTCTCCGAGTATCGCCGCCGAATTAGTAACTTGTATCCGTTGAGGGATGGAAAGGCAAGCGAACGCGTCGTCGCTGCCATCGAAGCGAGACTCCAGCCGTATTGCGGTTGACGTTTAGCAGACAAACCCCGCTCCGAGGCGTGCGAGAGCGAGGCTGGACGCCGTGCACCGCCCGGGCCGCCATCCTTGCGGCCGCCCGGGCGAAGTATCCCGTTTTCGCCTAGTGCTCGAGCCGGTAGATGAAGGCAGCCATCGCTTCGCGCGTCACGGAGTTCTTCGGTGCGTAGATGCGCGTGCCGCCCTGGTTGATTCCGGTCGTGTACCCGCGGGCGTACATCCAAGTGATCTCGTTGTAGAACTTGTCGCCGCGACGCATATCAGCGAACGGGGACTTCGCCGGTCCGGTGTACTTACCGCCTTGGAGTCTATAAATGAACGCCGCCATCGCCTCTCGCGAGACTTGTGACTTCGGCGCGTAGATCCGTTGCGATCCCTGTTTGATCCCCGTCGAGTACCCCTTGGCGTACATCCAGGTGATCTCTCGGTAGAACTTGTCCCCGGGCTTCATATCGGCGAACGGAGACTTCGCGGGTGCCTTGTAGTTCGCACCTTCAAGGCGGTAGAGGAACGCCGCCATGGCCTCGCGGGTCACCGCGCCCTTCGGGCTGTACACAGTACGCCCGTCCGACGTCTTGATACCGGTGCTCAGACCGGTCGCCGCCATCCATTCGATCTCCGTGTAGAACTTGGAACCCGGCGGCACGTCCGGGAAGGCGGAGTTCGGCGAGCCGAACCACGACTTGTAGAACTGATAGAAGTTGCGATTGCCGTAGCTTGAGCAGGAGTCGCCCTCACCCCAGCCCGCATTCAGAGCGGCCTGGTTGGGCCGGTATGGGGTGTAGATGTAGAGCGCTGCAGTCGCATAATTCTCGATGTACACGCGCGACGTTCCGCACCCGGCGTTCGGATGCCATTGGATCGTATTCGTCGCGTACGGGCGGTAGTTGTAGCTCGTCGGGTGCGCCTTGTAGACCTTCAGCTGCCAGGCGGCGCGGTACACCTGCTGCGGGAACCCCGTCTGGCTGGGATCGCAGTTCGCCGAGTTGTTCGGCCCGGAGTCCGGGCACGCGTACCCCATCGCATAGTTGAACTGGCGGATCGTCGGCCAGGTGTCGGTGATGAGGCTCTGCTCCTTCTCGAGCATCACCAGCAGCACGCGGGGGCTGATCCCGCACGCCTGTGAGACCTTCGCGATGATCGCTCCGGAAGACTCCTGGCTCCCGCCTCGATACGCCTTGCAGTACGCATTGGCCGCACGATTCGCGGTCGTCCACTTCGCCCCGTTCAAGCAGGACCATGCGAGCGTCGTATTGCCCCAGGGCGAACCCGGTGCTCGCCCCGGGTCGCCGATGGTGCAGCGCCCGATCTTCTGATTCAAGAATGTCTGGATCTGGGATCCCGACATCGAACCGCCGTTGTAGAAGTTCTGATCGGAGATGATGTAACCGGCGTTGAACCCGCTCGACAGCGACCTCGTGGAGAGAGATCGGCTGGAGCGCTCGGCGCCGAGGCTCTCATCGATCGCCTCTTCCGGGAGCTCCTCGACGTCGTCATCCGTTGCCTCTTCCTCGGGCGGCGTCGTCGGCGATGGGCCACTCGCATCCCCCTCGGCTGCAGCTTCCGCTCCGGCATCGACGCCGCCGTCCACCTGACCCGAAGCATCCGCACCACCTGCGTCGGCATCAGCTTCGCTTCCGGCACCTGCGCCGTCGCTCGAAGCCCCGCCTTGCGCAGTGCCCGCGCCCTCCGCGTTCTGAGCGGCACCCTCCGCGTCGGCGTCGGCCGTGGAGTTCGCTTCGGCGGTCGAGGTCGCCCCCTCGCTGCTCGCGCTCGATTCCGCCTCGGCCTGCGCTCCGGCATCTGAGCCGCCACTCGTGTCTGCGGCAGCCTCAACGGCGACGGGAGGTGACGTGGGGTCGGGTGCCGTGAAAGCCGGTCCGCCCTGTCCGATGAGCCCGAGGCTCAATCCCAGCACCAACGCACACTTCATCAACATATGTTCGACCCCGACATTCCTCTACTGTAAAGCGTCGATCGCGAACTCAACAGGTTTCTCATGATGTCGCGTCGAACGAGCGCTGCAATCCGCGCCGCAGCCTCGGGCGTATCGGGCGCTCCACCCAGCGCTCGATGACGATCGCGAGCAGAAAGCTCACCGCGAACGCCGCGCCAACCGCTGCCCACTTTCCTGCCACCGGGTTCACGATTCCGATCATCCACCAGCCCCAGTACTCGTGCACCAGGTAGAGCGGATACGTGAGCGCCCCGGCATAGGTCATCCATGACCACCCGCGATGCTGCAAAGGAGTCAACGTTACGGCAGCGACCAACCCGAAGATCCCGAGCACGAGAACGACTCCGACGTTCTCCGAAAGCTGCACTCCGGTGTACTTCTGGGCTGAACCGAGTACGTCGAAGGTCACGGTCTGATGCGCGGCCAGACATACGTTGAAGAGCAGCAGCATCCACCGCAGGAGACTGTTCCCGCGGGAGTGCAGCAGGTAGAGGAGCATTCCGCCCGCGAACAGGGGCGCATACGCGGGTGAGAGCAGACTCGACAGGAACGCCGAATCCGAGGCATGAGCCAGAGCGCCGATCAGCGGCCAGAGAAAAGCGAACCAGTACACCTTCGCCTCGGTGAGCCGCACGCTGATCAGCAGCGCGATCATGATGTAGAACAGCAGCTCGATCCAGAGCGTCCAGTACACCCCATCAATATGTCGCACACCGAAGGCCTTCTGCACCATGGTGAGGTTGACCAGAAACTCGGTGGCCGACACCTTGCGTTCGAACTGCGGCGCGATGACGACGAAGAGCAGTGTGGTCAGAATGACGCCCGCCCAGTATGCGGGGAACAGACGCGCCACACGGGCTGAGACGAACTGCCCCACGGTTCGTCCCTCAGCTGAGAGCAGGATCACGAAGCCGCTGATCACGAAGAACAGTTGGACTCCGAGAAACCCGTACGCCGTGAACTGAGAAACGAACTGGAACTTCTCCGACGGGACAGCGTCCCATTGATCGTTGAAGCGAGCGGTGTAGTGGTACAGCATGACCGCAACGGCGGCGCAGAGCCTCAGCAGATCCAAGAGGAGAAACCGGGGGCGACTCGCCACCGGGGCAACGGGAACGCTCGACATTCCACCCATAGTACTTCTGACTCAGACGAGAAACGGACGGCGCCGACCTTCGTCCACGAGCTACGAGGCGGAACCGCCCCTCCCCCGCCTTCCGGTAGTGTTGCGGTGCGAAACGAAGCCGACAACACGAATAGCGGTGCACTCACCATGACAGCGCAGGCCCCGCCCCAGCAGAAGCCGGGCCGGCTCGATACTCCGCGATATCGCGACGACATCGACGGTCTGCGCGCCGTCGCCGTGCTGCTCGTCGTCGTGTACCACGTCTGGCTCGGCCGGGTCTCGGGCGGGGTCGACGCGTTCCTGATGATCTCGGCGTTCCTGCTCACCGGCTCGCTGATGCGTCGGCTGGAGACGACGGGCCGAGTGCGGGTGGTGACGCAGTGGGTCCGCAATTTCAAGCGCATGCTCCCGGCGGCGGCGATCACGATCATCGCGACCGTGCTCGTCGGCCTCCTCGTGCTGCCGACGTCGGCTCACGACTCCCTCTGGCAGCACGCGCGAGCGTCAGTGCTCTACTTCGAGAACTGGTTGCTCGCCGCTGAATCCGTCGACTACTACGCCGATACGTCGCTCGCGAGCCCACTGCAGCACTTCTGGTCGCTGTCGGTGCAGGGCCAGGTCTTCATCGTCTGGCCGGTGCTGTTCCTGCTCATCGCAGTGATCGCGCGGGTGCTGCGCGGCCGCGTCCGACCCCGGGTCGTCGCCTTCTCGGTGTTCGGCCTCGTATTCGCCGCTTCGCTCACCTACTCCGTGATCACGACGGCGACCGAGCAGGCCTTCGCGTATTTCAACACCGGCGCGCGGCTCTGGGAGTTCGCGCTCGGCTCGATCCTCGCGCTCGTGCTGCACCGCCTCCGCTTCGGAGTCATCGTTCGCGCCGTCCTCGGCTGGGCTGGCCTCGCCGCGCTCGTCGCATGCGGCATGGTGCTCGACGTGCAATCGGGTTTCCCCGGCTATCTCGCGCTCTGGCCGGTCCTGAGCGTAGCTGCGGTGATCGTTTCCGGCAACGGTGAGGATCGGCGCTACGGTCCGGCGATGTTCCTCGAAACCGGCCCCGTGCTCGCACTCGGCAAGAGCTCGTATGCGCTGTACCTGGTGCACTGGCCGATCCTCGTCTTCGTGCTCGTCGCCCGTCAGGGAGAGCCGCTGAACTTCGTCGAGGGCTTGATCATCATCCTGCTCTCCATCGGCCTGGCGAACGTGCTCACACGGCTGGTCGACGCCCCGCTCCGTCGCATCGCGTGGCTCGATCGCTCGAATTGGCGGGGCATCGGGGTCATCGCGGTCTCGGTCGCCCTGGTCCTCGGGCCGGTGACGGGCCTGCAGGTGCAGGCAGAGCGCGCCGCCGCCGCCGAGCTCAGGGCGCTGGAGCAGGCGACGGAACGAGCACTCACCCTGCGCAATCCCGGCGCGGCCGTGCTGTTCGACAGTCGGGCGGACACCGACGCCGCAGGTGCGCAGACCGTCACCGCTCCCCGCCGCCCGCTCCCCGCAGAACTCAAGTATCAGTGGGGCACGCTCGCGCACGACTGCTCCGACGGCAGCCTGGTACCGCTCCCCGACAGCGTCGAGGTCTGCTTCGACAATGGCGTCGACGCCTCCGAGGCGGAACGCACCGTCGTCGTCATCGGCAACTCCCACGCGCAGCAGATGCTCGAGCCGATCGAGCAGATCGCCGACGAGCAGAATTGGCAGGCGATCTCCTTCCTCTACGCCGCGTGCGCGTTCGGCATCCGAGACGTCGATGAGAGCCGAGGGATCTTCTACAGCCAGGAGTGCCGGGATTGGAACGAGGACGTGCTCGACGTCATCGAAGACCTCGACCCCGACGTCGTGATCACCATCGGAACGGAGACGGCCCCGGCCGACACGGACAGCCCGGCGAACGCTGGCAAGCGGGAGCGAACCCTCGACGGAGCGGAGCGCTCACTGGAACGACTCGATGAGGCCGGCATCCCCGTCGTACTGATCCGCGACAATCCGCGCTTCGCTTTCGACTCCTACCAGTGCGCCGAGCAGGCCGAGCACCTCGCGGTGGACTGCTCCGTCACTCAGCGTCAAGCACTGGCCGCCACCAACCCCGCCGAGTCGCTGGTGGGCGCGAATGTCGCCACGATCGACCTCAGCGAGTACTACTGCCCGGATCGCATCTGCCCCGCGGTGATCGGCAACGTCAACGTGTACACCGACGACAATCACCTCAGTCTCGTCTACGCCGCCTCGCTCGCCCCAGTGCTCGGCCAGCAACTCCTCGACGCGCTCGACGGATTCAGCCGCTGGCGATAACGCCCGCGTGCGACGGCGCCGAGATAGGAGGCGTCGCGATTGCCCGCGCTCGAGCCGGCGGAAACGGCGGCTACGGACGCGTCTCGAGACGGTACAGGAACGCGGCCATGGCCTCGCGCGAGACACCGGCCTGGTCCTTGTACAGCGGCTTCCCGCTCGGCTGGCGCGTGCCCGTGGAGAGGCCGGAGCTGTGCATCCAGGCGATCTCGCGATAGAACTTGTGGGACGGCGCGACGTCGGCGAACGGCGACACCGACGGCGCCGAGACGCCCTTCGGGGACTCCAGACGGTACAAGAACGCCGCCATGGCTTCGCGTGACACCGACGACTGGGGTGCGAAGGCACGACCTGATCCGGATCGGATGCCGGTCGAGAGACCCGAATCGTACATCCACGCGATCTCACGGTAGAACTTGTGCGAGGTGGGCACGTCGATGAACGGCGAGGTCTTCGGGGCCGCGTACGTCTTCGGAGCGCTGAGTCTGAAGAGGAAGGCCGCCATCGCCTCACGCGACACTTCGTCGTTCGCCAAGTACTTCGGTTTGCCGGTCGCCTGCTTCACACCGGTGGACATGCCGGACGTGTGCATCCAGGCGATCTCGCGGTAGAACTTGTGCGTGGTCGACACATCGGCGAAGGGCGAGGCGGGCGGCAGCGGAGGCGTGCCGGGCACCTTGATCATCGACGACGTGCGCACCACGGTCGTGTACCCGTGCTTCTTCCCGGTCACCGAGACGGAGATCCGCCTGCCGATGTCTCCGTTCGAGAGCTTGTACGTCGCCTGTGTCGCCCCGGAGATCGGAGTGCCGTTGCGGTTCCACTGGTACGCCAGCTGCACCGGGCTCGGCCCCCAGGCGCCCGTGTCGGCGCGAAGGCTCGAGCCGGACTTCGCCGTTCCCGCCACCTTCGGCGTGATCGCCGTGAGTTGTCCGGGCGCTACGGTGGTTGCCGACGAAGCGGTCACCGCCCGGGCATACCCGAACTTGCTGCTCGTCACTCTGAACGCGATCTGCTTGCCAGCATCGTCGGGCGTGAGCGTGTAGGTGAGCGACGTCGCCTGCGGGATCGCAGTGCCGTTCCGCAGCCACTGGTGCTTCTGCTGCACCGGTTTCGGTTGCGCAGCGGGAACCTTCGCACTGAGCTTCTCGCCGACGCGCGCGGTTCCGGCGACGCTCGGGCCGGCGCCCACACTCAGGCGCCTCACGCTGACCGCACGAGGGTGGGCCGCGACAGACCAACCTCCCGCCGACTGGCCCATGCTCTGCAACTGCAACTTCGACGGCGCGAACCCGGATCCCGTGCTGAGTGAGACCCGCAGTCCGCCGGTGTCGAAGGCGACGACGTCGGCCTTGCCGTCGCCGTTGACGTCCGCGAGCATGCGCGGCTGCTTGTCGGAGCTCCAGGAGGACGACGCGAATTCACCCGTCCACTGCTGGATCGCTCCGAAACTCGAGCCCGTGTTGAGCGACACGACCACCTCATTTTGCGCGAAACCCACGAGATCCGTTCGGCCATCCCCGTTGACGTCCGCGAAGACCCTGGCGTTCCGTCCTGTGAGCCACGACGCGCTGATCCCGTACCCGCTTCGCCAGAGCACCGGCGACTTCAGACCGCTTCCCGTGTTCACCGAGACGTAGACGCCGTCACCTGCGAACCCGACCACGTCAGGGCGCCCGTCACCGTTAACGTCCACGAGCGTTCTCGGCGTCTGGCTCGGCGACCAGCCCGTCTGGCTCCCGAAGTACGTGCTCCACCGCTGGGCCGTCGCGAAACCGTTGCCGGTGCTCAGGGCGACAAACACCCCGCCATCGTTGATGCCGACGACGTCAGCGCGGCCGTCGCCGTTCATGTCTTCGAGCCATCGCGGGTTCTCGTCGACCGCCCACCCCTTGTCGGTGCCGAAGCCCGCGTACCATCGCGAAGCCGGCTTGAAGCCCTTCCCGGTGCCCACCGCGACGTACACGCCATCGGTCGCGAACCCGACCACGTCGGGGATGCCGTCGCCCGTGACATCGGCCAGGGTTCGCGGATGCGCCTTCACCGACCATCCGGCTGCCGTGCCGAACCCGGCGAGCCACACCTTGGGTGTCGAGAAGCCCGAACCCGTGCTCGTCGACACGGTGACGCCCGCCTTCGCGAAGCCGACCACGTCGGCCTTGCCGTCGCCGTTCACGTCGACGAGGGTGCGCGGGTGCGACGCCGTGTTCCAACCGTCCGCTGTGCCGAACCCGGCGACCCAGAGCTTGTCCGGCGCAAAGCCCGTCGCCGTGCGTGCGGAGACGTAGACGCCCTTCCCGCCGAAGCCGACAGCATCGGGCAGGCCGTCGCCCGTGACATCGGAGTTCCACGGAAGCAACTGCTGCGAATCGTCGAGGCCATCGCCGTCCAGGTCGGGCATCATCACCGCTGCGGTGGCGCTCGATTTCGCCGCCGAGGGTCGGTAGCGCGCTCGGGTGCCCGTCACCTCCACGGAGATCTTCGCGCCGTGGTCGGCGATCTTCGGGCGATACGTCTTGCTGGTCGCACCTGCGATCACCTTGCCATTGCGCAGCCACCGGTACGTGTAACTCGTCGCAGCCGGTGACCATCCCGATGCCGAGGCGGTGAGGGTGCCGTTGACCATCGGCACCCCGCTGATCGTCGCCTTCCCCGTCTTCGAGAACGGCGTGTACAGGTCTTTGATGTGGATGTAGCCCTGGAACTGACTCGGGTGCACGACTCGCATGTTGTACGAGCCGCCCCAGCCGTAGTTGTACTCTTCGATCACGATGTTGCCGTCGCTCAGCACGTCGGCCACCCAGGCCACGTGACCGAATTCGGAGGCGTCGCGATAGTACGCGCCGCTCCACGCGACCGCACCCACTTCGGGGGTCGTGTCGACCGGGATGCCGACCTTTCGCGCGGAATCTCCCCACTCGCCCGCGTTGCCCCAGGCCCACAGGCCCATGTACTGATTCGAGAACGGCACTCCGTTCGCCGAATTCAGGCGCCACGCGACGAACGAGGTGCACTGCCGGTAGGCGAAGTTCCACTCGTCCCAGATGTAGCGCGGATCGTTCGGCCAGGGAAGGTTTCGGTACTTCGCCGGATAGTTGTCGCCGATCAGCGCGCGTGCCGAGAGGCTGTGCGCATCGAGTGAGGTCTCGCGTTCCATCGCCGGGTGATCCTCCGGCCACGGGGAGTCGGAGGCGATGCCGCCGTTCGCGCCACGGGGGCCCTCTCCATCCGCTTGCGCGCCCGCTGCCTCATCGGCGCCGTCAGCACCCGCCGTGCTGCTTCCGTCCGCGCCGACTCCCGATGCCGTCGCGTCGGCGTTCGCACCGATGCCCGCGGTCGCGTCCGCGGCAGCACCCGTGTCCGCGTCACCCGTCGCGGCAGCATCGGCGTCGCTCGTCGCGCCAGCACCCGCACCGGATCCGCCGTCGGAGCCCCCCGCAGCACTGACATCGGCTGCGGAGGCATCACCGGCAGCATCGGCTGCGGTCTCACCCCCGGGCGGGGTCTGCGTGGTCGGATCGACGTCGACCGAGGCGTCGGCCTCGGTGCGTGCGGCCCCCGTCCCGACCGCCTCGGCGGGGGCCGCCGGGGTCACCGCGGGCAGCGAGAGCATCATGGCAGCGGCGAGTGCCAACACCGAGGTGCGCCGAAACCGCGCGATGCGCGTCCCGCGCTGTGCAGACCGAACGGCACTCCCCATCGTCGCCTCCTGACGAGAGGCGCACCGCCTAGGCCGCCCCAGCGCCGGGACCCCACCCGGCAGGAGATAAATGTAGCATCCGCTGCATGCAGGGCATCACCCCGAAACCGTTACGCGCGATCCCCGGGAAGCCCTCGGCTGATCAGGCGCCTGAACAGCACGCGCTTCACTCCCGCGGGCAGCAGGCGGTACGCGCCCTTCATCGCGACGTTGCGCGCGTACTGCGGCACGGTCACGAAGCCCATGCGCAACAGCTCCCGCTGCAACTTCCACTCGGTGCGGGCTTCGCGCCACCCGCCGCGGCGCGCGAACGAGCCGGAGCCGACGCGATACCGCAGCAGCGGCTCCGCGATGTTCTCGACGCGCGCCCCCGAGTCGATGAGGCGCACACCGAGCCAATAGTCTTCCATTCGCCCGAAGGGCTCGTACCGACCGATCCGCTCCAGCGCGGAGACGCGGTACATCATCGTCGGGTGGTTGAACGGGTTGTGGGTGCGCGCGTGCTCCCGGATGCGGGCGGCACCGACGGGCGGGGTGCGGACGGAGGCCGGGCGATCCGGATCGGACTCGAACTCCGCCATCCCCGTGCCCACCAGGTCGAATCCCGCCTCGATCAGCTCCCACTGCCGGGCGAAGCGCTCGGGCACGGAGACGTCGTCGGCGTCCATGCGGGCGATGACCGGATGACTGACGGCGTCGAGCCCGCGATTGAGCGCTTCGGCCAGGCCGAGGTTCTCGGGGAGGCGCACGAGCCGAACGGGAATGGGGCTCTCGGCCACGATGCGGTCGAGTTCGGCCGCGAGCGCATCGGGCACCGGCCCGTCTTGCACGATCACGGCCTCGGCCGGACTCAGCGTCTGCTCCCCCACCGAGCTTCGGAACGCGGTTCGCACGAATGCGGGATCGTCACCGGCGTACACCGGGAGGAGCAGGGAGAAATCGGCGGTCGGCACGACGCCAGCCTAGCGCGCGGCGTTCACCGGGCCCCTGGCCCCGGGCCCTGCCCCTTGCTCCTCCTGCTCCCCTTGCTCCCTTCCCTCCACCCCCGTGAGCGGTCAGTAAGGTGCACCAAACCCGCGGATCGTGCACTTTACTGACCGCTCACGCGGGGCGCGGGTGCACGGGCTCCGACAACCGCACGGGAAGGGAAGGGCAGGGCAGGGCAGCGCGTTTGCTTCGCTCACAGGGGCCCGCGAACGCCTTGGGCGCCGTGTTCTTCAGAGATCGAGCACTACTCCTGATTGAGCGAACACCGAACGGCAGACTGAATGCATGGCACGGCCCCACGCACCGCTTCCCGGGTGTTTGGGGGCGACGTTCACCACCTCGGAAGCGCGCGCTGCCGGTGTCTCGTCGCGGCGTCTGGCCGGTCCCGATATCGAACGAGTCGTGCGCGGCGTGTACCGCCGCATCGACTTCGGTGCGGGCGATGCATCAGACCTCCATCCTGCGGAGCGCTGGCGCCAGCTGCAGTTCACGAAAGCTTGCGCAATGTTGAGGGCGCTTTCCCACGGCCAGTACTTCAGTCACGCCACCGCTGCCGTGATCCTCGGGCTGCCCGTGCCGCACCGTGCGGACAACGACATCGATGCGGCCTGCAGCGCCGACCGGTGGGTGTCGCGGGCCCCCGGGGTGCGCAGTCATCGTCTCGCGCCGGGCCTCGTGCGCGTGGGTATCGCTCGCGGCCTTCCGACCGCGTCGCCCGCAGACGTCTGGGCAATGCTCGGCGACGAGCTTTCGCTCCCCGACCTCGTCGCCCTCGGCGACGCCGTGATCCGCCGCCCGCGCATTCCCGGAACGCAGCGGCTCGAGCGTGCACCGCTCGCGACGCTCGCCGACCTCGAGGCGGTGATCACCGCGATGCGCCGCCGCGGCAACGCGGCACTGCGCCAGGCGCTTCCGCTCCTGGTGACCGGCAGCGCCTCAGCCCCCGAGAGCCACCTGCGCCTCAAGCTGCACGAGTGGGGCCTGCCGCAACCCGAGCTCGACGTCGACGTGTACAACGCGGCCGGTCGCCTACTCGGCGCCAGCGAACTCGCGTATCCGCAGTACAAGATCGCCCTCGAATACGAGGGGTCGCACCATCGCGTGCACGCAGCGCAGTGGAACCGCGATATCGACAAGTACCACGCGTATGAGAGCGCGGGTTGGCGGGCGATCCGAATCACGGGATCGCTGCAGTACGGTCGCGCGCTCGTGCTCCGTTCGCGCGTGGAATCGGCGCTGCGCGACCGCGGTTGGACCCCAATGACGCGCGACCGGTCAGTAACGTGCACCAAACCCGCGAATAGTGCACGTTACTGACCGCTCACCGGCGGCACGAGGCGCCCGGGCGAAAGTGACCGCTCACGGGGGCGCGACGCGGCTTACGCCCCGGCGCGCTCGGCGCGGAGACGAGCGATCTCGTAGAGCGAGACGCTCGCGGCGATGCCCGCGTTCAACGATTCGGTTGCCGACGAGATCGGGATCGACACGACCGCGTCGCACGTCTCGGTGACCAGACGGGAGAGCCCCTTGCCTTCGCTGCCGACCACGACGACGACCGGGCGATCCGCCAGCTCGAGACCGGGCAGCGACACCTCGCCGTCACCATCGAGCCCGACGACGAACACGCCCTGCTTCTTGAACTCCTTGAGCGTCTGCGTCAGGTTCGACGCCATCGCGACGGGCACGCGCGCTGCCGCGCCGGCCGACGTCTTCCACGCCGCCGAGTTCAGACTCGCCGAACGCCGCTGCGGCACGATGACCGCGTGTCCGCCGAACGCGGCGACCGAACGAATGATGGCACCGAGGTTGCGGGGGTCGGTCACACCGTCGAGGGCGACGAACAGCGGTGTCTCGCCGCGATCGATCACCTCGTCGAGCACCTCCATCGGGTGCGCGTGCTCCAGCGGCGGCACCTTGAGCACGACGCCCTGGTGCACGGTGTCGCGCTCGACCATGCGGTCCATCTCGGGGCGCATGATCTCGAGCACGGCGAGGCCGCGGTTCGTCGCGTTGCGCAGGATCTCGCGCATGCGATCGTCCATCTCGACGCGCGCCGCGATGTAGAGCGTGGTGGCAGGAATCTTCGCCCGCAGCGCCTCGAGCACGGCGTTGCGGCCGGTGACGAGTTCGCTCTCGTCCTTCTTGTTGCGGCCACCGCGCTCGGCCGGGCGGCCGGTGCGCTCGGTGTACCGGGCCTTCGCGGCGTCGTAGCGCTCGCGGGCCTTCTTCTCTTTGTACTTGGCGTGGTACTCGCGGTCTTCGGCGCGCGGCGTGGGGCCGCGACCCTCGAGCGCCTGGCGCCCTTGACCACCCGAACCGACGGCCTTGCCGAGGCCCTTCTTGCGTACGGCGCCAGTGCGGCTCTTCTTATTCGTCATGTCAGGCTCCAGCGGGGTCCGTTCGGGGTGTCTTCGAGCGCGATGCCGGCTGACAGCAACCGGTCGCGGATCGCGTCGCTCGTAGCGAAGTCTTTATCGGCGCGCGCCCGGGTGCGCTGTGCGAGGAGGTCATCGACCAGGGTGCCGAGTGCGGACTCGGCGTTGCTCGTGTCGGCGTTGCTCGCAGCCCAGTGCGGGTCGCGCGGATGCAAGCCGAGAACGTCAAGCATACGCGAGACTTCGCCGCCGTGGTGTGCCGCGAGCTGAGCATCGCCCTCCGCCAGCGCCGAGTTGCCGGCGCGCACCGCGTCATGCACTGCGGCGAGGGCCTGCGGGATCGCGAAGTCGTCGAGCATCGCAGCGACGAACGCAGCGGGAAGGCGGTCGGCGGCGCTGCCCGCGTCGGAGTCCCCGGTCGTCGTGTCGAAGCCGGGCAGCTCCGCCACCCGCTCGAGGAATCCTTCGATGCGCGAGAACGCCGTTTCGGCTTCGGCGAGTGACGTCTCCGAGAATTCGAGCACCGAGCGATAATGCGCCGAGCCGAGGAAATAGCGCAGCACGATGGGGCGCGCCTGCGCGAGCAGGTCTTCGGCGAACAGCGAGTTGCCGAGCGACTTCGACATCTTCTGGCCGCCCGTGTTCACGAGGCCGTTGTGAATCCAGTGCCGCGCGAAGGGGTGGCCCGCTGCCTGCGACTGCGCGAGCTCGTTCTCGTGATGCGGGAAGCGCAGGTCGAGCCCGCCGCCGTGGATGTCGAACTCCTCACCCAGGTAGCGCGTCGCCATCGCCGAGCACTCGATGTGCCAGCCCGGCCGTCCGAAACCCCACGGCGACGGCCACGCCGCGGTCAATGGTTCGCCGTCGCGGTGCGCCTTCCACAGCGCGAAGTCCCGGGGGTCGCGCTTGCCGACCGGCTCGGAGTCTGCGGCGTCCTCCATCTGATCGCGCTGCTGCCGTGTGAGGGCGCCGTAGTCGGGCCAACTCGCCGTGTCGAAGTAGACGCTCGCAGAGCCGTCCGCTGCCGCGTATGCGTGACCGCGCTCGATCAGCAGCTCGATGAGCTCGACCATCTCGCGAATGTTGGCCGTCGCGCGCGGTTCGTAGGTGGGGGCCTGCACGCCGATCGCGTCGTACGCTGCGGAGAAGACCCGCTCAACGCGGTAGGCCAGCGCCCACCACTCCTCGCTCGAGCCCTGCTCCGCCTGTGCGAGCCGCGCATTGTCGAGAATCTTGTCGTCGATGTCGGTGACGTTGCGTATGAGGGTGACGTCGTGCCCGGTCGCGGCGAACCACCGCCGCATCTGGTCGTAGACCAGTGCGCTGCGGAGGTGCCCGATGTGGGGCGCGGACTGCACGGTCGGGCCGCACACGTAAAGACCGACCCTGCCGGCTTCGAGCGGGATGAAGTCGACGATCGCCTGCGCGCGCGAGTCGTAGATGCGTTGAGTCACGGGTATCAGCCTACCGCCGGTGCTCGCGAGCGGCCCGCTGCCGTCGCACGGCAGCCGTGTGCTGGGCCCGCCGTAGAAGCGACTGCGCCCCGCCCGGCGCAGAGCCGAACGGGGCACGGATGACCAACGGGTCTCAGTCGAGCGAGCCGCTGATGAAGTACTGGATCTGACGTGCGATACCGACGGCATGATCGCCGAAGCGCTCGTGATACCGGCTCGCGAGCGTCGAATCGACCACGTTCGCCGGGGTCTCGGCGAGGTTGTCGCTGAGCACCTTCTCGAACACCTTCGCGTGGAGCTCGTCGAGATCATCGTCCAGGTCGCGCACCTCGGCGATGATGCGGGGCTCCTGCGTGCGCAGCAGATCGACGATCTTCCTCGCCATCTCCACATCGAGCGCTCCCATGCGGGCGAACGTCTTGGTGAGCCCCGCGGGGATCGCGCTCTCGGGGTACCGGTAGCGGGCGAGCTGGGCGATGTGCTGCGCCAGGTCGGCCATGCGCTCGAGCGACGCGCTCATGCGCAACGACCCCACCATCAGGCGCAGATCGGAGGCGACCGGCTGCTGGCGGGCCAGGATGTCGATGGTCAGCTGATCGAGCTCGGCGGCCAGGATCTCGATCTCGTCGACGCGGTCGATGACCTTCTCGGCGATCGCGACGTCCGAGCTGCCGAAGGCGGTAGTCGCCTCGGTGATGGCCTGCTCGACCAGTTCGGCGATCAGTACCAGGCGATCTTGCACATCGCGAAGCGACTGCTGAAAGACCTCACGCATGGGGTTTCCTCTCTGTCTGCGCAGACGCGCAACCTCAACCAGTTTGGGCGGGACCGATGAACCACGGCGCACCAACAGGTAAACAACAGTTGAACTCTGGGGTCCCGACTCTGTGCGCGCATCTACGATGAGAGACATGGACCCGACCCTGCTCGTACTCGCTGCGACAGCACTCGGCATACTCATCGGCGTAGGCACCACCCTAGCAATCGTGGGGGCTCGCGCGGCAGGGGTTCGGCGGGCCAAGGAGATGCGGCCGGAACTGCCGGAGGTGGCGACCGCGATCCTCGACGAAGTCGACACCTTCGCCGTGGTACTCGACTCGGCCCTCGCGCCGGTCTACGTCAACCCGGTCGCCCGCCAGGAGCGGCACCTGAGCGACGACGAGCTGATGGACACCGAGTTCCTCGCTCGCGTGCGCCGGGTGATGTCGTCGGGCATCCCCGACACGCACGATCCCGACCCCAGCGATCCGTCGGACACCGTGCGCATCCACATCGTGCGCCTGCAGCAGCGCTTCGTGGTGATCCTCGCCGAGGACATGGGCGAGGAGCAGCGCGTCAACGCGATGCGCCGCGATTTCATCGCGAACGTGAGTCACGAACTGAAGACGCCGATCGCGGCGATCGGGCTCCTCTCCGAAGCGGTGCAGGAGGCCGCCGACGAGCCGGTGCTGGTGCGAGACTTCGCGAAGAGCCTGGTGAAGGAGTCCCGCCGGCTCGGCGAGCTCTCCCGCGACATCATCCAGCTCTCCGAAGCCCAGTCGACGTTGCGTCCGGAGGATCGCGAGTCGGTCTCGTTGATCGACCTCGTGCGCGCGGAGGTCGAGACCCACCGCGCCTTCGCGGAGCAGCACCGGGTAGACCTCGTCATCACGGCGGACAACTCGAAGGACCGCGATGCGGTGATCCTCGGCCGCCCGACCTCGCTCAGCTCGGCCGTCGCCAATCTGCTCAGCAACGCCATTCGGCACTCCCCCGAGGGCGGACGCGTCGGCGTCGGCATGGCACGGGAGAAGAACCGCTTCGTCGTCACGGTGACCGACCAGGGCGAGGGCATCCCGTCAGAGCACCTCCCCCGCATCTTCGAACGCTTCTACCGGGTCGACGGGGCGCGCACCCGCGTCGACGGCGGCACGGGTCTGGGCCTCAGCATCGCGCGGCACACCATGCGGGCGCACGGTGGCGACGTCGACGTGTGGTCGCAGCAGGGCGTCGGATCGAGCTTCACGCTGACCTTCCCGCTGCAGCTCGAGAACGATCCGACGAAGAGCGCGAAGCGCGTCAAGAAGGCGAAGCGCGCGTTCAAGACGGCCGTGCGCGCGAACGAGGCGGCTCGCACCATTCCACCGGTTCCCACGGAGCCGGACCATGAGAAGGGACCACAGTAGTGGCACAACACATCCTGCTCGTCGAAGACGAGGAGTCGATCTCCCGGCCGCTCTCCTTCTTGCTCGAGCGCGAGGGATACCGGGTCACGGTCGTCGACGACGGCGCCGAAGCGGTCACGACCTTCGCAGCCGCACAGCCCGACCTCGTGCTGCTCGACCTGATGCTGCCCAGCCTGCCCGGCACGGAAGTCTGCCGCGCGATCCGCCAGACCTCGCAGGTGCCGGTGATCATGCTCACCGCGAAAGACAGCGAGATCGACATCGTGGTGGGCCTCGAGCTCGGCGCCGACGACTACATCACGAAGCCGTACTCGACCCGCGAGCTGCTCGCCCGCGTGCGGGCGGCGTTGCGGCGCTCGGGATCCGCCGAAGAGGAACGCGTCGACGACTTCGACGCCCTCGTACTCGACGAGCTCGGCGTGCGCCTCGACTCGGAGCGGCACGCGGTCGCCGTGCGCGGCGAGGAGATCTCGATGCCGTTGCGCGAATTCGAACTGCTCGAGATGCTCATGCGTCACGCCGGTCGCGTACTCACCCGCGGTCAGCTCATCGACCGCGTCTGGGGCAGCAACTACTACGGCGACACGAAGACCCTCGACGTGCACATCAAGCGCATCCGCGCCCGGATCGAGGAGGAGCCCTCGAAGCCGAAGCTCATCTCCACCGTGCGCGGGGTCGGGTACCGCTTCGGGTAGCGGGCGACGCAGGCGCGCGACGCATGAGAAAGCCCCCGCGATCCTGACGGATCCGGGGGCTTCTTCGAACGACGGCTCGGAGTCGGTCGACTCAGCGCCGGTCTACTCGGAGTCGGTCTCCCCGGCAGCGGCTTCCTCGTCGGTCACATCGTCGCCGGTCTTCGACTGATCAGCGATCTCGTCGGCCTCGGTGATCTTCTCGCCCACGGTGCTGTCTTCACTCTTGCTCGCGGTGAAGTCTGCCGGGAGTACGTACTTGCGGTACTCCTCGAGCGTGCCGTCCAGCACGGGCACCTTGTAGGGAACCTCAGCGGCGCCCGCGACCTGGAAGTACGCCTCGATCGTCGCGCCGACCTCGAGCCCGTCGATGGACACGAGCACGGGGGTCTCCTCGCCCTCGGGATCACCGAAGAGCGTGTTGCCCGTCGGCACCTCGAAATCGGCGCTCGCCTGCTGCGATCCGGAGCCCATGAACGTGATCGTGAGATCCTGCGGCTCGCCGCTGCGGTTCACCGCGCCGAAGACCACGTTGAAGTTGTCGCCCGACTCGTCCGCGACGAGCATGATGTTGCGCACATCGACGGGGCCCGCATCGACGTTGACTCCGTCGCTCGGACCGTAAGGGGTTGCGGTGGCGATCGGAGCGACGAGGCTGCAGCCGGTCGCGCCGAGCACGATGGCCGCCGCAACAGCGACGGTCGAGGCGATCCGAGTCTTCAAGGTGGTCCTCCGAGCCGTATGGTGATCCGCGATGTGCGCGCTGAATCACAAGCGCACAGTTGAGATCATCTTATCGGCGGCATCGCCGGCCTGCAGCTTAGGCTCTCCTAACTTCAGCGGCGCGCTGTGATATTCTGGACCCGGATCGTGAAGGAGCCGTTCGATGCAATTCGAGGTCGGAGAAACCGTCGTGTACCCCCACCACGGTGCTGCGAGAATCATCGATGTCAAGCAGCGCAAGATCGGTGGCCGAGAGCAGACGTTCTTGAAGCTGCGGGTCAGCGAAGACAATCTCACGATCGAGGTTCCCGCGGAGAACTGCGAGCTCGTCGGCGTCCGCGACGTCATCGACCGAGCGGGACTCGAGCGGGTGTTCGACGTTCTTCGCGCTCCCTTCACCGAGGAGCCGACGAACTGGTCGAGGCGCTACAAGGCGAACCTCGAGAAGCTCGCGTCGGGCGACGTGCTCAAGGTGTCGGAGGTGGTGCGCGACCTGTGGCGCCGCGACCGCGACATCCGCGCGCTCTCCGCGGGCGAGAAGCGTATGCTCGCCAAGGCGCGCCAGATTCTCGTCTCCGAGATCGCGCTCGCCGAGAAGACCGACGAGCTGCAGGCCGGCTCGCTCGTCGACGAGGTACTCGCCTCTTAGGCCTCGCCGCCTTCCCTCCGGCCGAGCAGGGCCGAGCCCGTCACCCCGAGCGCTACGCCTCGGGTCTCCGCGCGAGTAGCCTGGGCGCATGAGCAGCTCAGCTTTTCTCACCGAAGCGGACGACGCCGTTCCGCACCCGCTCGCGACACTGGGGGTCGTACTCGTCGGTGCGGGCAGCGGGCAGCGCCTCGGCGCGGCGCAGCCGAAGGCGTTCTTCGAGTTGCACGGCCGCCCGCTGATCGAGTTCGGGATCGGCGTCGTCACCTCGCTTCCGCACGCCGGGCACCTCGTGGTCGTGGTACCGGAGACTCATGCGGCCCAGACGCTCGATCTCGTTGAGCAGGTGCTGCCCGATCGCTCCCGGTGGGAGGTGTCCGTGGTCCCCGGCGGCCGGGAGCGCTACGAATCCGTGCGATTCGGCCTCGACGCACTGCCCGAATCGATCGACACGGTACTCGTGCACGATGCGGCGCGTCCGTTCGCCAGCGTCGGCCTGTTCGAGCGCGTGATCGCCGAAGTGCGGGCGACGGGCGACGGCATCGTGCCGGCGCTCCGCGTCACCGACACTTTGAAGCGGGTCGATGCCGACGGCATCGTCCACGAGACGGTGGATCGCGATGCGCTCGTCGGGGTGCAGACTCCGCAGGGGTTCCCGCGCGAGGTACTGGCTGCAGCGTACGCCGATGCCGAGCTGCAGAGCGATCCCCCGACGGATGATGCGGCCGTGGTACAGCGCGGCGGCGGACGGGTGCGGACGGTGCCGGGCGAGCTGCGCGCTCACAAGCTCACGACGCCCGATGACATCGCGATCCTCGAGCATTTTCTGGCGGCGAACATCGCGGGGCTGGAGACTGAGCAGTGATTCGCGTCGGCACGGGATTCGACGTGCACGCGTACGCCGACGCCGACGCCGAGGCTGCAGCGGACGGCCAGAGCCGCGCCGAACCCGTGCTGCGACTCGCAGGCCTCGATTGGCCGGGCGAGCCGGAGCTCGCGGGCCACAGCGACGGCGACGCGGTCTGCCACGCGGTGGTCGACGCCCTGCTGTCGGCTGCCGGCCTCGGTGATATCGGCGGGCTGGTCGGAGTCGACGAGCCGGGCACGGCCGGGGCGGCGAGCACGGGATTCGTGACGACGGCCCTCGAACGGCTCGCGTCGAACGGCTGGTCGCCGGTGAACGTGTCCGTGCAGATCGTCGGCAATCGGCCGCGGTTCGCACCACGACGCGACGAGGCTCAGCTCGTGATGTCGGAGCTCGTCGGGGCTCCCGTCACCCTCTCCGCAACGACCACCGATCACCTCGGCTTCACGGGCCGTGGCGAGGGCCTCGCGGTGATCGCGACGGCGCTCATCGCACGCGCCGACGCCTGAGCGCGAGCAGGCCGCGAGCCGCGGCCCTGCGCCTCGCTCCCCCATATGCCTGCCTGCGCTCTTGCCGACCCCCTGCGCGTTGTCGGGCCGGCGAGAGCGCGCTTCAGCACCGATAGCTCGCACGACTCAGCACAAAGTGCGCTCTCGAGGGACCGAGCGCACGGGCCGAGCGCACGAAGCCGCTCGAGGCGCGATACCACCCGCGCGACGTACGCGACCCTACGCCGCGTACGACCCCACGAGGCGCACTGCGCCGCCCTGCACGCCCTTGGCACCCTGCTCGAAGCCGGCGAGATCGCGGGAGGATGCGGAGATCGAACCCGCGACCCACACGTCGAGCCCTTCGGCGGTGAGCGCGGCGGCGACATGCTGCGCCGACGCTGCGTCGACCACGGCGAACATGCCGATGCCGAGGTTCCAGGCGCCCTCGACCGACTCGAGCGAGTGCCCGCCGAGGTCGGCGAGATGCCGGAAGACGGGAAGCGGCGACCATGCACCGCGATCCAACTCGGTCCACATGCCGACGGGCAGCACCCGGGCGAGGTTCGCCGCGATGCCTCCGCCGGTCACGTGGGAGAGGGCGTGGATCGCACCGTCGAGCGCTGGGTCCTCGAGCACGCGCAGCAGCGGCGAGGTGTAGAGCGCTGTCGGCACGAGCAGCGCCTCGCCGTAGCTCGAGCCGAGGTCGGCGCTCGCATCCGTGTACGCGACGCCCTTCGACGCGAGAATGTGGCGCACGAGCGAGAACCCGTTCGAGTGCAGTCCGGAGGCGCCGAGGGCGAGGATCACGTCGCCGTCGGCGACGCGCTCCGGCCCGAGCACGCGATCGGCCTCGACCACGCCGACCGCGGCGCCGGCGACATCGTAGTCGTCCGGTCCGAGCAGCCCGGGGTGCTCCGCGGTCTCACCGCCGACGAGCGCAGTGCCGGTGGCCTCGCAGGCCTCGGCGATCCCGCGCACGATGTCGGCGATGCGCTGCGGCACGACCTTGCCGCAGGCGATGTAGTCGGTCATCGCGAGCGGCTTGGCGCCCACCACGACGATGTCGTCGACGATCATGGCGACGAGGTCCTGCCCGATGGTGTCGTGGATGTCCATGGCCTGGGCGATGGCGACCTTCGTGCCCACCCCGTCGGTCGCGCTCGCGAGCAGCGGGCGACGGTACTCCTTCAAGGCAGAGGCATCGAACAGCCCGGCGAATCCGCCGACGCCCCCGATCACCTCGGGCCCGTGGGTGCGCGTCACCGCGGACTTCATCAGCTCGACGGCCAGGTCGCCGGCAGCGGTATCGACTCCGGACTGGGCATAGATCGACGCGTTTTCGCTCACCCGACCAGCGTACCTTGCGGTGCAGCGCACGGCGATTGGTCGCGCCGATCGATCGTCCGGCTGCGTGTGGGAGACTAGGCGGTGCGTCACCTCGACTCGACGCACCACCCACTTCGCAGGGAGCATTCACTACAGCATGTGCGGCATCGTCGGTATCGTTTCGCCCGAACCCGTCAACCAGCAGATCTACGACAGCCTCCTGCTGCTGCAGCACCGCGGGCAGGATTCGACGGGCATCGCCACGCTCGACGGCGATTTCTTCCATATGGTGAAGGCCAAGGGCCAGGTGCGCGAGGCCTACCGCACCCGCGATATGCGCAGCCTCACGGGCAACGTCGGTCTCGGCCACGTGCGTTACGCGACGCGCGGTTCGGCGGCTGCCGAGGATGAGGCGCAGCCGTTCTACGTCGGCGCCCCCTACGGCATCATCTTCGTGCACAACGGCAACCTCACGAACACCCGCGAGCTCACGGCTGATCTCTACAACGTGGACCGCCGTCACCTCAATACGCACTCCGACACCGAGCTGCTGCTCAACGTGCTGGCGAATGAGCTGCAGTCGACGATCAGCGGGCTCTCGCTCGACGCCGAGCAGGTCTTCGCGGCCGTCTCGCGCGTGCACGAGCGCGTCGAGGGCTCGTACGCGGCGATCGCGCTCATCGCGGGGTACGGGCTCCTCGCGTTCCGCGACCCGTTCGGCATCCGTCCGCTCGTGCTCGGGCGCCGTACCGGCGCGAACGGCAGCGACGAGTGGGTCGTCGCCTCTGAGTCGCTGGTGCTCGAATCGGGCGGCTACGAGCGCGTGCGCGATGTCGAACCGGGAGAGGCGATCCTCATCTCCCCGGACGGCACCATGAAGTCGCAGCAGTGCGCCACCCAGACGAAGCTCGTTCCCTGCGCTTTCGAGTACATCTACCTCGCCCGCCCAGACTCCGTGCTCAGCGGCATCTCGGTGTACGAGGCGCGCCTGCGCCTGGGCGACGTGCTCGCCGAGCAGGTGCAGGCTGAACTGCCGGGCGTCGAGATCGATGTCGTCATGCCGATCCCCGACTCCGGCCGACCGAGTGCGATGCAGCTCGCGCAGCGGCTGGGCGTTCCCTATCGCGAGGGCTTCTTCAAGAACCACTACATCGGCCGCACGTTCATCATGCCCGGTCAGGCGGTGCGCAAGCGCAGCGTGCGTCAGAAGCTCAATGCCATGAGTTCGGAGTTCGCCGGCAAGAATGTGCTGCTCGTCGACGACTCGATCGTGCGCGGCACCACGTCGCGCGAGATCGTCGAGATGGCTCGCGCCGCTGGCGCCAAGTCGGTCATCTTCGCTTCGGCGGCGCCCCCCGTGATCTTCCCGCACGTCTACGGCATCAACATGCCTTCTCGCAACGAGCTGATCGCTCACGGTCGCACGCCCGCCGAGATCGCCGCCGAGCTGAACGCCGATCACCTCGTCTACATGAGCGTCGAGGGCATGAATCGGGCCATTCTCGCGGGGCAGGACCGCGTGACCGAGCTCGAGCAGAGCTGCTTCACCGGCGAGTACATCACGGGCAGCGTCGACGAGGAGTACCTCGCCTGGGTCGAGGCGACGCAGGAGAGCTGAGGATCCGCAGACCTCGGCCCGCTCCCGCATCATGGCGTTCACCGCGTTCGAGCAGTACGTCGCGCACGCATTCGGTTCTGCCGACCGCGTGCGCTCGGTCGTGCCGGAAGAGCAGAACAGTGATTACGAATCGGGGCTCGCCGTCATCGATGACGAGCGCTGGCACATTCGTACTGCGCGGAACACCCCGAAGAAGCCAGGCGCGTTCGTCGCCGTCTGGTCGCGAGACGCGGCTGGCAACACGGTTCCGCTGCCGATGGACGACCCGGCGCGCGGCCTGCTCGTCTTCGTCGCCGATGGGGAGCGCCGCGGCGTCTTCCGCTTCACTGCAGAGCATCTGCGCGGGCTCGGCGTGACGGCGACGGCGCGCCGCCCCGGCAAGCGCGGCTTCCGCGTGTACCCCGCGTGGTGCCGGGATTTGAACGAGCGCGCGACCGCGAGCCAGGCGGCGCAGGCGTCGGCGTTCACGGAACTCCCCGCGATGTGACGGAGCGGCGCGTCCCGCACACATGAAGCACCCCCTGTTCGCGATCGCGGGCAGGGGGTGCTTCGTGCTTCAGCGAGCGTTCAGCGCTTCGGTTCTTCCGGGTCCACGGGGCTCTGCGGCACGGCCGGCGGCGCCTGCGGAGTCACGGGCTGCTCGGGATCGTGAGCGGGGCTCTGCGGGACCGCGGGGGAAGCGGCCGGCTCAGCGGTGCCGGCCGGGTTTGCGGGGCTCTGCGGCACGGCGGGCGCGGCCGGCGGCGTTGCCTGGCGCTCCCGATCGACCGGGCTCTTCGGCACGGCCGGCGATGTCGGTTCTGCGGGAGCAGCGTCGCCCGCTGCGCCGTCGCGATCCGAGCTGACTTCCTTGCGGAGGATCTTCATCGACTGCCCGAGGCTCTTCGCCAGCGCGGGAAGCTTCGGTGCACCGAACAGCAGCAGCACGATGAAGAGGATGACGATCAACGTCGGTCCCGAGAGATTACCGATCATGGAAAACAGGCTCCGATCGTTGCGGCGAGACGCTTACGAGGCGTCCGTCTTGGTGTTGGAGGGCTGCGCCTCCACTGGCGTTTCAGCGTCGCCGCCGACCTCCTTGCGGAGGATCTTCATGGACTGGCCGAGGCTCCGAGCGAGCGCCGGAAGCTTCGGAGCGCCAAACATCAGGAGGATGATGAAGAGGATGGCAATGAGGTGCACGCCTGTGAGGTTTCCGAGCATGGCTGAGTCTCCGAATCGTAGTTGAGTGGATTATCGCACGTCGGACTGAATGGCGATACCGGTGCCTCGCTGACGCCGCACTGCGAGGCCGAGCAGCAGGGCGAAGACCCCACCCAGACAGGCTCCGATCGCGGCGCCGATGAGCGCCATGAACCCGACGACCTGGCCGAGCGTGTACTCGGCGCCCTCTTCGATCGGGAAGAACAGGCACGCGATCATGGCGACGACCGCGCCGGCGATGATGCCGCCGATCACGATGCGACCGACGCGCACCGAGCGCTCGAGCGTCACCTCCCGCTCCGTGACCTCGACGACGGGCTCCCGCTCGCCGGGATCGCTGCTCAGCGGCGCGTCGGAGGATTGCGGTGCGGGCGCGCTCCCCGCTGGTGCAGCGTCGGCTGGCTCCTGCTCGGGGAGACCCGTCGGAAGATCGGACTGACTCATACCTCTAGTGTCGCAGCTTCGACTGGGTGCTCGCGCACGAGCGGGAGCAGGCCGACGAGCGCCGCCCGCGATCCCGATGCGACCACCCGTGCATCGCCGACCGCGGTGCTCCAGTCGAGTTCCCCGCACGCGAGCGCGATCCACGTCCGCGCGTCGGTCTCGATGACGTTCGGCGGGGTGCCGCGGGTGTGCCGCGGGCCGCTCACGCACTGCGTCGCCCCGTAGGGCGGCACGCGCACCTCGACGGTGTTCCCCGGCGCACGCTCGGCGAGCTCCTCGAGGAGGTAGCGCACGGCGGTCGCCACCTCGCTGCGCGCCGTGCTGCCCGCCCGCACTGCGGCGAGCGCCGCGCGCCCGTCATCGATGGAAATCCTCCGCTTGGCCACGGGTCAAGCCTATCCGCGCTTCGGTAGTCTGGACGGCGTGAAGATCCTCGTCCTGGGCCCGGGTGCCCGCGAACACGCCATCGTCCTCGCTCTCCTCGCCGAGGGCGCCGATCACGAGATCGTCTGCGCGCCCGGGAACGCCGGCATCTCTGCGAGCGATGTCGAAACCCCGGAGCTGGAGTACAGCGATCCCCGGGCCGTCGCCTCCTTCGTGCAGGATCGCGGATTCGATCTCGTGGTGATCGGCCCTGAGGCGCCGCTCGTCGCCGGAGTGGCGGATCCGCTGCGCGCCGCAGGGGTTCCGGTATTCGGGCCCGACCGGGCCGCTGCGCAGCTCGAAGGCTCGAAGGCGTTCGCCAAGCGGGTGATGGATGAGGCGCAGGTGCCAACGGGCCGTGCGTCGCGCGTGACGTCGACCGTGGAGGCCGGGGCGGTGCTCGACGAGTACGGCGCTCCGTACGTGGTGAAGGCCGACGGGCTCGCCGCTGGCAAGGGCGTGCTCGTGACCGAGGACCGGGATGCAGCACTGGCGCATGTCGAGACCTGGGCGCCCCACGGAGAGGTGCTCATCGAGGAGTTCCTCGACGGGCAGGAGGTGTCGCTCTTCTTCTTCGCCGACGGCCACGACGTGCTGCCGCTCAGCCCGGCGCAGGACTACAAGCGCATCTTCGATGGTGACGCGGGGCCGAACACGGGCGGTATGGGCGCCTACTCTCCGCTCCCCTGGGTCGCAGATGACTTCGTCGCGGAGATCACTCGGACGGTCGCACTGCCGACCGTCCGACAGCTCGAGTCCGAGGGAACCCCGTTCGTCGGGCTGCTGTACTGCGGGCTCATCGTCACGCAGCAGGGTGTGCGGGTGATCGAGTTCAACGCGCGCTTCGGCGACCCGGAGACCCAGGTCGTGCTCGCCCGACTCGAGTCGCCGCTCAGCCGGTATCTGCTGGCAGCTGCGAACGGTGCGCTGGCTGCTGAGCCGGAGCCGGTGTTCTCTCCCGACCCAGCGGTCATCGTCGTCGTCGCGAGCGAGGGGTACCCGGGCGACGTGGTGACCGGTCGCTCGATCACCGGCATCGAAGAGGCTGCAGCTCTCGAGGGCGTGCACGTCGTGCACGCGGCGACCGCGCGAACCGATGACGGCGGGTGGATCGCGACGGGTGGACGGGTGCTCGGCGTCGTCGCGCGCGGCGCGGACTTCGCCGAGGCCCGCGATCGGGCGTACGCGGGCGTTTCGCGAATCGCCCTCGCAGGTGGTCAGTCGCGCACGGACATCGCGGCCCGCGTGGTCTGACGTCGGCGATCGGCGGCGCTCCGCATCCTGGGCCCACGCCCGAGACCGGCGCCGCCGCACGTGCGAGCACGAACGGGCCCGGATCGTCGATCTCGGGCCCGTTCGGCGAGCCGCGTCAGTTGCCGCGGATCAGCGTGTCGAAGTCGGGCTCGTCGGGCCGCTCAGCGCGGCGCTGCTCCGCCGTTGCGTCTCCCTCGTTCGCGGGGATCTCCCCCGCATCGCCGACGGACTCCCCGGGCTGGGCCAGCGCGGCGTCGAGCTGCGCGCGGTCGATCTGAATCGTCTCGTCGAGATCGAGTGGCGCGCCGGATGCTGCGTCGTCTGCTCCAGCGACCACGGCCACTGGGCCGGTCTCGAGCTCGGGGTGGTCGCCCACCGTCGGCTCGGCTTCGAGCTCGATCTCGTCGGCGGCGTCCACCTGATCGACGGGCTCGGCAGCCTCATCGATCTCACCGACGACCTCGGGCTCGACGACCTCGAGCTCGCCCGCACCGGCTGCGGGCGTCCCCCGCTCACCGAATGCACCGGCCGCCTGGGCGGCTTCGAGCGCCGTCACCAGATCGTTCAGCAGCACCTGCCACCCCTCCTGGGAGGCTGCCGCCCGCTCGCTCGCCGCAGGCAGCGCGTCGAACCCCGTCTCGGTCACCGTGATGCCCGTGTCGACCCCCTGCGTGCGCAGGGTGATGAGCACGGCGGTGTCTCGCTCGTCGCCTGCTTCGCGCCAGGTGAAGCCGACGGCGTGGCCCTCGACCCAGACGTCGACGGTGCCGGAGGCGTCGCGGCTGACAGCGGCGTCGCCCTCGCCCTCGGACCACCGCTCGGCGACGGTGCCACCCACATGAGGCTCGAGCTGCAGCTCGGGCCACCACTCCGAGCGGCGATGCTGCTCTGCGAGAAACGTCCAGGCAGCAGCTCGCGCGACGCCCACTCGACTTCGCGCCACCACGGGCCCCAGCGGGATCATAGTTCTCCTCATCTCGCTCGCGCCGGTCATTCCGACCGGCAACCGGAAGCTCAGCGCACGCGCGAGTTTCCGTCTCTCTACAGAGCGTAACCGCACCCCCTGACATCCAGGTTCCAATCGGGTGCCTGTCGTGGTATTGCTGCGGAAATGGGGGGCGTGGGCAGGCATCCTGCCATCCCGCGCCTCACGACACCATGAGCCGTGCGCGCAGTGCGAGAATGAACGGGTGACCCTTCTTCCCGCCCCCACGCAGCTCGCCGGTTGGCGCCACATCTATTCCGGCAAGGTTCGCGACCTGTACACCCCCGCAGACGGCTCGGATGCGCACCTCCTCGTCGTCGCGAGCAACCGCGTGAGCGCGTTCGACCACGTTCTCGAGCCGCCGATCCCCGGGAAGGGGGCCTTGCTCACGGCGCTGTCGAACTGGTGGTTCGCGCGCATCGATCTCCCGAACCATCTCGTCGCCGAAGAATCCGACGCCCCGGCGGTGCCGGCGGAAGTCGCCGACCGCGCGATGCTCACCCGCAGGCTCGAGATGTACCCGATCGAGTGCGTCGTGCGCGGAGCTCTCACCGGGTCGGGGTTCGCCGAGTACCAGCGCACCGGAGCGGTGTGCGGCATCGAACTGCCCAGCGGCCTCGACGACGGCGATCTGCTCGACCGCCCGATCTTCACACCCGCCTACAAGGCGCCGCTCGGGGAGCACGACGAGAACATCACGTTCGAGCGCAGCGTCGAGCTCGTCGGGCCGGAGGCCGCGGCCGCCCTGCGCGATGCCTCGCTGCAGATCTTCACCGCAGCACGCGATCTCGCTGCCGGGCGCGGCGTGGTGCTCGCCGATACGAAGTTCGAGTTCGGCCGCGATCCGCTCACGGGGTCACTCGTGCTCGCCGATGAAGTACTCACCAGCGACTCGTCGCGGTACTGGGACGCCTCGGCGTATCACGACGCGGCGCGTTCCCGGCAGGATCGCCTCGCCTCGTTCGACAAGCAGATCGTGCGCAACTGGCTGTCGGAGCACTGGGACCAGACAGGCGCGCCACCCGCACTGCCCGATGAGATCGTCGCGGAGACCTATGACCGCTACCGCGAACTGTACGTGCGGCTCACCGGCGGCGAACCCCCCTTCGCGCCCGTCGCGGTCTGAGCAGATCGGGGCCCTGCGCCTCGTGCCGCCTTCCGCGCGGGGCTGAGCGTGATCCGTGCGAGAATATGCAGTAGCTTCACCACGAGAAATGGAGATCCCGGGTGCCCACGATTGTCGTTGATGTCATGCCCAAGGCCGAGCTGCTCGACCCGCAGGGTAAGGCCACCACGGGGGCGCTCGCTCGTCTCGGCCACGAGAAGTTCGAGAACGTGCGCATCGGAAAGCGGTTCGAGTTCCAGGTCGCCGGCGAGGTGACCGACGCCGTGCTCGCCGAGGTGCGCCAGGTCGCAGACGACATCCTGTCGAACGGGGTGATCGAAGACGTCGTCGCGATCAGCGTCGACGGCGTGCAGGTCTCCGCCGACGCACCCGCCGCCGACGCGCTCGCGGGCGAGGCTCGCTGATGCCGCGGATCGGGGTCGTCACCTTCCCCGGTTCCCTCGACGACCGTGACGCGCAGCGCGCGATCCGCCGCGCCGACGGCGAACCCGTCGCGCTCTGGCACGCCGATCACGATCTGCAGGATGTCGAGGCGATCGTGCTTCCGGGCGGCTTCAGCTACGGCGATTACCTGCGCCCCGGCGCGATCGCCGCGGTCTCGCCGATCATGACCGAGGTCGTCGCCGCCGCGAACCGCGGCCTCCCCGTGCTCGGAATCTGCAACGGCTTCCAGGTGCTCGTCGAGTCGCACCTGCTGCCCGGGGGGCTCATTCGCAACGCCCACCAGCAGTTCATCCGCCGCGATCAGAAGCTGATCGTGGAGAACGCGGATACGGCGTGGACGCATCGCTTCCAGCCGGGCGAGGAGATCGTCATCCCGTTGAAGAACGGCGACGGCGGGTACATCGCGAACGACGAGACGCTCAAGTACCTCGAGGGCGAAGGTCTCGTCGCCTTCCGCTACGCGGGCGTGAACCCCAACGGGTCGCTCAACGACATCGCCGGGCTCTCGAACGAGCGGGGCAACGTGGTCGGCCTCATGCCGCACCCCGAGCACGCCGTCGAAGCGGGTTTCGGGCCGGATACGCCGGAAGCGATGCGATCCGGCATCGATGGTCTGCGCTTCTTCGAGAGCGCCGTCGAAGCGCTGGTGGCTCGCGCGGCCTGAGCGCGACTCGGCCTCACCCCGCGATGGGGGTCGAGATCCGGGCTATCGCTGCCCTCGCGGTGCCCCGAGAACGACCCCGATCGGGCCGTTCGACGGCGACTCGTCCGAGTGGCCGACGTCGAGGCCGTACGACAGGATGCGCAACGGGCCGATCTCGCGTTCGATGGTGAACTCGCGCTCAGGAATCTGCACGAATCCGAGGCGCTCGTAGAGGCGCTGGGCCGCGACCATCTGCTCGCCGGTGTGCAGCACGACCCGGTCGAGCCCTCGCGTCCGGGCCAGACCCGCTGCATGCCGCATGATGGCTCTGCCGACGCCTCGCCCGCGAGCCGCTGGCGAGACGCCGAGCAGACGCACGTCGAACTCGTTCTCCTCGGTGTCTTCGATCAGCCGCTCGCCCGGGAGGGGGACCGTGATCGAGCCGAGCAGCTCACCGCTCGCACGGTCGACGGCGACGAGCACCTCGGAGATCTGGTCGCGCCCGGCGACGTCCTCGATTTCAGCGAGGTATTCGTCGTTCAGCGTGTAGTCGCCCTCGTAGGCCGCCCGCACCATCGCGCCCACCGAGGCGTACTCGTCGGGGCTCACGCGCCGGATCGTGATCGTTTCTTGCACCCCGGAAGCCTACTCCTCTCCACGAGGTGCGCGCACGGCGCCGGTCGCGCCGGACGAGCACGGCTCAGCGCACGGCTGGGTCCAGGGCTGGGCGCCAGCCCTGCGCAAGGCTCAGCGCGCGTCTGCTCCCGAGGCTCCGGCTGCTGCGCGCGCCGCGTCGGGGAGAGCCTCGATGATGCGGGCGAGAGCGACGTCATCATGCGCCGCGGTCACGAACCACGCCTCGAACGCGCTCGGCGGCAGGTTCACCCCGCGCTCGAGCATCGCGTGGAAGAACGCACGATGCGCGCCGACGTGCTGGCGCTGCACCTCGGCGTAACCGCGCGGCGCCGACGGGAAGTCGCCGAAGAGCACGCTGAACAGGGTGCCTGCGCGTTGGACGCGATGCGGCACCCCAGCCTCCTCGAGAGCCGCGGTCACGGCTCCGGTGAGCACGTCCGCGGCGTGCGAGAGCCGAGCGTAGGCGTCGGCGTCGGCATGGCGGAGCGTGGTGAGGCCGGCCGCGACGGCCAGAGGATTGCCCGAGAGCGTGCCCGCCTGATACACCGGTCCGAGCGGCGCGAGCAGCTCCATGAGGTCGGCGCGCCCTCCGAGCGCGGCGAGGGGAAGCCCGCCGCCGACGACTTTGCCGAAGGTCAGGAGGTCGGGTGCGACGCCGGCGGCGACGCGATCCTGCTCGATGCCCCAGAACCCCGATGGTCCGGCGCGGAACCCGGTGAGCACTTCGTCGAGGATCACCAGTGCGCCGTGGGCGTGCGCGAGCCGGATCATCGCCTCGGTGAACCCCGGCATCGGCGGCAGTACGCCCATATTGGCTGCGGCGGACTCGGCGATGATCGCAGCGATGCGATCCCCGTGCTCGGCGAAAGCCGCCTCGAGCGCGGCCAAATCGTTGTAGGGCAGCACGAGCGTCTGCCCGGCGGTCTCGGCTGTGACGCCGGCCGACCCCGGCATCGCGAGAGTCGCGAGCCCGGAGCCCGCCTCCGCGAGCAGTCCGTCGGAGTGCCCGTGGTAGTGCCCGGCGAATTTGATGATGAGCGGACGCTGGGTGGCACCGCGGGCGATGCGGATCGCCGTCATCGTCGCCTCGGTTCCCGTCGAGACGAGGCGCACGCGCTCGATCACGGGCATCCGGGAGATGATCTCTTCCGCGAGCTCGGCCTCCTGAGGAACCGAAGCACCGAACCCGAGGCCGCGTGCGGCAGCCTGCTGCACGGCGTCGACGACCGCGGGGTGCGCGTGCCCGAGAAGCGCCGGCCCCCAGGAGGCCACGAGGTCGACGTACTCGTTGCCGTCCACATCGGTGACGTAGGGGCCAGAGCCGGATACGACGAATCGCGGCGTGCCCCCGACCGACCCGTAGGCGCGCACCGGCGAGTTCACCCCGCCGGGAATCACGCGAGCGGCACGCTCGGAGAGGGCGGCGCTGCCGGAGGCATCTGGGTGGGGAATCAGGTGTGCGTTCATGGGTTCCATCCTGCGATTCGGGTGCGGTGGGGCGAGCTCAGCATCGGCGGGCGAGCTCGGGAGACTCGGGCGAAGGCCAGCGGGCGGTGTCAGATGCGACGAGCGAGCTCGGTGGCGAAGTACGTGAGCACCGTGTCGGCGCCGGCGCGCTTGATGCTCACCACCGCCTCCTCGATGGCGCGCTCGCGATCGATCCAGCCGTTCGCCGCGGCCGCCTCGATCATCGCAGCCTCCCCCGACACTTGGTAGGCCCACACGGGCACCGGGCTCACGGCCGCGACGTCGGCGAGCACGTCGAGGTAGCTCATTGCGGGCTTCACCATGACGATGTCAGCGCCCTCTGCGAGATCGAGCTCGGCCTCGCGCAGCCCCTCGCGGCGGTTGGCGGGATCCTGCTGGTAGGTGCGCCGGTCGCCCACGAGCTGCGAGTCGACCGCTTCGCGGAACGGTCCGTAGAAGGCGGACGCGTACTTGGCGGAGTAGGCGAGGATCGCCGTGTCAGAGAAGCCGTTCGCGTCGAGGGCGTCGCGGACGGAGGCGACCTGCCCGTCCATCATGCCCGAGAGCCCGAGCAGAGCCGACCCGGCGGCCGCCTGAGCGAGCGCCATGTCCCGGTAGCGCTCGAGCGTCGCGTCGTTGTCGACGACGATCTGATCGCTGTCGCTCGATGTGACGCGCAGCACCCCGCAGTGGCCGTGGTCGGTGAACTCGTCCAGGCAGAGGTCGGTCTGCACGACGAGGGCGTCGCCCACTTCTTCGGCGACTGCGCGCGTCGCGACGTTCAGAATGCCATCGGGGTCGTCGGCCGCGCTGCCGACCGCGTCGCGCACCTCTGGCACGCCGAACAGCATGACTCCACCGACCCCGGCCTCCGCCGCGTCGGCAACGGCTCGGCGCAGGGAGTCGAGAGTGTGCTGGTGGACCCCGGGCATCGAGGAGATGGCCTGCGGCTCGGCGATGCCCTCGCGGACGAAGAGCGGCAGTACCAGGTCAGCGGCATGGAGACGGGTTTCTGCGGTGAGACGGCGCATCGCTCGGCTGGTGCGGAGCCGGCGGGGGCGAACGGTGGGGATCATGCTGGGCTACCTCCGGAGGTACTCGGGAACGATGTGAGCGCGACGCGATCGAGCAGATTCGAGACGGTGTGCGGTTCGGCGACGATATCGGCGACCAGTCCGTGCTCCGCGAGCGCGCGCGCTGATGGGGCGCCGATCGCTGCGAGGCGCACGCCCGGGGGCAGCGGGGCGAAGCGCCGGGCGACCTCGTGCGCTCCCGACCCGCTGAGCACGAGGATCACGTCGATCTCACCTCTGGCGACGTGCTCCTCGATCGCGGTATCCCGGGGGGCTGGCAGCGTGCGATAGGCCGTCACGCGATCGACGCGGTGGCCCGCGCCCTGGAGCGCCGTCTCCAACGTCCGATCGGCGAGCTTCGAGACGGGGAGGAGGAACCGCAGGGAGCCGTCGAGCGGGAGTTCGAGCAGCGCGGCTGCGAGACCGACGGCCGAGTAGTCGGCAGGAGGCACGAGATCGGGGTCGAGGCCGTGCGCCCGGAGCGCGTCAGCCGTGGCCGGGCCAACGGCCGCGATGCGGGCCGACGACGCGGCAGGGGTGTCGCTCTGCAGGGCACGGGCCCCCGCGGCAGCGAATGCGTCGGCAGCGTTCGCGCTCGTCATCAGCAGCCAGTCGTAGTCGCCGCGATTCCATGCGGCCGCGGCATCGCGGAGCGGACCGGAGTCTGCAGGGGGTGCGATGTCGGTGAGCGGGGCGAGCAGCGGCTCCCCGCCCAGGCCCCGCACCTCTGCAGCGTCGCGCTCACCCGCGGCGCCGCCGCGCGTGATGAGCACCCGGACGCCGGCGAGCCCGGCGCGGTCGGCGTCGGTCATGCACGGCCCCCGAGCGGCGCGAGATCGGCCGCTCCTGCCGCGAGCAACTCGGCCGCGACCCGACGCCCGAGTTCGGCCGGCACCTCAGGCACCGGCACCCCGGAGTCCGGCGCGGTCGTGCTCCACGGAAGCGAGGCCTCGGCGGTCAACTGCTCCGATCCGTCGACGCGATACACGACAGCGCGCAGCCGCAGCTCGTCGCCCGTCACTTCGGCGCACGCCCCGATCGGTGCGGCGCAGCCGGCCTCGAGCGTTGCGAGCAAGGACCGCTCGGCGAGCGCCGTCGCCCGGGCCTCGGCGTCGTCGACAGCCGAGAGGGCAGCGATGTACGGCTCGGTCGTCGCGTCGGCCGCGCGCACCTCGATCGCCAGCGCACCTTGTCCGGGGGCTGCCGGAACGTCGGTGAGGGGGAACCGTTCGGTGATGGCGGCGGCGCGGCCGAGGCGATCGAGTCCCGCTGCTGCCAGCACGACGGCGTCGAGGTCGACCCCCACGCGGCCGAGTCGGGTGTCGACGTTGCCGCGCAGGTCGTGCACGTCGATGTCGGAGCGGCGGGCGCGGATCTGCGCGGCGCGGCGCGGCGAACCGGTGCCGACCCGCGCGCCGACCGGCAGGTCGGCGAGGGTGAGACCGTCGCGCGCGCACAGGGCGTCGCGCGCATCGGCGCGAACGGGAACGGCGCCGAGCGAGATGCCCGCGCACGCCCCGGTCGGAAGGTCTTTGAGCGAGTGCACGGCGAGGTCGCACTCACCGGCGAGGAGGGCGTCTCGGAGCGCGCTCACGAAGACGCCGGTGCCGCCGAGCTGCGAGAGCGGTGCGCGCGTGACATCGCCGTGCGTCGTGATGATCACCAGGGCGACATCGAGGCCGGTCGCGGTCGCCATCTGCTCGGCGACCATCGTGGTCTGCGACACGGCGAGAGCACTTCCCCGCGTTCCGACGCGCAGCAGCCCGGGAGCGGGCGCGAGCGGCGCGTCTGACCGGAAGACTCGGCCGGACGGGGAGGGAAGCGATGCGTTCATTTCAGAGGTCTTTCGATTCGATTCGTCAGTGGGAGGCGGCGAGGGCGGCGGCTGCCGCGGTGCGGGCCCCCTGCACGATCGCCGCGAGGCCGGTGCCGCTGACCCAGTCACCGGCGAGCGTCACGCCGGCGGGAGCGGTGAACGGGCGAGCGTCGCGCGATCCCGGGGGGCGGCCCATGCGCCACGTGCACCGCACGAGGTCGACGACGGTGTCGGCTCGGAGATCGACGCCGAGAATGCGTGAGGCGTCGTACCGGGCGATCCCACGCACCTCCGCATCATCGAGCCCGACGGTCTCCGGTGCCGAGCCGGCCCGGCCGTACGAGAGGCGTACGATGTGACGGCCGGGTCCTGCTTCGCGCGCACGCTCGGGCCACTTCGCGGTGACGTGCGTGAGCGCCTTCGCGAGGATCGGAGCCGCTCCGCTCTCACGGCGCGCGCCGGCCCCGACGGCGTCCCGCGCGACGAGCGCACCGGTGCCGCGCGGCGCACGGTCGAGCCTCGGATCATCGATGGCCAGCGCGACGACTTCGATGCGGTCGGTCGCCTGACCTGCGGCACCCGTCTCGCCGACGAGCCGTCGAGCCACGTTCTCCGGCACCGCGAGCACGACACGGTCGGCCGCTGCGAGCACGGCATCGTCATCGCCGAGCACGAGCCACGTGCCGGCGCCCGCTGCAGCGGTCTTGCGCGCCTCGATCCTCCGCGCCTTCGTTCCTCGGAGCACGGCGACGCCGCGACGCCGCACGTCGGCTTCGAGCCCGTCGATCAGCTGCGTCATCCCGCCGCGCAGGCCCGCGACCGCTCCGCCCGCCGCTGCCTGGCCGTCTCGCAGATCACGAGCGGCGGCGATGAGCGTTCCCCGCTTCGCGTAGGCCGCGGCGAGCCCCGGCACGGTGGCCACCCCGAGGCGCTCAGGGTCGGCCGAGTACACGCCGAGCGCAACGGGCCGTACGAGGCGATGCAGGGCGCGTGATCCGAGCCGCGCGCGCACGAGCTCGGCGAGCGATCCGGCCTCGCTCCCGACGCTTCGGGGCAGCAGCGGCTCCACAGCGGCCCGCAGTGCGCCCGGCATCCCCAGCGCGCGAACGGTGGCGCGGGAGAGCGGCTGGGCGGGGATCCCGAGGGTCCCGGCGGCCGGCAGCGGGATTGACCGCGCACCGTCGATCACCCAGGAGCCGAGCGGCGCGGGCCGCACGACCTGGTCGGACAGGCCGAGTTCGTCGATCAGCTCGGCCACGGTGCCTCCGCGGGTCGCGAACGACTCGGCGCCGATGTCGATCGTCGTTCCGGCGAGCGCGGCGCCCCGGATGCGGCCGCCGAGCCGCTCGGAGCCTTCGATCACGACCACGTCGGCGCCCGCGACGGCGAGCTCGCGCGCCGCAGTCAAGCCGGAGACGCCACCGCCGACGACGGCGATGCGCGGTCGGGGAGAGTCAGGCTCCATGGGCGAACGAGACGATGCGGGTGAGCACATCGGGGTCGGTCTCCGGCGGAACCCCGTGACCGAGATTCAGCACGTGAGCGGGCGCACTGCGGCCCCGGCGCAGCACATCGGAGACGTGGGCTTCGAGCACGTCGGTCGCAGCACCGAGATACGCGGGATCGATATTGCCCTGCAACGGGAAAGCGCCGCCGAGCCTGCGGTTCGCCTCGTCGAGCGGCGTGCGCCAGTCGACGCCGAGCGCGTCCACGCCGACCTCGACCAGCTCTTCGAGCAGGTGGCCGGAACCGACGGCGAAGTGGATGATCGGGACGGCGCGCGCCGCGGCCGCGTACCCCTCACCCGCTGCGTAACCGAGCCGGCGCACGGGCTCGAGCGTGCGCCGAGAGGCGGGGGCGACCCGATCGCGGTAGTCGGCAGGCGACAGCGATCCGGCCCACGAATCGAACAGCTGCACGGCGCTCGCGCCCGCCTCGACCTGCGCTTCGAGGAACACGCCGCAGAGGTCGGCGACCCAGTCGAGCAACGACGCCCAGGTCTCGGGGTCGGCGTGCATGAGGGTGCGGGCCCGCAGGTGGTCGCGCGAGGGACCGCCTTCGACGAGGTACGCGGCCAGGGTGAACGGTGCGCCCGTGAAGCCGATGAGCGGTGTGCTGCCGAGCGCCTCGGCGGTCAGACGCACCGCGTCGCGCACCGGGTCGAGCGCCGCCCGCAGCCGCTCGGGGGTGAACTCCTCGCGCACCCGTGCGACGTCAGCCGCGGAGCGCACCGGATTCGCGAACACGGGCCCTCGGCCGGCGACGAGATCGACGTCCACCCCGACCAGCTTCATCGGCACGACGATGTCGCTGAAGAACACCGCGGCGTCGACGCCGTGCCGACGCACGGGCTGCAGCGTGATCTCGCTGGCCAGCTCAGGGGTGAGGCACGCATCGAGCATGCGGTGGTCGGCGCGGATGGCGCGGTACTCGGGCAGCGAGCGACCGGCCTGGCGCATGAACCAGACCGGCGTAGACTCGGGTCGGTCGCCCCTCAGGGCTCGGATCAATGGCGCGTCGCCCGTTCGGCCGTCGACGAGCGGGTGCGAAGCTGGGAGGAAGTTCATCGGTCGAGATGCTAGCTTATAGATCTGATGTGTCACATCTGATGTGTTCAGATTCGAGCGAAATGCCGCGCGAAACAACCACGAATCCCTGATCAGAAAACGTATCGATTATCTATGCTGCTGTGCCTCTCCTTCGATCACCGCGGGTGCTCCTTCCCTCTGCTGGAGCGCCTCACTGCGCGCACCCCGGAGATCGCCGAGGCGCTGACCGCGTCGAATGACCTCGACGGCGTCGTGGTGCTGTCGACCTGCAACCGCTTCGAGGTGTACGCGCAGGCCGGGCGGGACACGAGCGAGGCGATGGTCGAACTGATCTCGCAGGTCGCCGGCGTGCCGGTGTCATCGCTCTCCATGGCGGTCGATGTCGAGTTGGATCACCGCGCCGCCGAGCATCTCTTCGCCGTTGCGTCCGGTCTCAAATCAGCGGTCGTCGGCGAGGAGGAGATCGCCGGGCAGGTGCGCCGCGCCCACGTCGACGCTCGCGAGCGCGGCACGGTGACGCACCACCTCGAACGCCTCTTCCAGACGGCCACGCGCACGTCGCGCACCGTCAAGCACCGCACGGAGATCCACTCCCAGGGGCGCTCGCTCGTGCGTCTCGCCCTCCGGCTCGCGGAGAGCCGGGTGCCCGTCTGGCAGGACGCCCGCGTGCTGCTCATCGGCACGGGCGCGTACGCCGGCGCGACGATCGCGGCGCTGCGATCACGGGGCGCCGAACGCATCAGCGTGCACTCCCCCTCCGGCCGGGCGGCAGCGTACGCCGAGCGCCACGACCTCACCCCCGTCGATCCCGCGGAGCTGCGCAGCGCGCTCGACGCCGCTGATGTGATCATCGCGTGCAGCCGAACCGAGGAGCCACTGCTCACCGAGGCCGATTTCGCGCCCCGGGGACCGGGCGCGACGGCGACGACTGGGATCTCGAGGCCGGTCTCGCCGCGCCTCCTCATCGACCTCGGCATGCCTCGCAATATCGACCCGGCCGTCACCCGCATCGACGGCATCGAACTGCTCGATCTCGAAACTGTCGCACGGCACGCTCCGGTGACCGAGCTCGGCACCGAGCACGAGGCTCTCGAGATCGTCCACGATGCTGCGGTCGAGTTCGGCGCATCTCAGGCGGAGCGCGACACCCTGCCGGTACTGCTCGCGCTGCGCGGCCATGTGAACGCGATCTTGGAAGACGAGTTGTGCCGCGCCCGTCGCGCCGGAGACGACGAGGATGATGCGACTGCCGCCGATGTCGAGGCGGCGCTGCGGCGCCTCACCGGCCGTCTGCTGCACGCCCCCACCAAGCGCATCCGGTCGCTCGGCCGGGAGGGGCGAGCATCGGAGGCTTCCGAAGCGCTCTCCGCGCTCTTCGGTCTGGAGTCTGCCGAACGCTCCTGACCGCGCTGGGCGGGGCGCGCGCGCTCTCGCGTCGGGTCGCGTCCGGGACGTCACGCCCAGCGTCCGAGCTCTACGGGCGGTAGTACACCGCGATACGCCCCCCGCCGTGCTCGACGACCTCGACGGGAGTGTCGAAGACGCGCTGCAGCACCTCCGGGGTGAAGATCTCGTCGGGCGTACCGGACGCGACCACGCGGCCCTCGGCGAGCGCCACGATCCGATCGGCGTACGCCGCGGCGAAGTTGACATCGTGGATGACGAGCACGACGGTCTTGCCCAGCGCATCGGCCGCGGCTCGCACCTGCGCCATCATCGAGACGGCGTGGCGCATGTCGAGCCCCGTGAGCGGCTCGTCGAGCAGCACGTAGTCCGTGTCCTGGGCGAGCACCATCGCGACGAACGCCCGCTGTCGCTGCCCGCCGGAGAGCTCGTCGATGAAGCGATGCTCCATGGCCGTGAGATCGAGAAATTCGATGGCGGAGGCGATGGCGTGCGCGTCGGCCTCGGTGAGTCGTCCCGCGGAGTGCGGGAAGCGCCCGAAGGTGACGAGTTGCCGCACGGTGAGGCGCGACATGAAATGGTTCTCCTGGCGCAGAATCGACACCGCGCGCGCGAGTTCGCGCGGCTTCGCAGCGCGCACGTCGAGGTCGCCGATCGTCACCCTGCCGGAGTCGGCGTCGAGCAGTCGCCCGATGATCGTGAGCATGGTCGACTTCCCGGCCCCGTTCGGTCCGATCAGCGCCGTGACTCCGCCGCGTTCGATGGTGAGATCGATGGGGCCGAGCACGCGGTGCCCGGCGTAGTGCTTCTCGACCCCCGTGAGGGCGATCATGCGCGGTCTCCTCTCGGTCGGCGAACAGTGGGACGGCTCATCATCTGAGCCCCTTTCTCAACAGGATCGCGAGGAACAGGAGACCGCCGGCGAACTCGATGATCACGGTCACCAGCCCCGCGGCGGCGAACACGTGCTTCAGCACGAAGGTGGCGCCCAGCAGCGTGACGAGCGCCACACCGATGGCGAGCGGGAGCGTTTCGGCATGCCGATCCTCCCGGGTGAACTGGTACGCGATCGTCGCCACGAGGAACCCGAAGAACGTCATCGGCCCCACCATCGTCGCCGATATCGATATCAGCACCGCGACGGTCACGAGGATCAGCACGACCTCCTTGCGGTACGCGACCCCGAGCCCGGTCGCCACATCGCGGCCGAGCGCGACGACGTCGAGGAGGCGGCGCCTCCGCCAGATGATCACCAGCAGCACGGCGACGATTGCGCCGGCGATCGGAAGGTAATCGGGGTTTCCCTTGCCGATGCTGCCGAAGAGGCGCGCGCTGAGCACGTCGAATTCACTGGGAGTCAGCAGGCGCTGCATAAACGTCGACAGTGAGCCGAATCCGATGCCGAGCACCACGCCGACGAGCAGCAGCAGGTGGAGGTTCGCCCGCTTCCCCGAGAACAACCACCCGTAGAGCACCGTCGCGAACGCGATCATGAGGAGGCTCTGCGCGATGATCTTCGGGATCCCCTCCATGCCGACCGCCGCCATGCCGAAGACGAACATGAGCGCCGTCTGCGACAGCACGTACAGCGCGTCGAACCCGAGGATCGAGGGGGTGAGGATCCGATTCGCCGTCGCCGTGTGGAAGAGCACGGTCGCGACCGCCTGGCACACCGAGACGAGCGCGATGGTTCCGAGCGACGTGAGCCGGGAGCGCACGATGATCCAGAACCCGTCCGATCCGAGGGCCGCCGGATTGCCGTAGACCAGGATCGCGATGGCGAGCGCGGCTGCCGTCGCACCGACCAGGAGCACCGCGCGGTGCTCGGCGACCCATGCGCGCCGCGAACCGCTGCCGCGCGGCAACCCTGCGAGCCGCTGCTCCCCCACCACGCTACGCATTGCGCTGCCTCAGCAGAATCGTGATGAAGGCCGCCGATCCGACGATGCCGAGCACCATGGAGACGGGCACCTCGAACGGCATGCGCACGGTGCGCCCGATCACATCGCATACGGTCACGAGTGCGATGCCGCCGAGGCACACCCATGGCAGGTTGCTGCGCACGTGATCGCCGCGGATCATGGCGACGACGTTGGGCACCACGAGGCCGAGGAACGGCAGGAACCCGACGACCACCGTCGTCACGCCCGCCGCCACCGCGACGAGCGCCGTGCCGGCGACCAGCACCACTTCATAGCGCACGCCGACGCTCGTCGCGACATCTTTGCCGAGGCCGGCGACGGTGATGCGGTCGGCGAGGACGAAGACCAGCAGCGTGACGATGGCGACGATCCAGAGCACCTCATACCGTCCGCGCACCACCGCCGTGAAACTGCCCATGAACCAGGTGCCGATCATCTGCAGGAGGTTGAACTGCGCAGCGAGGAATGTCGTCAGCGCGCTCACCACGGCGCCGAGCATGATCCCGATCAGCGGCACCACCAGCGTCGTGCGAATGACGATGCGACGCAGGATCGCCATGAAGACGAGCGTGCCGACGAACGCCGAGAGGCTGGCGATCACCATCCGGCCGACGAGGCCAACCTGGGGCGCGATCAGCACCGTGAGCAGGAGTCCGAGCGCCGCCCATTCGGTGGTGCCGGAGGTCGTCGCGTCGACGAAGCGGTTCTGCGTGAGCATCTGCATCACGAGACCGCTGGTCGCCAGAGCCGCACCAGCCAGCACCAGCGCCAGGGTGCGCGGCACTCGGGTGATCCAGAACATCTCGCCGCCGCGTTCACCGCCCGCGATGTCGTACGCCCCGATGAGCAGCGACGCGACGAGCAGGCCCGTGACGACGAGGATCGCGAGGACCAGCGCGAGGGAGCCCTTCCAGCGCGAACGGCGAGCGGGGCCCGCACCATCGGTGCGGGCCCCGTCCCTGGCTGCTGGCGCAGCCTGCTGCGTCAGGCTCATGCGCCCGCGAACGCCTCCTGCAGCTGTTCGTACAGCTCGGTGTACGCCTGGATGTCTTCCGTCAGGTAGAAGTCGGAGTCGAGGTACACGATCTGATCCTGCTCGACGGCCGTCACACCCTGCAGCGCTTCAGAGCCGGCGATCAGCTCATCCGCCGGCACAGCTCCCGGTTCTGGTTCGGCGAATGACGCATCGCGATCCAGCACGACGATCCAGTCGGGGTTCGCCGCTGCGATCGCCTCGACGCTGATGTCGTCGCCGTGCGACGTGTCCTCCGCCTGCTGCTCGATCGCTGGCTTCAGGCCGAGAGCCGAGAACACGGGCCCCACGCTGCGGCCGGTGACGGGAGCGGCGAACTCGATCTTTCCCCCCGAGGTGATGAGCCCGATCACGGAGTCGGTGCCGTTGTAGGCCTGCTTCGCATCGGCGATCGACTGGTCGAGCTCGGACGTGATCTCTGCGGCCTCGTCCTCTCGATCGAAGATCTGCCCGAGAATCTCGGTCTCGCGCTTGAGCTCCTCCATCGGGTCCTCACCGTCGCGAGGTGCGATCTCGATGACGGCTGCGTCGGGATTCTGCTCGACGATCGTGTCGTACGACTCGGAGAAGCGGTAGCCGCCGATGATGAGGTCGGGCTGAGCGGCGACGATGGCTTCGAGGTCGGGCTCGCGATGCGTCCCGACGTCTGCCACCTCGGCGTCGTCCGTGTAGTCGGGCCACGCGGTGCCCATGATGCCCTTCGGAGCCGCGACCAGTGGAACGTCCCACTCATCGAGGGTCTCGAACACGTGGTTGTCGAGCGCGACGACGCGCTCGGGGTTCACGGGGACCTCGACCTCGCCGTGGTTGTCGGTGATGGTCACCGTGGTCTCGGCCGGCGCGGCCTGCTCCTCGTTCGCCTCCGCGCCGGGGGCGCACGCCGACAGCGTGAACGCAGCGGTCAGGGCAAGGGCTGCGAAGCTCGCGCCGCGCAACATCTGGGTGGACACGATGGCTGCTCTTTTCGTCTCGGGTCTCATCGATCTGCGCCGACGACTGCATCGGATCGCAGCGGCCGCGCACGTTCTCGCGGCCCCGAGTTAGCCTAGCCAACGTTTCATCTGATGTTCAAGCCGAAGGGGTTCGCCTCAGCCGATCAGATCGGCATCGCCCCCGGTCAGACGGGTGTTATGGATTTCAATTCTTGAGCCTCGGAGGGAGCCAAGCGAGTGCATCCCGTGCATGACAGACCACTGCTCCCTGTGCAGTAGGCACTCGATCTCATCGAAGCCCACTGCCCAGGGAGCAGTGAAGAACGGCCCGGAATGAACTCCGGATTGCCGCAGGCCCTGTCTCGCGGGCGGTTACCTCGCCTGGGGCGGACGAGGCGCGCCCGGCACCGAGAAGTCGGGCTGGCCGTCGGGCCCGGCCGGAATCGGGCGGCCGTCGGCGAAGGTCGGCCAGGGCAGCAGCTCGGATTGGCCGCTCGGCTGCGCCTGGGGCTGCTGCTGCAGCTGCAGCTGCAGCTGGGACTGCTGCTGCAACTGATGCTGCTGCTGCAACTGATGCTGCTGCTGCATCTGGGCTTGCTGCTGCGCCTGCTGCGCCTGGGAGTTCTGCTGCTGCGCTCGCTGCTGCTGCGCGCGCCCGTGGGGCTGCTGCGCGATGTACGGCGCCGGCGCGCCCTGGCGCATGCTGCCGCGAGCGGCTCGAGCCGCATCACGCTCATCCGCGCCGAAGAACCAGCGGAGCAGCAGGGTGATCGACAGGCCGAGCGCGGTCAGGATCAGGATCGCGGTCGCGATCTTCCAATACATATCCGGCACGTTGAGCTCGAATGCCTCGATGCCGACCGGCGCGGTGAACAGAATGCCCGAGAGCACCGCGAGCACGCTCGTCACGAAGGCGAACCGCGTGATCGTCTCGGAGCGCTCGGCTCCGACCCGCAGCAGAAGCTGCGCGCAGAGAATGACCAGTCGCGTGACGAGAATCACGAAGAACGACTTCCAGAAGATCTCCCAGAGCAAGGAGTACGGGTTGTAAGGCGTCATCCAGATGACGATCATCAGCAGGCCGAGGATGTAGGCGTTCGCGATGAGGGCGACCGGCGCGTACCACTCGGACTTCTGCTCCCGCCGCGTGTCGAGCGCCGTGAAGATGACGAACACCGCGAACAGCGCGAACGTCGAGAAGACGCGCTCGAATTTGCCCTCGAAGTCACCGATGAACAGCAACGAGATCGAGGCGATGGTCAGACCGGCGAGCAGAATGATGCTGACCTTCAAGAAGGTCGAGAGCTTGCGCTGCTGATTCGCCGCCCCGGAGGCCGGGCCCGCCGTGGGCCGTGCGGCCTGGCGCGACGCCTGGCGCGCTCCGTCCGGCGTGTACGACGGGGCCTGCGCATGATCGCTCGGCTGCGGAACGGGCGTCTGGCCTGCTGCGTGAGTATTCGGATCGCTCATGGCGTTCAGTCTCCCCTGATCTGCTGACAATCTCCACCCTAGACCGTCAGCCCTGCAGGCTCGGGAATGCTCCCGCGATGAGGGAGCAGTACGGGACGAGCGGGGTGACGCGACCACGTAGACTGAACCCCGTACGTTCGGCGCTCCCGTGCGCCGAAACCACCCCCGATCCACGGAGCACATCGAGCGTGACAGACATCGACGCCACCCAGAGCGGCCCCCGCCCCGACACGGTCGCCGATGCGATCGCGACGCCCGAGAAGGAGCAGCCGTACGGCGCACTCGGATTGAAGCCCGACGAGTACGACCGCCTCCGCGAGATCCTCGGCCGGCGCCCCACCTCCGGCGAGCTCGCCATGTACTCGGTGATGTGGTCGGAGCACTGCTCGTACAAGTCGTCGAAGATCTACCTCCGGCAGTTCGGCCAGAAGGTCAACGACAAGATGCGCGAGCGTCTGCTCGTCGGCATGGGTGAGAACGCCGGCGTCATCGACATCGGAGAGGGCTGGGCAGTGACCTTCAAGGTCGAGAGCCACAACCACCCCTCGTACATCGAGCCGTTCCAGGGAGCCGCGACCGGCGTCGGCGGCATCATCCGCGACATCATCTCGATGGGGGCTCGCCCCGTCGCGGTCATGGATCAGCTGCGCTTCGGCGCGATCGATGACCCGGATACGGCACGCGTCGTGCACGGCGTCGTCTCGGGCATCTCGTCGTACGCCAACTGCCTCGGCCTCCCGAACCTGGGCGGCGAGACGGTCTTCGACAGCGTCTACCAGGCGAACCCGCTCGTCAACGCGCTCGGCGTCGGCGTACTGCGCCACGAGGATCTGCACCTCGCGAACGCCTCCGGCGCCGGCAACAAGGTCGTGCTCTTCGGCGCTCGCACGGGTGGCGACGGCATCGGCGGGGCGTCGATCCTCGCCTCCGACAGCTTCAGCGAGGGCGGGCCGACCAAGCGCCCGGCCGTGCAGGTCGGCGATCCGTTCGCCGAGAAGGTGCTCATCGAGTGCTGCCTCGAACTCTTCCGCGATGAGCTCGTCGAGGGGATTCAGGATCTCGGCGCCGCCGGCATCTCGTGCGCGACCTCCGAGCTCGCGGCGAACGGCGACGGCGGCATGTTCATCGAGCTCGACAGCGTGCTGCTGCGCGATCCGTCGCTCACGGCCGAGGAGATCCTCATGTCGGAGAGCCAGGAGCGCATGATGGCGGTCGTGCACCCCGACAAGCTCGACGCGTTCCTCGCCGTGACCGCGAAGTGGGACGTCGAGACGAGCGTGCTCGGCGAGGTCACCGACACCGGCCGCCTCATCATCAACTGGCGCGGTGAGGAGATCGTCAACGTCGATCCTTCGACTGTGGCCGTCGACGGCCCCGTCTACGAGCGCCCCGTCGAGTACCCCGCATGGATCGATGCGCTGCAGGCTTCCGGCGTCAACGCCTCTGGCCTGGCGCGTTCGGACTCCGGCGATGACCTGCGCTCGCAGATGATCGCCGTCGCCGCATCGCCCAACCAGGCCGATGTCTCGTGGGTGACGAACCAGTACGACAAGTACGTGCTCGGCAACACGGCGCTCGCGTTCCCCGACGGCGCAGGCATGATCCGCGTCGATGAGGAGAGCGGCCTCGGCGTGGCCATCGCCACCGATGCGAACGGCCGTTACTGCCAGCTCGACCCGTACGTCGGCTCGCAGCTCGCACTCGCCGAGGCGTACCGCAACGTCGCCACGTCCGGCGCCGTTCCCACCGCCGTCACCGACTGCCTGAACTTCGGCAGCCCCGAGAACCCCGAGGTCATGTGGCAGTTCTCGCGCTCGGTCGAAGGACTCTCGGATGCGTGCCTCGCTCTCGAGGTGCCCGTCACCGGCGGCAACGTCTCGCTCTACAACCAGACCGGCGACACCCCGATCTATCCGACGCCCGTCGTCGGCGTGCTCGGCATCATCGATGACGTCGCGCGCCGCGTGCCCAGCGGATGGCAGGATCAGGGCGAGCACCTCTACCTGCTCGGCACCACCCGCGACGAACTCGACGGATCTGCCTGGGCCGAGACCGTGCACGATCACCTCGGCGGCCGCCCGCCGATCGCTTCCCTGGCCGAGGAGCGCGCGCTCGCCGAGCTGCTGCACGCGGGCGCACAGGGCGGACTCATCTCCGGGGCGGTGGATCTTTCGGAGGGCGGCCTCGCTCAGGCCCTCACCGATGGCGCGCTGCGCTTCGGCGTCGGTGCCCGCGTGTGGATCGAGGAGATCATGTCGCGCGACGACGTCGACGCCACCGCTGCACTCTTCTCGGAATCTCAGGCGCGCGTGCTCGTCGCGGTGCCGCACGAGGAAGAGGTGAAGTTCCGCGGGCTCTGCTCGGGCCGCGATTTCCCGGTGCTGCGCATCGGTGTCACGGATGGTGCGGGGGCGGATGCCGCGATCGAGGTGCAGGATCGCTTCACCCTGCCGCTCTCCGAGCTCGGCGCCGCTTCTCGCGCCACCCTTCCCGATCGCTTCGGCGCGGTCATCGGCTGAACGCATCGCGTTCGGCCGGCGACCGCGGTGGCGCTACAGCGCCAGCCCACGGAGCGAAGCGCGGGGTGGCGGTCATCGGATGAACGCACCGCGTTCGGCCGGCGACCGCGGTGGCGCTACAGCGCCAGCCCACGGAGCAAAGCGCGGGGCGGCGGTCATCGGCTGAACGCACCGCGTTCGGCCGGCGACCGCGGTGGCCAGGGTGCGGATGGCTTCGGTGAGAGATCGCGCTTCGGTGAGACGCTTTCTTTGGAAATCTGCTCGCCGAAGCGCGATCTCTTACCGGTGAAGCGGTTCAGCGCGTGAGGAACCCGGAGACGCGTCCCACGATGCGCGTGTGGATCTCATCGACGGGCAGTGCAGCATCGATGGTGAAGAAGCGGTGCGGGTCCGCCTTCGCGAGCGCACGGAAGCCGTCGCGCACCGCCGTATGGAACTCCACTGCTTCTGACTCGAGGCGGTCGCTGCTCCCACCGCGGTCGCGGCGGCGGCCGGAGCTGGTCTCGGGGTCGAGGTCGAGCAGAATCGTCAGGTCCGGCCAGAGCCCCCCGGTCGCCCACTCGCTGATGCGGCGCACCTCGTCGACGTCGAGCACGCGCCCCGCCCCCTGGTACGCCAGCGAGGAGTCGATGTACCGGTCCTGCACCACCACTGCGTCCCGCTCGAGGGCGGGGCGCACGACCTTTGCGACGTGCTGGGCGCGGTCTGCGGCGTAGAGCAGGGCTTCAGCGCGCACGTCGACCTCTCCGATCTCGTCGCCTCCGTGCAACAGGAGGCGACGCACTTCGGTTCCGAGACGAGTGCCGCCCGGCTCACGGGTGCGGACGACTTCGAGCCCGCGGCCCTCGAGCCACTGCTCGAGCAACTCCGCCTGCGTCGTCTTCCCCGCGCCGTCGCCGCCTTCGAGGGTGATGAAGGTTCCGCTCATGTGCTCCTCCGCGACCGCACCCGGCCGCACTCGTCGTTATGCCTGGGACTCTGCGGCAGCTCGGTTCGCGGCTCGGGTCGCCGCCGCCTTCTTCGCAGCTGCCGACCGCGCCGGGTCCACCGCCTTCGCGCCCGAAGCGGACTTCTTCGCTGCAGGCTTCTTCGTCGCCGGCTTCTTCGCTGCAGGCTTTTTCGCCGCCGCCTTCTTCGCCGCGGGCTTCCGCGCGGGAGCCTTCTTCTTCGCGGGGCCCTTCGCGCGCTTGATCGCCAGGAGCTCGACGGCGCGGGCGAAGTCGATCTCGTCCACGCTGTCACCGCGCGGGATCGTCGCGTTCGTCTCACCGTCGGTGACGTACGGGCCGAAACGGCCGTCCTTGACCTTGATCGGCTTGCCGCTCACGGGGTCGGCATCGAATTCCTTCAGCGCGCTCGACGCGCGCTTCGCGCCGTACTTGGGCTGAGCGAACAGCTCCTGGGCTCCGGCGAGATCGATCGAGAAGATCGCATCCTCGCTCGGAAGCGATCGCGTGTCGCTTCCCTTCTTCAGGTACGGGCCGTAGCGCCCGTTCTGCGCGGTGATCTCAGCCTCGGACTCGGGGTCCACTCCGACGACACGGGGAAGGTCGAGCAGCGCGACCGCGCTGTCGAGCTCGATCGTGGCGGGGTCCATGCTCTTGAACAGGGACGCCGTGCGGGGTTTCTGGCCCTTCGGCAGTTCCTCGCCCTCATCGGGGAGCTCGGTGACGTAGGGACCGAAGCGCCCGTTCTTCGCGACGATGCGCTTCGAAGTCTGCGGGTGGAGACCGACGACGCGATCCTCGGCCGGTTCGGCGTCGGCGAGCTCGTGGGCTCTGGCAGGCGTCAGTTCATCGGGCGCGAGGCCGTCGGGGATGTTGACGCTGCGCGGCTTCACCACGCCGTCTTCATCGACCTCGCACTTGTCGTCGAAGACCTCGAGGTACGGGCCGTACTTGCCGTTGCGGAGCGAGATCTCATCATCGATCTTGATCGTGTTGATCGCACGCGCGTCGATCTCGCCCAGGTTGTCGACGACGCCGCGCAGGCCGGGGTGCGCGTCGGTGCCGAAGTAGAATTCGCCGAGCCATTTGCCGCGATCCGCCTCGCCCGAAGCGATGCGGTCGAGGTCGTTCTCCATCTCGGCTGTGAAGTCGTAGTCGACGAGCTCGCTGAAGTGCTCTTCCAGGAGTCGTACGACGGAGAAGGCGATCCAGCTGGGAACGAGCGCCTGCCCCTTCTTCGTGACGTAACCGCGATCCATGATCGTGCTGATGATCGCGGCGTACGTCGACGGACGGCCGATGCCGAGTTCTTCGAGTCGCTTGGTGAGGCTGGCCTCCGTGTAGCGCGGCGGCGGGCTCGTCTCGTGGCCCTTCGCGGTCGGCTCTTCGATGCCGAGCCCCTGACCCGAGGACAACTGCGGGAGCTTCGCATTCTGATCGCCGGATTTGTCGCCGCGGTTCTCATCGCGGCCTTCCTCGTATGCGAGGAGGAATCCGGGGAAGGTAATGACGGTGCCACTGGTGGTGAATTCCGCAGCGGTCGGTGCAGCGCTTCCGGCCTCCGACACCTGTGCCGAGAGGGTCACGGTGTCGGTGGAGCCCTTGGCGTCTGCCATCTGGCTGGCAACCGTGCGCTTCCAGATCAACTCGTACAACGCGAATTCGCCCTGCGTGAGCTTCCCCTTGAGAGAGCTCGGACGCTGGAACACTTCACCGGCTGGCCGGATCGCCTCGTGCGCCTCCTGGGCGCCCTTCGACTTGCCCGTGTACACGCGCGGCTTCTCGGGCAGCGTCTGCGCGCCGTACAGTTCCGCAGCCTGCGACCGGGCCGCCTGCACTGCTTGCTTCGAGAGCGAGGGCGAGTCGGTACGCATGTACGTGATGTAGCCGTTCTCATACAGCGACTGCGCGAACGACATCGTCTGCCGCGAGCTGTAGCGGAGCTTGCGAGAGGCCTCCTGCTGCAGCGTCGACGTGGTGAACGGCGCTGCAGGGCGACGCGTGTGCGGCTTCGTCTCGACGGAGACGACTTCTCCCCTGGCGTCCGCAGCGAGCAGGGATGCGAGGCGCTCGGCACGCTCCTGCTCCAGCGGAATGACCCCCGCCTTCGACGCACGAGCCGTCAGGTTGCCGTCGTCGCCGAAGTCGCCGCCGGTGGCGACGCGCTGGGCGTCGAGCCGCACGAGCCGGGCTTGGAACGCCGTGGTGTCGGTAGCGCTGTCGTCGGGTCGGAAGGTCGCGGTGAGGTCCCAGTACTCGGCAGCGCGGAACGCCTGGCGCTCGCGCTCGCGGTCGACGACGAGTCGCGTCGCCGCCGACTGCACTCGGCCTGCGGAGAGCTTGGGCGCGACCTTGCGCCAGAGCACCGGAGAGATGTCGTACCCGTACAGGCGATCGAGGATGCGTCGCGTCTCCTGCGCATCGACCAGCGCCGTGTCGAGGTCGCGCGTGTTCTGCTTGGCCTGTTCGATGGCGTCCTGCGTGATCTCGTGGAACACCATACGATGCACCGGCACCTTGGGCTGGAGCACCTCGAGGAGGTGCCACGCGATGGCCTCGCCCTCGCGGTCCTCATCCGTTGCGAGCCACAGCTCGTCGGCACCCTTCAGCGCGCGCTTCAGCTCGGAGACCGTTTTGCGTTTGTTGTCGTTGACGACGTAGTACGGGGCGAAGTCGTTCTCGACGTCGACCGCGAACTTCCCGAATGCGCCCTTCTTGAGCTCCGCGGGCAGGGCCGATGGCTCGGCGAGATCACGAACGTGTCCGACCGATGCAATGACCTCGTAGTCGTCTCCGAGGTAGCCGCCGATGGTCTTCGCCTTGGTCGGTGACTCGACGATGACGAGTTTCTTCGTACCCTTCACGGGTCTCCTTCGTTGCTTCACGCAGTGTAGGGCTGCTCCGCCAGGACCGGCTGAGGGTTCTGCTCCGACACGATACACATTCTGGCGTGAGAATCCACCTGCGGGATTCCACGCATGTTCTCTCTTCATTATGTCCGTCGCCGGCCGAAGTACCCGCATCGGAGTTTCTGCGCACTGCATCAACGGATCTCAGGGCCACCGATATAGAGGTATGGATTCACGTCGGGAAACGCGTTCGACGGGGTGGTCGACAGCGTGAAGTGCGAGTGCGGCCCCGACGTGCATCCGCTCATACCTGCGAGGGCCACCGGTTGTCCGGCTCGCACTGCAGTGCCCGGCGATAGCCCGAACGCGTCGGTCGATCCGGGGGCCACGTGATTGTGGGAACTGAAGAGCACTTCCCCCCGATAGCTGTGTCTGATGATGATCGTGTAATTCGGGCCATGCCACCACGAGGGTTCGGCGACGCACTTCTCGGGCGGCCCGTCGCTGTCCGTTCCGGCTGCGACGACGACGCCGTCGTAGGGAGCGTAGAGCGGTGACCCTTCAACCGCGCGGAGATCAATGGAGTAACCATCGTGGAACCCCTGCGTGATGCCCGGCTCCGAGCTGGGCCACGCCCAGCCATTTGCGCCAATCGCACCTCCCGGCATCGCGGAACTCGGCGGTGGACCAGCGTGCGCCGAAGCGGCGACGGCCCCGAGCGGCCCGTCCGCCACCACCTTCACGCGGGCGTCGGCGAGGGCGGGATCGAGCTCGCAGGACACGAGTTCGCTGCTCATCGCACTCGTGACAGCCCCCGCCAGGTCACAGGGGTCTCCCGCGAGAAACCCGGCGGCCGAGTCGGCTGCGGCGAGCGCTGCCGCGTCAGCGGCCCCTGCTGCACGATGGGAGGCTTCGAGGTGCGACGACGCCGCGATGATCGGTACGCCGAGACATATCGCAGCGGCTGCGCAGACGAGGGTCGCCGGTGCGCTCATGAGGTCGCTCCCTCACCGATTCGGGCGGCGCACGAGCGCGATTCGACCGCGATGCGGGCGAGGGGTCCTCCACCCGGGCGCGACCGAAGCGTGACGCAGTGCAGCACGCCGTCTTCCACACGTTCGATCTCCACTCGATCACCGAGCGAATCCAGATGTTTCTGGGCGAGCTCGGCATCACCGCGGGCCTCTGATCTCGCGATCTCAGCCGACGCCGATACGAGGGTGATGCGATGCGCCGCCACGTAGATGCCGCCGATCACGAGCCCGAGTACGGCGAGCACTGCGGGCACGACGATCGCGAATTCCGCCGTGACCGTGCCGCGTTCGTCGTGCCGCAGCGCCGCGAGCATCAGGACCCTGCGCCGAGCGCGTTCTCGACGAGTTCCACGAGCATCGCTCGGATCTCGCTCGACCGCATGATGGCAACCAGCAGACCGGCGAATGCTACGGCGGCCATGATGACAATCGCGTACTCCGCTGTCACGGCGCCGCGCTCATCGTCTGCGAGCGCGCGCATCTCGCCGACGAACGCCCGCCCGCGTCGTCGGCCTCCGCGACGGACGCGCTGCAGACGTGTGCGGCGGCGCTCGGGCCCGCCTTCCACGGATGTCGCACCTCGGTCGGATACGAGTTGGAGTGTGGGCTGCATCGGGAACCTCCTTGACCTCGCACGGCCCCGGCGATCGCCGGTGCATCCATCCTCACGGGAGAGGCTCGGCCCGACGCGGCCCGACGAACGATCTGTGGAGAACCCGAACGCCGATGCGATCGCCCTCCCCTGTGGAGTACGAACACCGTCGGGAAGCATCAGACAGCCCCGAACATGGACAGCACCACCGGCAGCACGCCGAGCACGATGAAGGCGGGCAGCACGCAGACCCCCAGGGGCACCAGCACGCGCACGCCGAGGCGTTCCGCCTCCCGTTCCAGTCGCGCAGCTGAGGCCACGCGCTCTGCACCCGCGTGTTCGAGCAGCAGCGGGCGCATCGGAACACCGGCGGCTTCCGCAGCGGCGATCGTCGACAGCAGCGGGCTCCCGGAACAGAAGTCGTCGAAGACGATCCACTCGGCCCCGTACTGGTCCACGCGATCCACCACGTGTCTCAGTGCCGCGGAAGGAGGGGCGCCGCCTCCCAGCGCGACCCAGAGCAGTTCGAACGGCAGACCGGCGATGTGATCGTCACTCGCGGTTCGATGCTGCATGGCGCGAGACCAGTGCACGCCGATGCCGAGCAGACCGATGCCGATCGCCGCGATCGCCGCCCCCATCCCGCTGAACAGCACCGGTATCGGATCGAATCCGAGCAGCAGGCCGAGCAGCAGCGCGAGGATCGGCAGGGCCGCAACCATGCGCACCGTCGCCCGCGGACCCGCCAGGAGCACGGAACGTCGTTCCCGCAACTGGTCGAGTTCGCGCAACGCATACGCGATGCGTTGGAGCGCGGGGGCGAGCGGAGCACCGCATGCTTCGGCGAGGCGCCAGGCGACTGCCAGCACGCGCCATTCCGGATCGGGGGTCGCTGCGAGCGCGGAGGCGACCGGGACTCCGTCTGCCACACGGGCGGCGATGATTCCCGTGGCAGAGGTCGGCTCTGCGTCGGCGGCGATCACCGCGAACGTCCGACCGGGCGGCACTCCCCCGCGAAGGAGCGCCGCTGCTCGTTCCGCGACGACCGTCGCCTCATTCCGTTGATGCGCGGTGACGCTCGAAGCCGAGCCCGAAGCTGAAGCGATTCGTGACCGGGCGAGGGACCGGAGTCGCTTCCACACGCGCTACGCCACCACCCTTCGCACTCCGAGCAACCGGTCATCGGTGAGCTCGAGACCGCCGATGGCGCGCACCCGAGGGCCGAGAGCACCCCGTTCGACGTGGACGATCGCGTGCAGTGCACTGACGGCCTGTCGAGCGAGCGCTTCCGGCGTCCATCCCGCGAGCGCACCCAGCGCTTCGAGGCGCGAGGGCACTTCTTCCAGACGGCTCGCGTGGAGGGTTCCGGCGCCGCCGTCGTGGCCGGTGTTCAGTGCCGCCAAGAGCGTCGAGATCTCGGCACCGCGGCACTCGCCGAGCACGATGCGGTCGGGCCGCATGCGCAGCGCTTCCCGCAGCAGCCGATCGACCGAGACCTCCCCGACCCCTTCGGCGCTCGCCTGACGCGTTTCGAGAGACACGGCGTGCGGATGCCTCAACCGCAGCTCCGCCACGTCCTCGATCGTGAGGATGCGCTCGTGCGGTGGGGCGAGATCCAGCAGTGCGGCCAGCACCGTCGTCTTTCCGCTTCCGGTGCCTCCGGTGATCAGGATGTTGCTGCGGTCGATGATCACCCGGCGCAGCATCTCTGCCGTGCTCGTCGCGCAGAGGCCTCCCGCGACGAGTTCATCGAACCGAGGGGGCGAGATGCGGGGCAGCCGAATCGATACGGCCGCGCCCTCGACGGCGATCGGGGGCAGTACTGCGTGCACTCGAATGCCATCGCCCAGCCTCACGTCGGCGCAGGGGTGCAGCTCGTCGAGGTGGCGCCCGCCAGCAGCGATCAGCCCGGTCGCCAACCCGTGCACCGCTTCAGGATCCGCCTGCCAATCCGGCACCTCCTGCAGCGCTCCGCATCGGTCCAGCCACAGTCGAGCAGCGCCGCCGCGCACCTGCACGATGAGATCTCGCAGATCGGGGTCATCCAGCAGGGGCAGCAGGCCGCCGAACGAACGCTTCGCGGCGCGACTGAGCGCCGCAGATCGTGTCGACACCGAGGGCCGTGGGTCGGGAGGCCGTGGGTGATCCGGAATCTCAGCAGGGGGCATGAGCCCATACCAGCAGGGTTCGCCACGGCCAGACCGCTCGCCCGAGCATCTGTGCGCTGTCGCGGCAACACCGTCGCGGGCTCACCGATGTGAGCGGAGATAGACGAAAGGTATAGCCTGGTTCTGCGTTTTCGGGATGGTACGGATCCCGTACGCGACTGAGGGGCCGGGAGCGAGCGATCGCCCCGGGAATCGATCGAAGATAAGGGCGTCAATGAGCGATCAGACCGGCAGTATTGAAAGCCACCACCTCCCCGAGGGAGCAACAGCGGAGACGTATACTCCGAGTCCGGAGTTCCGCGAGCAGGCCAACGTCACCGACCCGTCCGTCTACTGGAAGGCCGCGCAGGATCCCGAGGGGTACTGGGCGGAGCAGGCCCAGAACCTGCAGTGGACGAAGCCGTTCAGCGAGGTGCTCGACTGGACGAACCCGCCGTTCGCGAAGTGGTTCCAGGACGGCGAGCTGAACGTCGCGGCGAACTGCCTCGATCGCCACGTGGCAGCGGGCAACGGCGACCGCGTCGCGCTCCACTTCGAGGGCGAACCGGGCGACACGCGCACCCTCACGTACGCCGAGCTCACGCACGAGGTGAAGCGCGCCGCGAACATGCTCACCAGCCTCGGCGTCGCCGCGGGCGACCGCGTGGCCATCTACATGCCGATGATCCCGGAGACGGTGATCGCGATGCTCGCCGTCGCGCGCCTCGGCGCAGCGCACTCGGTGGTCTTCGGAGGCTTCAGCGCTGAAAGTCTGCGCGCTCGCATCGACGACGCTGAGGCGCGCCTCGTGATCACGGCCGATGGCGGATGGCGCAAGGGACGCGTGTCTGCGCTGAAGCCGACCGTGGACGATGCGCTCGCGCTGAACGGCGGAGGCAGCACCGTCTCTCGCGTGCTCGTCGTCGAACGCGCGGGCAACGACGTCGCCTTCGATGAGGATCGCGACCTCTGGTGGCACCGCGAGATCACCGCATTCGACGGCGAGCACGAAGCTCAGGGCTTCCCCGCCGAGAACCCGCTCTTCATCCTGTACACCTCGGGAACCACGGGCAAGCCCAAGGGCATCCTGCACACCTCGGGCGGATATCTCACCCAGGTGTCGACCACCCACCGCGACGTCTTCGATCTGAAGCCCGACACCGACGTGTACTGGTGCACAGCCGACATCGGGTGGATCACCGGGCACAGCTACGTGGTCTACGGTCCCCTCGCGAACGGCGCGACCCAGGTGATCTACGAGGGCACCCCGGAGACGCCTGATTGGGGCCGTTGGTGGTCGATCATTCAGAAGTACGGTGTGACGATCTTCTACACCGCGCCCACGGCCATTCGCGCCTGCATGAAGGTCGGGCGCCAGGTTCCGGAGCAGTACGACCTCTCGTCGATCCGGGTGCTCGGTTCGGTCGGCGAGCCCATCAACCCCGAGGCGTGGCGCTGGTACCGCGAGGTCATCGGCGCGGGCACCGCCCCCATCGTCGATACGTGGTGGCAGACGGAGACCGGCGCGATCATGATCTCGCCGCTGCCGGGCCTCACGCCCCTGAAGCCGGGCAGCGCGCAGGTGCCGCAGCCAGGGATCTCGGTGACGGTGGTCGGCGAGAATGGCGCCCCCGTCGAGAACGGGCAGGGCGGCCTGCTTGTCGTGCAGCGCCCCTGGCCGTCGATGGTGCGCACGATCTGGGGCGACGATCAGCGTTTCATCGACACCTACTGGGCGAAGTTCGGCGACCGCTACTTCGCGGGCGACGGCGCCCGTCTCGACGAGGACGGCGACGTCTGGCTGCTCGGACGCGTGGACGACGTGATGAACGTGTCGGGCCACCGACTCTCGACCGCGGAGATCGAGTCGGCGCTGGTCGAGCACCACGCGGTCGCCGAATCGGCGGTCGTCGGGGCGGATGACGAGACGACGGGACAGGCCGTCGTCGCCTTCGTCATTCTGAAGTCGCAGCAGAGCATCCTGTCGCTCGATGACGCCGAGCCCGAGCTGAAGAAGCACGTCGCAGCCCAGATCGGTGCGATCGCGCGGCCGCGCCAGATCTTCATCGTCTCCGAACTGCCGAAGACACGGTCGGGCAAGATCATGCGGCGGCTGCTCAAGGACGCGGCAGAAGGCCGAGAGGTCGGCGACACGACGACGCTCGCCGACACGTCGGTGATGCAGACGATCTCGGATCGCGTGCGCAGCGAACGCGGCGACTGAGCCGCACGTTACCGAACCGCCGGCGACACACGACCGAGGCCGGGAACCCGATTCAGGGTTCCCGGCCTCGGTCGTTTCGCACGTGCGCGGGTTCGCTGCACGGAGCGCGCGGTGTCAGTCCTCGATCTTGAACACGAATTCGATCTCGACGGGCGCGTCGAGCGGGAGGACGGCGACGCCGACGGCTGAACGCACGTGGATGCCGAGATCGCCGAAGACGCGACCCAGGAACATCGAGGCGCCATTCGCGACGGCGGGCTGACCCGTGAACGACGGATCGGATGCGATGAAGGCAGTGACCTTCACGACCTGAGAGATCTTGTCGAGCGACCCGATGACGCCTCGAGCGGCGGCGAGGGCGTTCAACGCGCAGAGCTGCGCGAGCTCTTCCGCTCGCTCGGGCGACACGAGCCCTGCTCCCAGACCCACCTTGCCCGTCTCGGGCAGAGCACCGTTCACGAACGGGAGCTGCCCCGCCGTGTACACGTAGTTGCCGTCACGCAGTGCGGGCACGTACGCGGCGACCGCCGCTGCGACCTCGGGGATCTCGTATCCCAGTTCGCGCAGCCGGTCCTCGATCACAGATGCCATGTCAGGCCTTCCTCTTCTTCATGTATGCGACGTTGCCGCCGGCCGGGCCCTCGATGATCTGCACGAGCTCCCACCCCTGCGCACCCCAGTTGTTCAGAATCTGCGCCTCGTTGTGCAGCAGCAGCGGCGTCACGAAGTACTCCCAGGTCGGGGCGGCTTCGGCGGATTCACTCACGTGCGGATCTCCCTCGGTAGACGGTGTGCAGCGCATGCCGGCGACCGGCATCGCCGCGACGCGGACGGGCGCGTTGCTGTTTTGTCAGCTACGTCGCTTACCCTTGATTCTATGACCCGTCAGACATCTCAGTCTTCGCGCGTGCGCTCGCAGAAACCTCGCACCGCAGGAGGGGCCCTCGCCGGGCTCCTCGGCGCGCTCGCCATGAGCGTGATCGCCGGTGTTCTCGTCACCGCAGCTGTGACGCCGGTGGTCGCTTTGAGCGGCACGGCCACGAAATCCGCAGTCGGCATCTTCGAGAGCCTGCCCGACCATCTGGACCCTGGCAAGCTCGCCGAGCCGTCCACGATCTACGCGACGGGCGCCGACACGACCGTCTACGAGATCGCGACCTTCTACGACCAGGATCGCGAGACGGTCAAGTGGGACCAGATCTCGCAGTTCGTCAAGGACGCGGCCGTCGCCGAGGAGGACCCGCGCTTCTACACGCACGGCGGCGTCGACATGCTCGCGACGGCTCGTGCCGTGCTGCAGAACGCGGCGGGGCAGAACCTCTCGGGCGCTTCGACGATCACAATGCAGTACGTGCGCAACGTGCTCATTCAGGAGGCCATCGCGATTCCCGACAAGGATGCGCAGAAGAAGGCCTACGAAGATGCGATGCGTCAGGACGTCGACCGCAAGCTCAAGGAGATGAAGTACGCGATCTCCATCGAGAAGAAGTACCCGAAGGATGAGATTCTGCTCGGGTATCTGAATATTGCGCTCTTCGGCCGTCAGATCTACGGCATCGAGTCGGCCGCGAAGTACTACTACGGCAAGTCGGCCGCCGACCTCTCGCTCGCCGAGTCGGCGAGCCTCGTCGCCATCGTGAACAACCCGTCGAAGCTTCAGATCGACGTTCCTGAGAACATTCCGGCGAACACCGAGCGCCGCGACAAGATTCTCGGCAGCATGCTCAATCACGGCAAGATCACGCAGGCCCAGTACGACGAAGCTGTCGCAACGGAGGTCACGGGCGAACACGTCACGCCGCGAGTCGCCGGCTGCAACGTCGCCGAGCAGAACTTCGGGCTCGGGCACTTCTGCGACTACGTGCAGCGGTACATCAAGGCGGACCCGAACTTCGGCGATACCCCCACCGAACGCGAGTTCAACTTCAGCCGCGGCGGGTACAAGATCTACACGACGATCGATCTCGACATGCAGGCGGCGGGCACGGCGGCGACGCAGTCGACGGTGCCCTCGATGATGGATGGGATCGACGTCGGCTCAGCCTCGAGCAGCGTGGAGGTGGGCACCGGAAAGGTGCGTTCCATGGTGCAGAATAAACCTTTCAACAACTCGCAAGACTTCCTGGACTCGAACCCTGGCTACACGACGGTGAATTACAACACCGATCAAGAACTCGGCGGCTCGAGCGGCTTCCAGGTAGGTTCGACGTTCAAGCCGGTGACGCTCGCCGAGTGGATCCGGACAGGGCACTCGGTGCGCGACATCGTCAACGTGAACAGCCGGAAGGGCGTGCCGTACCAGTCATTCGCCGCCTCGTGCATGCCCGACGGCGTCTACAGCTACGGATCGTTCGATTTCTCCAATGACAACGAGGGCATCCGCGGCAATCAGTCCGTGCTGACGACGATCGCGAACTCGATCAACGGCGGCATCGTCTCGATGCAGCAGAAGATGGACCTCTGCGGGACATTCGAGACGGCTCAGGCGCTCGGCATCCACCGCGCATCGGATCAACCCGTGTGGACGCAGGAAGACGCGGATCTCGGAAACACGAGTCAGGAGATGGTCGGGACAATCAAGAATCCGACTCTGCACCAGAACCCCCGTGACCTGTCCATGGTGCCGTCGAACGTCTACGCTGGCGTCGACGAGATCGCGCCGATCACCATGGCGGCCGCCTATGCCGCGTTCGCGGGCGACGGAACCGTCTGCACACCGGTGCCCATCGAGCAGATCCTTGACGACGAAGGCAACCAGGTACCGTTCACCAAGAGCGAGTGCTCTCAGGCCATCGCGCCCGAGGTCGCTGCCGGTGTGGCGTTCGCTCTCGAGAACGCGGTGACTGCGGGCCTCGCGGGCCACGCACGCTCTTCAACGGGTGTCCCGCACCTCGCGAAGACCGGCACGACCGATGAGGTCAAAGACAACTGGACCGTGGGTGCGAGCACGGAAGTCTCCACCGCGACCTGGGTGGGCAACGCTGGCCCAGTACAGCTCCCAGATGGCACGTGGGATCGCGTCTCCACGATGGGCTTCGGCGACCTCATGCGTGCGGATCAGGTGATCTGGCCCGCGATCATGAACGCCGCTGATGCCCGCTACAGAGGAGAAGCCTTCCCCGAGCCTTCGGCTGCAGCGATTCGCCAGACGATGGTCTCCGTTCCCGATGTGAAGGGGAAGTCCATCGAGGAGGCCACGAGCATGCTGACGCAGCTCGGGTTCGCGGTGAATGACGGCGGCGAGGTCGACTCGACCGAGGCGGAAGGCCTCGCGGCGCGCACCGACCCCGCGGCGGGATCGTCTGTGGGGCTGGGATCGGGCATATCGCTCTACCGCAGCAACGGCAAGGCGTCGAAGATCCCGGACGGGCTCGTGGGTCAGACTGGCAACAACGCAAAGTCCGCACTGAATAGCGCAGGGTTCGACAACGTCGAGTTCGCCTGCGGCACCGGCAGCGATTCGAAACCGAAATCGAACAAGGTGCTCTCGGTCAGCCCCGAAAGCGGCGCCGAGGTCAACCGTGGTGACACGGTGACGCTGGCGCTCGCCTGCGGCAAGAAGGACTGACCTTGGCAATGCATCCCGCACGTTCGACGGCGGCCGTTCTCGGAGCGGCCGCCGTCGGCGTACTGACCTGGTCCACGCTCATCGAGCGACGACTGTTCACCGTGCGACGCCATACGCTGCCCGTACTGCCGGACTCCCGCACTCCGATCCGGGTACTGCAGCTCTCAGACCTGCATCTGGCGCCATGGCAAGCGCAGAAGGTCGACTGGGTGCGCTCCCTCGCGGAGCTGCGCCCCGACCTGGTCGTGCTGACCGGAGATCTCATGGGCCATCGCGAAGCGCTCCCGGCGCTGCTGCACGCGTTGCGGCCCCTCGTCGAGCAGACGCCCACGGTGTTCGTTCACGGCTCGAACGACTACTACGGTCCGCTCTTCAAGAACCCCGTCAAGTACCTGCTCGAGCCGAGCAGGCGGAGCACGCGCACCCCTGATCTCGACAACGGTGCGATCACCCGCGGGCTGGCCGAGCTGGGCGCGATCGACCTCAACAACGACGCGGTTCGGCTCTCCATTCGCGGCAGCAGCGTCGAGCTGTTCGGCCTGAACGACCCGCACATTCGCTACGACGACGCAGATCGTATGCGCGCGGCCGCCGCAGCGTTGACGCAGAACGAGGGCGCAGCCGTCGACGCCGACCCGGCCCCGGTGCGCCTCGGCGTCGTGCACGCGCCCTATCAGGAGTCCCTGGGCGCGCTTCTGACGGCCGGATCGGACCTGATCCTAGCCGGGCATACGCACGGCGGCCAAGTGCGCGTACCGGGCGTCGGGGCGCTCACAGCGAATTGCGACCTCCCGACCGAGCAAGCACGCGGCCTGAGCGTCTGGTTCGACGCGCACCGCGCCGCGTTCCTGAACGTCAGTGCGGGGCTGGGCAACTCGATCTATGCGCCGGTGCGTTTCGCCTGCCGCCCCGAGGCATCGCTCATCACACTCGAATCGCGGTAGGCCGGAGACCGCACTCCAGCCTCGAGACAAACATCAGGCCCCGGTCGTCGACGTGAACGACCGGGGCCTGATGCTGTACTGGCGACTCGCCCCTACTCGGTCCGCCGCGCCGCGATGATCTCAGCGATCTGCACCGCGTTCAGCGCTGCACCCTTGCGCAGATTGTCGTTCGAGATGAACAGCGTCAGGCCGCGGCCCTCGGGAGCGGACTGGTCAGCGCGAATGCGCCCGACGAGCGAGGGATCCTTGCCCGCCGCCTCGAGGGGCGTCGGGACGTCGGTGAGTTCGACGCCGGGAGCTGCTGCGAGCACCTCACGAGCACGATCCGCCGAGATCTCGCGAGCGAATTCGGCGCTGATCGACAACGAGTGCCCGGTGAAGACCGGCACGCGCACGCACGTTCCGGCGACTCGCAGCTCGGGGAGCTCGAGGATCTTCCGGCTCTCGTTGCGCAGCTTCTTCTCTTCGTCGGTCTCACCTTCGCCGTCTTCGACGATGGAGCCGGCGAGCGGCAGTACGTTGAATGCGATCGTCTTGGTGTAGACCTCGGGAGCCGGGAAGTCCACGGCGCCCCCGTCATGTACGAGCTGCTCGAGCTCGCCCGACTCGACGGCTGCAACGGCCTGACCGGCCAGCTCACGGGCTCCGACGAGCCCTGAGCCCGACACGGCCTGGAACGTCGTGACGATGAGCCGTTCGAGCCCGGCCTCGGAGTCGAGTGCCTTCATCACCGGCATCGCTGCCATCGTGGTGCAGTTCGGGTTCGCGATGATCCCCTTCCGCGCCTCGTCGATCGCGTGCGGGTTGACCTCGCTCACCACGAGGGGAACGTCCGGGTCGAGTCGCCACGCACTCGAATTGTCGATGACCGTCGCACCCGCTGCGGCGAACTCCGGCGAGTACTGCTTCGAAGCGGCGCCACCGGCGGAGAAGAGCGCGATGTCGATGCCGCTCTTGTCCGCTGTCGCGACGTCCTCGACGACGATGCTCTCGCCGCGGAATTCGAGCGTCGAGCCCGCCGAGCGCGCGCTGGAGAAGAAGCGGATGTTCGCGATCGGGAAGTCCCGCTCGTCGAGCAAACGGCGCATCACTGCGCCCACCTGACCGGTTGCGCCGACGACGGCGATCGAGAGTCCCTGCTGTGCAGCCATGTGTTTCGAGATCCTGTTCTGTGTTTCGCCGTGAAAGAGTTATCGGCCGGTGCCGGCGTAGACCGTGGCTTCGGTCTCGGCGTCGAGGCCGAACGCCGTGTGGAGTACGCGGACCGCCTTATCGAGAAGGTCGGCTCGGGTGACGACCGAGATCCTGATCTCCGAAGTCGAGATCATTTCGATATTGATGTCGGCCTCGTACAGCGCACGGAAGAGCTGCGCGGATACGCCCGTACTCGTGCGCATGCCGGCGCCCACGACGGCGAGCTTGGCGATCTGATCGTCGTACTGCAGACTCTCGAATCCGAGTGCTTCGCGTTCCGCTTCGAGCGCCTCGATGACTTTCCGACCGTCGCCGAGCGGGACCGTGAAGGAGATATCGGTGCGGTTCGTTTGCGCCGCCGAGACGTTCTGCACGATCATGTCGATGTTCGCGTGCGTCTTCGCCACGATCTCGAAGATCTGGGCAGCTTTGCCCGGAATGTCCGGCACACCGCCCACGGTGACCTTCGCCTCGCTCTTCTCAGCGGCGATACCAGTGATGATCGGCTCTTCCACCTGATCTCCCTTCGGATGCCCCTTGGCGGGGTCGTAGACGATGGTGCCCGGCTCGTCGGAGAACGAGGAGCGGACGTGCAGCACGACGCCGTGGCGGCGGGCGTACTCGACGGCGCGCAGGTGCAGTACCTTCGCGCCGGACGCCGCGAGTTCGAGCATCTCTTCCGCCGTGATGGCGTCGATCTTCCGCGCGAGCGGCACGACGCGAGGATCGGTCGTGAAGATGCCGTCGACGTCGGTGTAGATCTCGCACACATCGGCGCCGAGGGCGGCGGCGAGTGCAACGGCGGTCGTGTCGGATCCGCCGCGCCCCAGCGTCGTGATGTCTCGCGAGTCGCGACTGAATCCTTGGAAGCCTGCGACGATGGCGACGGCGCCCTGGTCGAGGGCCTCGCGCACGCGGCCGGGCGTCACATCGACGATCTTCGCCGAACCGTGCTCGGCGGTGGTGATCATTCCCGCCTGGCTGCCCGTGAAGGAGAGCGCCTCGATGCCCATGCCTTTGATCGTCATCGCGAGCAAGGCCATCGAGATGCGCTCACCGGCGGTGAGCAGCATGTCGAGTTCTCGCGGTGCGGGGATCGGCGTGCACGCCGCTGCGAGCTCGAGCAGTTCATCGGTGGTGTCGCCCATGGCGCTCACGGCGACGACGACCTCGTTGCCCCCGCGACGCGCCTCGACGATGCGCTTCGCGACGCGCTTGATGCTCTCGGCGTCGGCTACGGACGAGCCCCCGAATTTCTGCACGATCAACGCCACGCGGGTTCCTCCTGAATATCCGAGCCGAAAGCTCAGTCTATCGGACCAGAACTTCGGGTGATGTCTCCGGTTACTCCACCTTACGGCGGCCTTCGAAGGCGCGTCCGAGCGTGACTTCATCGGCGAATTCCAGGTCGCCGCCGACGGGAAGCCCCGAGGCCAGACGCGATACCGGCACTTCGATGGAGGTCAGCAGCCGCGACAGGTACGCCGCGGTGGCTTCGCCCTCCAGGTTCGGATCGGTCGCGATGATCACTTCTTGCACGTGGTTCTCGCCGACGCGACGCATCAGTGCGGGGATGCTGAGATCGTCGGGCCCGATGCCGTCGATCGGGCTGATGGCGCCGCCGAGCACGTGATAGAGGCCGCGGAACTGACGCGTGCGCTCGATCGCGACCACGTCTTTCGGCTCTTCGACGACGCAGATGATGCTGTCGTCACGGCGCGGGTCTCGGCAGATCGAGCACCGCTCGTGCTCGGTGATGTTGCCGCACACGTCGCAGAAGCGCACCTTCTCGCGGACCTCGCTGAGCAGTTCGGCGAGCTTGGAGACGTCGAAGTTCTGCGTCTGCAGAATGTGGAACGCGATGCGCTGCGCCGACTTCGGACCGATGCCAGGCAGCCGACCGAACTCGTCGATCAGGTCTTGGACGATGCCGTCGTACACGGTGGAGCCTCCTCGGGTTGACGACGTGACGCGCGCCGTTCAGCACACACCCTAGTCGCGACGTTGCATGGGCCGCTCAACGCGGCGGGAGCGGGCGCTCCTCGACGAACCGGGCCCCGAGCACTTCGCGCACCACTGACTCGCCGTACCGTGTGAATGCGGGCCGAGCCGCCGGCGAGGCGGGGGCGGCAGCGGCAGCTGGAGCTGGAGCTGGAGCTGGAGCTGGAGCTGGAGCTTGGCCGCCAGACGATATCGGGGCTGCCGACGGCGCGGCGGGAGCGGCAGGGGGCGCCTGGCCGAGCGTAGACGCGACACCTGCCGAAGACGCCGGGGTCGGTGCGTACGGGTCGCCCTCCGCCGAGTCGTCCGGCGCTTCGCCGGAGTCTCCCGCATAGGGGTCGCCGTACTCCGCCGGATCTGCGAACCGTGCGGGCGCCGCATCTGCGTCGACCGCTGCACGCGCGGCCGCAGGCGCTTCTCCCGCTGGGGGCTGTGCCTCGGCTACGTCCTGCGTCATGGCTGCCTCATCGCGCGTCGCCGCGGCGGCAGAGGCCGACGGTTCTTGCTCAGCGGTGGTCGGAGCATCGTTCGAGTTCGATGCGGCGGTCGGAGCGTCGATCGAGCTCGATGCGGCCGGTGGCGCAGATTCGGGCTGCGGATCTGCCCAGGCGGGAGCAGCGAGAGCCGGACCCAAGCCGCTCAGGCGTGCCGCTGCCCGAACCATCGGGTCGTTCGCGTCTGGGGCGGCGGCGGTCACGCCCTGCGGTTCGGAGGAGCGTGTGTCGGATGCGGCATCAGGCGTATGCCCGGCTGGGTGAGGCTCCTCTGCGTCAGCTGCGGCCTCTGGCTCGCGCGCAGCGCCGTGACCGGCAGCCGCTTCGCCGGCGGGCATGCGCTTCGGCTTGTATTTCACGCTGATGCCGACGGCGGAGAGAATCGTCTCCCGGAGCGGACCCGCTCCGGTCGTCTTGAATGCGGCGAGATCGGATTCCGAGGCGAGGCCGACCGTGAGCACGTCGCCTTCGAGCGCCAGCGGCGCGATCACTCGCACGGCGTTCCATGCATCACGATCGAGCTCGAGCAGTTCCTCGAGCAGATCGGGCCACACCTCCATCAGGTCTTCGTACCCGCCGGAGGTTTCGGTGTCGGACTCCGTCGCGGCCTCGTCAGGGGTGGGCCCTTCGGCCGCGGCCGCCTGCTCAGCCGGAGCCGGCGCGGTGTCACCGACGGTGCCACCGACGGTGGCCCCTGCTGCGGGCGCCGCCGGCCGGGGTGCCGGTGCATCGTTGCCGATGCTCTCGATCTGTGCCGAGCTGAGCACTGCCGAGATCGGACGGCCGAATTTCGCTGCGCCCTCATTCGGGTGAGGAGCTCCAGCATGCGGTGCTCCAGCATGCGGTGCTCCGGCGTGCGGGGTCTCCGGTCGAGCCGGCGCGGCTGGCGGAGTCGCGGTGTCTTCGACTGCAGTCGCCCCCGCAGTCTCAGGATCGGACGCAGGAGCACGTGACGGCACAGGAGCAGGAGCAGGTGACGGCGCAGGAGTAGGCGCCTGCGCAGGAGTAGGCGCCTGCGCCGGCGCTGCTGGCCGCTCTGCCTCCCCGCCCCCCTGCGCATCCTGCGACAGGAACTCCCGGATCGATGCTGCCGTCTGCGCGGCATTCGGGGTGCCAGTTGCAGCGTTCGGCGCGGCCGGACCACCCGGAGCCGGAGCCGGCCGAGCCGTTTCCGTCTGCTCAACCGCAGCGCTGCGAGCCGCCGCGAGCGCGGCCATGGGATCGGGCGCCGGCTGGGCCGGCGCGGCGGCGTTCGCGGGAGCAGCACCCGACGGCCGCTCGCCGGTCGGCACCGAGCCGGACTGTGCTGATTGCGCACGCGGCTCAGTGCGCTCCACCGGCTGCGCGGCGTGCACCAGGGCTCGCGCGATCATGAGTTCGAGCTGCAGCCGCGGCGCGGTAGCACCCGCCATCTTGTCGAGGGCAGCGCTCACGACATCGGCGATGCGCGACAGCTCGCCCGGCCCGAAAGCGCGGGCCTGCTCGAACATCCGCGTGAGCTGATCCTGCGGCACGCCGCGGAAGATCGCTGCAGCACCGTCGACGGTCGTGGCATTCACCACGATGAGGTCGCGCAGGCGTTCGAGCAGGTCCTCGACGAAGCGACGCGGATCCTGCCCAGTCTGCACGACACGATCCGTCGCTCGGAATGCTGCGGCGGCATCATGCGCCCCGAATGCAGCGACGGCGTCGTCGAGCAGCTCTGCGTGGGTGAAGCCGAGCAGGCCGGCTGCGCGGTCGGCGGTAACGAGCGGAGTCTCGGACCCCGCGATGAGCTGGTCGAGAATCGACAGCGTATCGCGCACCGATCCGCCGCCCGCTCGCACGACGAGGGGAAGCACGCCGGGCTCGACCTGCACGCCTTCGCTGTCGCAGAGCGACTGCACGTAGTCGATGAGGGTGCCGGGTGCGATGAGGCGGAACGGATAGTGATGGGTGCGCGAACGGATCGTGCCGATGACCTTGTCTGGCTCGGTCGTCGCGAATACGAACTTCACGTGCGGCGGTGGCTCCTCGACGATCTTGAGCAGCGCGTTGAACCCGCCGGGCGTCACCATGTGCGCCTCGTCGATGATGAAGATCTTGAACCGATCGCGCGCCGGGGCGAAGACCGCGCGTTCGCGCAGGTCCCTGGCATCATCGACGCCGCCGTGGCTCGCGGCATCGATCTCGACGACATCGAGCGAACCGCCACCATCGCGGCTGAGTTCGACGCAGCTCGGGCAGACCCCGCACGGCGTATCAGTGGGCCCCTCGGCGCAGTTCAGGCACCGTGCAAGAATGCGGGCCGAGGTCGTCTTGCCGCAGCCCCGCGGGCCGCTGAACAAATAGGCGTGCCCGATGCGACCGGTGCGCAGGGCCGTCATCAACGGTTCGGTGACCTGCGACTGCCCGATCATCTCGGAGAAAGCTTCTGGCCGATATCGGCGATAGAGTGCGGCAACCACGACACCATGCTACCGGCGGCCGCCGACATTCTGGCCGGGGCCGAGGGCTACCTGAGGCTCAGGTCAGGCGCTTCGAGCCCGTACTCGTGGCGCAGCGCCGATTTCGCCGCGTACCAGCCGCACAACCCGTGCACGCCGGGGCCCGGAGGCGTCGATGACGACGCGAGGTAGATGCCGCGGCCCGGAGTGCGCCAAGGGTCGACCGAGAGGGTCGGCCGCGCGATCAGCTGCGGCAGCGTGATGGCTCCCGCGCTGAAATCGCCGCCGTGGTAATTGCGGTTGTAGCGCGACATCTCGTCCGCGGTCGTCACGCGCACAGCGCGGATCCGGTCGCGGAACCCGGGAGCGAAGCGCTCGATCTGCCGGATCACCGGCTCGCCCATGTCGACCGTCGACCCGCTCGGCACGTGCGTGTACGTCCATACGGCGTTCACTCCTGGAGCATTGCGGCCGGCATCGAACTCCTCGGTCTGCGCGAGCAGCACATAGGGGTGAGCGGGGTGCCCGCCCGAGGCCACGACGCGTTCCGATGCTGCGAGCTCCGCTCTGCTGCCGCCGACGTGCACCGTGGGCGCCTGCGCCACGCGCGGGTCGCTCCACGGGATCGGTCCGTCGAGCACGAAGTCGACCTTCGTCGCAGCGTCGCCGTAAGAGAAGCGACGCAGGGCGCGCCGGTACCGCGATGGGAGCTCTGATCCTGCGATCCGTTCGAGCCCGCGCGCCGACGTGTCGAAGACGCGAACCCGGAACGACGAGAGCTCGCGGACGTCATCGACCGGGTGCGCCGTCTCGATGCGCCCTCCGTGCGCGAGCAGATCAGCCGCGAGTGCGTCGGTGATGGCGCGGGATCCCCCCACCGGCACCGGCCACCCCACTGTGTGGGCGAGCGCGCCGAGCACGAGCCCGACGCCCGCTGTCGCGAGGTTGGGGAGCCTGCCGATGCTGTGCGCGGCGACACCGGAGAGCAGGGCCGGGGCGGCGGCCTCGCGGAATCGCGCATTCCACAGCGGAGTGCCCTGTTCGAGCGCGCGAAGACCGGTGAGCAGCGCGGCGATCGGATGCGCTGGCCACCGCAGCATGCCACCCCCCAGCGTGAAGTCGAGCACTCCGGGGAGATGCTGCAGGAGCGGTCGGTAGAAGCGGCCGTAGGCCGCGCCGTCGCGCCCCAGTTCGGCGATCGTGCGGTCGAGGTCGCGGTACGCGATCGCCGCGCGATCCGCCCCGCCCCCGGCTCGGCCGTCGAGCGGATTCGCGTAGGAGGCAGCCGGAACCACGAACTCCATGCGTCGTTCGATCTCGAAGGCCCGGAAGAACCCCGTCGCGAGCGCCATGGGGTGGATGGCGGAGCACACGTCGTGCAGCACCCCTGGCTCCACGAGTTCGGTGGTGCGCGTGCCACCGCCGATCGTCTCGGCGGCTTCGAACACCGTCACCGGAACACCCGCCCGCGCGAGCGTCACAGCGGCGGCGAGCCCGTTCGGGCCCGCACCGATGACGGCCGCTCCCCCAGAAGACTGCATAGTCCGATCGTACTCTTCGTATGCGCTTCCACACCGAAATGCCGAGTCGGACCGGCTTCAGAGGGGCGGCGTGGGAATGAAAATACTCCCCACGCACCCGCCAGAGCCCAGGTACCCTTGCTTCGTTTCCGACCTGGGGGAGTTCCCTGAGATAGCGCCACGTGGGGAGCCAGACCAGTCTACCCGACGTTGAGCCCCGTTCGGTACGCGGCCAGCACCGCGCCGGGCGGCGCTCCCGCCGACCCCGGCAGGAGCGCCGCTACGCCTGCGCGTCGCCCGCCGGCTGCGCCTCGGCCGCCAGCACCTCTTCGGCATGCGCCTCGGCGTCCTCGCCCGCGAACTGCGCCTGATACAGCGCGTAGTACGCTCCGCGACGGGCGAGCAGCTCATCGTGCGACCCCTGCTCGACGATGCTGCCGCGCTCCATCATGAGAATGGTGTCGGCGTCGCGAATCGTCGACAGCCGATGGGCGATCACGAACGAGGTGCGATCGGCGCGCAACGCACTCATGGCCTGCTGCACGAGCACCTCCGTGCGCGTGTCGACGGACGAGGTCGCCTCGTCGAGGATCAGCAGCGACGGATTCGCGATGAAGGCCCGAGCGATGGTGAGGAGCTGTCGCTCCCCCGCCGACAGCGACGACGCGTTCTCCGAGATCACCGTGTCGTACCCATCGGGCAACTGCCGCACGAACCGATCGACCATCGTCGCCTCAGCGGCTGCGACGACCTCGTCGTCGGTCGCATCGAGTCGCCCGTACCGGATGTTCTCGCGGATCGACCCTTCGAAGAGCCACGCGTCTTGCAGCACCATGCCGACCTGGCCTCGCAGCTCCGCGCGTGACAGATGGGTGATGTCGATGCCGTCGAGCAGGATGCGCCCACGATCCAGCTCGTAGAAGCGCATCACGAGATTCACGAGCGTCGTCTTGCCCGCACCGGTCGGCCCGACGATGGCGACCGTGTGGCCCGGGCTCGCCTCGAGCGACAACCCCTCGATCAGCGGCTGATTCGGTTCGTAGCTGAAGGCGACGTCCTCGAACTGCACGTGACCGCTCGTGCGCTCGGGCAAGCGCTCCGAAGCCGTATCCGCGTCCTGCTCATCGGCGTCGAGCAGCTCGAACGTGCGCTCGGCGGATGCGACGCCGGACTGCAGCATGTTCGCCATCCCCGCCATTTCGGCGATGGGCTGGGAGAACTCCCGCGAGTACTGGATGAATGCCGTCACATCGCCGAGCGTCATCTGCCCGCCGGTCACCCGGAGCGCGCCCACCACGGCGATGAGCACGTAGCTCAGGTACTGCACGAACTGCATCGCCGGCATGATGGTGCCGGAGAGCGCCTGGGCCCGGTACGCGGCGCCGAAGAGCCCCTCGTTGCGCCGGTCGAACTCCTCGAGCATCTCGGCATCGCGGTTGAAGATGCGCACCAGCTCGTGGCCCGTGAACGACTCCTCGATGTGACCGTTCAGGTCGCCCGTGTGCTTCCACTGCGCGACGAAGAGCTTCTGCGCGCGCACCCCGACGACTCCGGCGATGATGCCCGACAGTGGGAGGGCGATCAGCGCGATCAGCGCCAACTGCCAGGAGACGATGAACATCATCGCCGTGATGCCGATCACCATCAGCAGCGATTGCACCAGCTGCGACAGGGCCTGCTGCAGCGCCTGCTGGATGTTGTCGACATCGTTCGTCACCCGCGAGAGCACGTCGCCGCGCTGACGGCCGTCGAAGTAGCTGAGCGGCAGACGATTGATCTTCGCCTCGATGTCGGCGCGCAGCTGGTAGACGACCTTCATGACGAGGCGGTTCAAGATGAACCCCTGCAGCCACATGAGCACCGATGCGACGAGGTACATGCCGAGCACGGTCAGGATCAGGCGACCGAGCAGATCGAAGTCGATCCCTTCGCCCGGCACGATCTGCGCGCCGGCCAGCACGTCCGCGAACTGCTCGTTGCCGGATGCGCGCGCGGCGTCGACGGCCTGGTCCAGCGTGATGCCAGCGGGCAGCTGCTTGCCGAGAATGCCGTTGAAGATCACGTCCATGGCCTGGCCGAGGATCTTCGGCGCGATCACGGTCAGCACCACCGAGCCGATCACGAGCAGCACGACGAGCGAGAACTGCCATTTGTGCGGCGCGAGCAACCCGACGAGGCGCTTCGCCGACGGCCAGAAGTGCTTCGCCTTCTTGACGGGCTGACTGCCCGTCCAGTCGTCGTTATCGGGCTGGTAGTCGTCGGGCAGTTCGAGGTCTTCGGTGCTCTGAGCCTCGGCTGAAGATTGCTTCCGGGCCATTACGCCGCCTCCGTCGCTTCGAGTTGAGACCGGACGATCTCGCGGTACACCTCACTGGTGTCGAGCAGCTCCGCGTGAGTGCCCCGATCGACGATCTCGCCGGCCTCCACCACGAGAATCTGATCGGCTTCCGTGATCGTGGAGACGCGCTGGGCGACGATGATCGTCGTAGCTCCGGCGGTCGCGTGCGGAAGCGCAGCCCGCAGTTTCGCGTCGGTCGCGACGTCGAGCGCCGAGAACGAATCGTCGAACAGGTACACCCGCGGCTTCGCCACCAGCGCGCGGGCGATCGACAGTCGCTGCCGTTGTCCGCCGGAGACGCTCGTACCGCCCTGCGACACGGGCTCGTCGAGCCCGAGTTCTTTCTCGCGCACGAAATCGTCGCCCTGCGCGATGCGCACCGCCTCCCACAGTTCTTCGTCGCTCGCATCGGCCCGCCCGAAGCGGAGGTTCGACGCGATCGTGCCGGAGAACAAGTACGGGCGTTGCGGAACGAGGCTCACCGCTTGGGCCAGCTGCGCGCGAGTGAGCGCATCGACGGGCGCTCCATCGATCGTGATCGAGCCTTCCTGCGGATCGTAGAGGCGGAGCAGCAGGTTGAGCAGCACCGTCTTCCCCGCGCCGGTCGACCCGATAATCGCCGTCGTCTTCCCGGCTTCAGCGACGAAGCTCGCGCCCGTGATGACCGGCTTCTCCGCACCGGGGAACCCGAAGGTGACCCGATCGAACTCGATGCGGCCGGCCGCGGGCGTCGGCACCGTCTCCTCAGACGGGAACGACAGCGTCGAACGCGTGTCGAGCAGCTCACGAATGCGCTCTGCGCAGACGACCGCGCGCGGGATCATCATCGTCATGAAGACACCCATCATCACCGCCATCAGGATCTGCAGCAGGTACTGCAGGAACGCGGTCAGCGACCCGACCTGGACGAGGCCGTCGTCGACGCGATGCCCGCCGAACCACAGCACCGCGGCAGTGGCAAAGTGCAGCACCATCATGATGACGGGGAACATCAGCACGAAGACGTTGCCGACCTTGACCGAGACCTCGGTGATGTCACGGTTCGCCCGCTCGTAGCGATCCGCTTCGAAGTTCTCTCGCACGAACGCGCGGACCACGCGGATCCCCATGATCTGCTCGCGCAGCACCCCGTTGATCGTGTCGACCCGCGTCTGCATCGTGCGGAACAGCGGCAGCAGGATCCAGACTAGGAACCCGACGATGACGGCGAGGATCGCCACAGACGCCCAGACGAGCCACGACATCCCCGCGTCTTCGCGAAGCGCCATGATGATGCCGCCGACCGCCATGATCGGCGCCGTGACCATGAAGTTGAGCGTCATGAGCACCAGCATCTGGATCTGCTGCACATCGTTCGTACCGCGCGTGATCAGCGTGCCCGCCCCGAATTTGGTGGCTTCGAGCGTGCTCAGCGAGTCGACCTTGCGATACACCTCGCGACGCAGATCTCGCCCCACACCCATCGATGTGCGCGCGCCGAAGTACACGGCGGTCACCGCTGTCGCGACCTGAGCGAGCGATACCAGCAGCATCGTGCCACCGGTGTTCCAGATGAAGCCCGTGTCTCCGCGTGCGATGCCCTGATCGATGATCTGGGCGTTCAAGCTCGGCAGCCAGAGAGCGGCGATCGTCGACAGCAGCTGGAGCCCGAGCACGGCGGCGATGAAGGGCCAGTACTGCTTCGCGTGGCGGAACGTCAAGGCGATGAGAGCCACGGGGATCCTTTCTCCAAGTGTCGCGGGGCGGGGACGCACCCGAAGCGTGGGCGCCAAGCCTGCGCGGCCGGAACACGGTACTCACTCTGCGACGGCTGTACCAGCAGTCGTACCGACGACGGGGCGACTCCCGTGCCGGGTGGAAAAACAAGTGGGGGCAGGTCCACCTTACGGCGAACCCACCCCCACAGGAAACAAGACTCAGCGACTGAGCCCCATCACCGCTCGTTAGACGAGCTTGACGCCAGCGCCAGCCTCTTCGAGCTTTGCCTTCGCTTCTTCAGCGGCTTCCTTCTTCGCGCCCTCGAGCACGTTCTTGGGAGCCTCCTCAACGAGCGACTTCGCCTCGCCGAGACCCAGGCCGGTCAGCTCGCGCACGACCTTGATGACCTGGATCTTCTTGTCGCCAGCCGACTCGAGGACGACGTCGAACTCGTCCTTCTCCTCGACGGCCTCAGCAGCGGCAGCCGGAGCAGCAGCAACGGCAACCGGAGCAGCAGCGGAGACGTCGAAGGTCTCCTCGAATGCCTTGACGAACTCGGAGAGCTCGATGAGGGTGAGCTCCTTGAACTGCTCGAGCAGCTCTTCGGTGGAAAGCTTAGCCATAATGTTTCTCCTTGATGTGTGCCCTCACGCGAAGCGTGCGGGCGGGGTTGTATAACCGATCCGGCGTGAGCCGAGTCTTACGCGTCCTGCTTCTCCTGCAGCGCGCCGAAGCCGCGTGCGGCCTTGGCGGGCAGGGCGGCGAACAGCTGTGCAGCACCGACCAGAGCAGCCTGCATGGCGCCGGCAGCCTTGGCCAGCAGCACCTCGCGGCTCTCGAGATCGGCAAGCTTGCCTACCTCAGCGGCGGTCATGGCGTTGCCATCGAAGTAGCCCGCCTTCACCACCAAAAGAGGGTGTGCCTTGGCGAAGTCACGCAGCGACTTTGCGACCGCGACGGTGTCACCGTGCACGAAGGCGAGAGCCGAAGGACCGGCGAGCTCGTCATCGAATGCGGTGATCCCGGCGTTGTTGGCCGCAATCTTCGTCAGCGTGTTCTTCGCCACAGCGTACGTCGCGTGCTCGCGGATGCTGTCGCGGAGTTCCCGCAGTTCAGCAACCGAAAGACCGCGGTACTCAGTCAGCAGAACGGCGTTCGACTCTTCAAACTTCTGCTGAAGATCGGTAACCGTAGCGTCCTTCGTAGCCATGGCGCTCCCTAGCTTGTCGTACCCGCGCGGCGGATGCCGCTCGGGGGCCGCGCCGCTCGAAGCGATTCGCTCGGAAATTCACCGAAACGAAAAGAAGCTCCGGCGCGCATGCACGGAGCTTCATAAGATCGGGATCGAGATCCCGTACTCAAGGAGTTCTGCACCTGCGCAGGTCTCCGCTCTCGCGGACGTTCCGGAATCCTCGCGGATCCTACCGGCGGTCTTGGGCCAGGGGAGACTCTACCATCACAGAGGAGGGAACGCAACAGGCGGGTGAGGCGAGCGATGCTCCTGCGATGCCGCGCCGCGGGCCGCGCAAGAGCGATGCTCTTGCGATGCTCAAGCCGCGGGCCCCCGCATGTAGCCCGCCACTCCTCGCTGCGCTCCGTGAGCCGCGGCGATGCCGCGCCGCGGGCTGCGCAAGAGCGATGCTCTTGCGATGCTCAAGCCGCGGGCTTGAGCATGTAGCCCGCGCCACGCACCGTGTGGAGCATCGGCACGCGGCCGGCATCGATCTTCTTGCGGAGATAAGAGATGTAGAGCTCGACCACGGTCGACTTCCCCGTGAAGTCGTACGCCCAGACCCGATCCAGAATCTGCGCCTTCGAGAGCACCCGATTCGGGTTGCGCATGAGATAGCGCAGCAGCTCGAACTCCGTGTTGGTCACCGTGATCGGCTCACCGGCTCGCTCCACCTCGTAACTGTCTTCGTTGAGCGTGAGATCCCCGACACGCAGCACGGGGTCGGGGTGCTGCGCGAGCGTGAGCTGAGAACGGCGCACGAGGCCGCGGAGGCGAGCGATGAGCTCCTCCAGGCTGAAGGGCTTGACGACGTAATCGTCTCCCCCGGCAGTGAGCCCGTTGACGCGATCCTCCACGGAATCGAGCGCTGTCAGGAAGAGCACCGGGAACATCTCCCCGGCCGAGCGGAGTCGGGCGAGCAACTGCATGCCGTCGAGGTCTGGCAGCATGATGTCGAACACAGCGACATCCGGATTGAACGAGGAGATCTTCTCGAGCGCTTCCCGGCCCGTCGCAGCGGTCTCGACCTGCCAGCCCTCGTACCGGAGCGCCATGGCCACGAGCTGCGTGATCGAGTCCTCGTCGTCGACGACCAGGGCGCGGATCTTGCCTCCGTCGGCACGCTGCAGCGATGATGATTCCATTCCTCGGAACGCTCCTCTCAGCCGATATGATCGCGCGCTCCCGAATTGAACGCGCGTCGCAAGCGGTTGGCTTCGTCTTCCCGATTCGCGGCACCCCTGCGCGGAGTGCGGCGAAATGTTGCGGGCTTCAGAATACTCACCTCACCTGCGTTTTCGCCTGCTTCAAACCTCTAGAACCAGTGTTTTTCCATGTGCCACCTATGCGAATGCTGCGTCTGCACCGGGTCACCGGCCGATTCCCCGGACGCGGTTGCGCCGAGGCACGGCCCCCGCATTGGGCGGTCGCGATCCCGCGATTCGCGCACTGCGCGAGCTGCTGCCGGACCGCGCGTCGCGCGCCGCGGAGAGCGGGCCGTGAGAAACTGAAGGGGTGTTCGCCCCAGCTCCCGTTCATCTCCAGCGCATCGTGACCGATGGGTCCGATCGCATGGCGTGGATGCGAGCCCGCGCCCGTGGCATCACCGCGACCGACGTCGCGAAGCTGTCGACCTCGCGCTCGATCGCCGCCGCCGCGCACGAGAAACTGCACGGCAGTCGTTTCATGGGGAACGTCTACACCGAGCACGGGAAGCTCCGCGAGCCCGAGATCGCATCCTGGGTGCTGCGCGAGTACGAGATCGAACCGAGCCAGGCGCTCTTCCACGCGGAAACCGATCTCAGGCATCTCGCGACACCCGACGGGCTCGCATTCCGCGGCACGGGCGCGATCGAACTGGCGGAGATCAAGACCACGAACAAGGAATGGCGTTCCATCCCCCGCAATTACCTGCGCCAGGTGTGGTGGCAGCAGTACGTGCTGGGCGCGGAGCGCACGCTCATGGTCTGGGAGCGGCACGAGAATTTCGTGCCAGTGGGCGATCCCGAGTGCCGATGGGTCGATCGCGACGAGAATGAGATCGAGCGCCTCGTGAAGCTGGCGGGCGAGCTGATCGACGTGCTCATCGCCCGGACGACCTGACCCGGCACCGAGCACCCTGCGTGTTCACGCCTCGAGGTTCGTGAAGGCCACGTTCGAGGTGGGCCGGAACTCTCCCATTCGGCGCTCGACGCGCGTCGCGTGGGCGTAGTTGCGCTCGACGAGTTCCTGCAGGGCATCCGCTGCCGCCGACACTCCAGGCACATCGGGGATCGTCGTGCGCTCCGGGCCGATGAACAGGTCGACGTCTCCCGCCCCGAAGAGCCGTTGCAGCAGCGAGCGACGGGTGCGCACCTCGCGGATGCGCACGAACGAGACCTCGCTGCGATGGCGCGAGAAGACGCCGTGCCGCTGAATCACCCGCCGCGTGGTCACCGTCGTTCGATACGTCAGCCACCGGAGCACGGGGAAGACGCCGAGCAGCAGCGCGAGCACGACTGCTCCCACTCCCGCCAGCAGATTCATCCAGCCTTCGGCGAAGGCGCCGACCCAGTAGCCCGCTCCGCTCGAGAGAGCGACGAGCGCCAGTACCGGCAGCACGAGTCTGCGTCCGTGCCGCCGGAACCGGAGGAGCACGACCTCGGGCTGACCGTAATCCGCGGGCGCAGGGCCGAGCACGGACTCGACCTCCGACGTCAGCGATTGCGGGTTGCGTGAGGGCATGCCCCTATTCTGCACCGTTCAGCCTGGAGCTCCGGCGGGGCCTACTGGGATCCCCCGCCGAACGGGTTCGTCTGGTCGCCGGCGGCAGCGGCACGCTCTGCAGCAGCAGCAGCTGTGCGCGCCGCATCATTCGCCGCCTGCGCTGCGCTGTCCGCCGCGTCCGCCGCTGCATCCGCCGTCGCGGACGCCGCGCTGGTCGCACTCCCCGCGACCCGGCGAGAGCTCTCCGACAGATCGGACTGCCGGAACGATTCGGAGGACCCGGAATCGAAGCGATCCCCCGCGCGACGATCGCCGTGATCGCCACGGCCGCCCTCCGACGCATCCCGCGACGCGCGGCCGGCGGCAGCACCCGCGGCGCTTCCCGAGACCGCCCCGTTCAGCATGCCGGCGAGGTCGATGCCGACCGTGTCCTTCGCCATCTCGAGGAGGCCCTTGATATTGCCCATGGCCTCCCCGGCGACCTTCGACGTTCCGTCGGCCGACACGACGGTCATGTGCTCGATCGCGCCGATGGCGCGCGCGTACTCCGCCGCGATCTCGGGCAGCAGGTGGATGAGTTCCTGGGCGAGCACCGCCTGGGACTGCGTCTCGAGTGCGCGGGCGCGCGCGTCGATCGCCGTCGCTTCCGCGGTACCCTTCGCTTCGAGTGCCGCAGCCTCGGCGCGACCCTCGGCTTCGAGCGCTTCTGCGGCGGCGATACGCGCCACGCGGCTCGCCATGCCCTCGCGCTCGACGGCCTTCGCGCGACCTTCGGCCGCTGACACGGATGCGGCGGCTTCAGCCTTCGCGAGGGCCTCGACGCGGTACGCCTCTGCCTCGGCGACCGCGCGCACGTCGGCGTTCAGTCGCTCGGTCTTCAGCGAGACCTCTTTCTGAGCGGTGATCTGCTGCTGCTCGACGATCGCCTGCTGCTGGATCGCCTGCTCGAGCGGCTCGGCGGCCGATGCCTGCGCGGTGGCCTTGTCGGTCTCGACCTGGATCTCGGCCTGACGCAGCTTCAGCTCGCGGTTGCGGTCGAGCAGCACGCGCTCGGCGCCGATCTTCGCCTCCTGCGACGCCTGGTACGCGATGGTCTCGGCGATGTCGGCGGCCTGGCGCACCTTGGCCGCCTCAGGACGGCCGATGTTCGAGATGTAATCCGCGCCGTCGCGGATCTCCTGGATCTGCAGCGTGTCGACGACGAGGCCCTGCTTCGTCAGGGCTTCCTCCGCCGCTTCGAGCACGCTCTGCGCGACGACAGCGCGGTCGCGAATGATCTGCAGTACCGTGAGGCCGCCGATGATGGAGCGGAGCGAACCCGACAGCACCTCCTGCGTCGACTCGTCGATCTCATCGGAGTTCGACAGGAATCGCTGGGCGGCGGCCCGGATCATCTCCTGCGTTCCGCCGACCTTGACGACGGCGACGGCCTGGGCCTGCATCGTGATGCCGTCGGTGGTCTGGGCCTCCGTGGTGATCGAGAGTCGGCGCGAGCGCAGGGAGATCGTGAACGACTTCTGCACGAACGGGACGACGAAGACACCGCCGCCGGTCACGACCTTCTGACCGGAGAGGTCGCGGCCGCGGTTGCCGGCAGCGTCGACGACCTCCTTGCCTTTGCCGCCGGTCACGATGATCGCCTCATCCGGTTTCGCGATCCGGTATCGCTTGATGATGACGAGCGCGATCAGCACGAGTGCGATCACCGCACCGAATATGCCGATGATCGCCGGGCTTGCGAGGAACATTACGTCTCCGTTCGGGGTAACGGTTGGGCGTGGGATTCAGGGAGTACGGGTTCGACGCGCACCGAGGTCGAGGTCACGACCTGCACGATGCGCACCTGCGCGCCTCGGGGCACGGGAGCCTCGGCGGACGCTGAGAGGGAGATTCGCTCGCCGTGCCGCGTGACCGCGACCTCGCCGAGTCCGTTCGCCGGGATTGCGAGGACGACGGCGCCGGTGGATCCGACCAGGTCGGTGCCACTGACGGCGGTATTCGACTCTGCCCCTCTGATGGCTCGCGAGAGCCACCACGCGGCTGCGGCTCCGAGCAGGCCGGAGAGCGCGCCCACGATCGTCGCGACGGGGGTCGACATGCCGGCGCCGACGCTCGCGAACGACGCGAACCCGAAGATCGCGGTGAATGCTGCGATGGTCGTGAGACTCAGCGGCCCGTCGCCGAAGTCGAAGGCATCGAAGATGCCGTCGAGCAGGAGCGAGATCAGCAGCAGCACGCCGCCGACCACACCGATGATGAGGAAGATTCCGCCATCGAACAGCGAGCCGTCGAACACGCGCTCGACCCAGTTCATGATGCCGTCCATGGCCGCCCCCTCGATGGCTGTCACTGGCAGCGTACCAAGCGCCCGCTGCCAGCGCGCAACGGTCGAGCATCCTCAGGGGTGCGCTCGGGGATCCAGATCGTTCAGAGCCGCACGACCGAGGTGAGCAGCGCTCGGCCGTAATCCGTTCCGGGATCCGTGAAGAAGGCGCGGTCGCCGGATTCCACGACCGCACCATCGCGCATCACGAGCACCCGATCGCAGAGTTCGTGCACGACCGCGAGATCGTGCGAGACGAAGACGATGCCGAGTCCGAGATCGTCGCGCAGCCTCTGCAGCAGTTCGATCACACGGGCTTGAGAGGTCGTGTCGAGCGCGGAGGTCGGCTCGTCGGCCACCAGCACCTGCGGGTCGGCGGCGAGCGCGCGGGCGATCGCGACGCGCTGGCGCTGACCACCCGACAGCCGGTCGGGCGTGGCGCCGGCGAGGCTTGGATCGAGCCCGACCTGACGCAGCAGTTCCGCGATCCGAACCGCCCGAGCAGGCGCGAGACCGCGCGATCCCGCCTTGCGCGCGGTGCCGGCGCGTCGCAGTCGCAGCACCTCGTCGAGCGCGCTGCCGATCGTGCGACGCGGCGTCAGCGACGAGTAGGGATCCTGGGGCACGAGTTGGATCCGCCGCCGCTCCGACCGACCGCGCCGCGTGCCGAGCGCGACCCCGTCGAGCCGCACCTCGCCTGTGGAGAGCGTGGCTTGACCGGCGATGGCGCGCGCGAGCGTCGTCTTGCCCGAGCCCGACTCCCCAACGACTCCGAGCACTTCGCCGGCGCTCAGGCGCAACGAGACACCGGACACGGCGCTGACCGCTCCGAAGTTCACGGCGGCGTCGCGCACTTCGAGGAGTGAGGGGCGCGCGTCGACGCCGAGCGCGTGCTGGGCCTGCGCTTCGCCGGGTCTCGAGGCGAGATCCGAATGCTCGGCGGGAGCCTGGCGTGCGGCGAGCCTCGGGAGCGCCGGGACCGCCGCGAGCAGCGCGCGGGTCTCCGCCGCGCTCGGCGCGGCGACCAGGGCGGCGACGGCGCCGGACTCGACGATCTCGCCCCGCGCCATGACGACGACCCGCTCGCACATCGCCGCCACCACCGCGAGATCATGCGACACGAACACGAGCGTGAGCCCGCGCTCCACGCGCAGCTCACGCAGGAGGAGCAGCACGTCGCGCTGCACGGTCACGTCGAGTGCCGTCGTCGGCTCGTCGCAGAGCAGCACGTCGGGCGACCCGGCGAGCGCGAGTGCGATCACCACCCGCTGCCGCTGACCCCCCGAGAGCTGATGCGGATAGGAGCTGGCGATGCGCACCGTGTCGACGAGACGCACCTGAGCCAGGAGGTCGTGCACACGTTCGTCTGCGGCACGCGCGCCGAGACCCGGATCTGCGGCGCGCACGGCGGCGCGCACTTGCCTGCCGACTCGGGTCAACGGATCGAGCGCGGTGAGCGGTTCTTGAAACACCATGCCGACCGAGCCGCCGACCGCGATGCTCCCGGAGGCGATGCGGAGTCCGCGCGGCATCAGGCCGAGCACGGCGCGCAGGGTGAGGCTCTTGCCCGAGCCGGATTCGCCAACGATGCCGAGAGCCTCACCCGCCCGCAGCTCGAGGTCGATACCGGCGCGGTCCCCGACGAGCACGGCGCCGCCCGTCGTCGCGATGCGCAGTCCGCGGATGCTCACGGTCCCGCGCTCGGGCGCGACGTGCTCGCGCAGCCGGCGACGCGGATGCTCCCGGCGGCGCGGATGCTCCCGGCTGAGCGAACGCTCGCGGCGGCGCGTACCGGGAGTGCCGGTGAGGGAGGGCGACACCAGGGAAACCCGGCTGCGCGGTCCGCCCACGCGCATCAGATCGCCGATGCCGTCGCCCAGCAGTGAGAGCGCGATGCCGGTGAGCACCACCGCGCACCCGGGGAGGGCCGCCAGCCACCAGTGTGTCGTCACGAATTGCTGAGCATCGGCGATCATGGTGCCCCAGTCGGGCGTCGGCGGTCGGATCCCGAGACCGAGATACCCGAGGGTCACGATCGCGACCATGATGAGCACGATCTCAGAGGCGAGCAGCACGATGGCCTGCGGCAGCACGTTCGGCAGCACGTGGCGGAGCAGCACGCCCGCGTGGGAGAGGCCGCCTCCCCGGGCGCTCCGCACCCAGCCGGCGTCGCGCATGGAGGCCGTCATCGCCCGGAGCACGCGCGCGTACCCGACCCAGCCGACGAGGGCGAATGCGACGACGATGCCTCCGGCGCCCGCCCCCAGGGCGAAGACGAGCGCGATCACGATGATGTAGAACGGAAAAGCGATGACGGTATCGGTGACGCGCGATGCCACCCAATCCACTGCGCCCCCGGAGTAGCCGGAGATGAGACCGACGGCCACACCGATCGCGAACGGGGCGAGCGAGGCGAGCACGGCGATTCCGAGGTCGATCCGCGCAGCGTAGAGCATGCGGGAGAGCACATCGCGGCCGAGCTGGTCCGTGCCGAACCAGTGCTCCGCCGAGGGCGGCAGCAGCCCCTGCGTGAGATGCTGTTCAGTCGGCGAGTACGGCGCCAGGGCGGGCGCGGCGAGCGCGATGATCAGCAACAGACCGGTGAGGATCACGCCGACGACGAGCGCCGGCGACCGGCTGGCGCCGCGTGCGGCGCTCGGATCCCTCATCGCTCGTCCTCCGTCGGGTCGGGTGCGAGTGCGGCCTCCCCGGAGGGCAGGAGCCGCGCATTCGATCCCGCACCGCCGACGGGACTTCGTGCGTCGCCGACCCGCAAGCGGGGATCCAGCGCGCTCGACAGCACCTCCGCGAGCGTCGTGATCAGTACGACGACGACCGCGCAGTAGAGGGCGATCCCCTGCACGACGGGGAAATCGCGCGTGCTGATCGACTGGAAGAGGAGCGAGCCGAGGCCATTGATGCCGAAGACCCGTTCGACGACCAGCGTTCCTCCGATGAGATACGCCGTGTTCACGCTGAGCAGGGTCAGCGTGGGGAGCGAAGCGCTGCGCATCACGTGGTGCCACACGATCCGCCGCTCTGGAATGCGCGCCGCCCGCAGCGTCGTGACGAACTCCGCCTCGAGCACATCGATGAGCTGGGCGCGGAGCGACCTGATGAGCGGCGGCGCCATGCCGAGCGCGACGGCGAGGGCGGGCAGGAACAGACTGCGGAGCGGCTCGGCCGGCCCCGACCCGACGCCCCCGACGGGGAACCAGCCGAGCTGCACGGCGAAGACGATGATCAGGAGGAGTCCGACCCAGAACAGCGGCATTCCCATGCCGATGGCGGGGAGGATCCGCACGAGGTGATCCGCCAGGCCGTCGCGGCGCAGCGCGGCGACAAGCGACAGCGGCACGGCGATGAGCACGGCGAGCAGGAGGGCAAGGGCCACGATGCCGGCGCTCACGGGCGCTGTGTCCAGGATGAGCTCCCGCGTCGACACCCCGGTGACCAGCGAGGCGCCCGTATCGAAGTGGAACACCACCTGCCCGAGGAAATCGGTGAACTGCTGCCACAGCGGCAGATCGAGGCCGAGCTGCGCGCGCAGCACGGCAACGGACTCAGGCGTCGCGCGCTCGCCGAGGATCATGGCCGCAGGGTCGCCGGGAACGAGGCGCAGGAGGAAGAAGGTCGCGACGACGACCCCCAGCATCACCGGCGCGATCCGGACGACGACGCGCCCCGCGGCCTGCACTCCCCGTTTCACCACGATCCCACTGTATGGCGTCGCCTCCGGCTACTCGGCGCCGCCGGCGAGCCACGCGTCCTCGAAGCGCACACTGCCGTTCGGAAGCACGGTGAAGCCGTGCACGTCGTCGCGCGTCGCCTTCAGGTTCGCCGGGAAGAACAGCGGGATGTAGGGCACCTCATCGGCGAGGGTCTGCTGGATCTCCTGATAGATCTCCGTGCGCTCCTCACCCTCGGGAGTCGTTCGTCCCTGCTGCATGAGTTCGGTGACCCGCTCGTTCGAGTAGTGCGTCCAGTACGACTTGCTGAACCCGTCGGGGTCGGCCTGGAAGGTGATGAACCCGTTGGGGTCGGGGGCGTCGGACTGCCCGCTGTTGAGCATGAAGTCGAAGTCGTACGCGAAGAAGCGCTCGCGGAAGGCGGCGATGTCGATCTGCTCGATCTCGACGTCGACGTCGATCTGCGCAAGGGATTCCTGCACGATCTGCGCGATCTGCGCGCGTTGCGAGTCACCGCTCGCGAGCAGCAGCGTGACGGAGAACCCGTCAGGATACGGCGACTTCGCGAGCTCCTCCCGTGCGGCATCGAGGTCGAAGTCGAGCGGCCGCACCGTCTCGTTGGCCGAGTCCGTGATGGTCGGCGGCAGCAGCGCGTTGGCCACCTCTGCCGTACCGAACGTGGTCGCCTGCGTGATGCCTTCGCGATCCAGCGCGAGCGCGACGGCGCGGCGCACGTGCTCATCCGCGAACTGCTCCCGCTGCGTGTTGAAGAAGACCTGCTCCGTCGACCATCCACTCGTCTGCGACAGCACCATGCCGTCACCGCTCTCGACCTGCGCCGCATTCGCCGCAGGGACGTCGTCGATCGCATCGAGCTGACCGGCCGCGAGCTGCTGCTGCAGTTGCGTGTCATCGGCCACGAGCTTGTACACGAGGGAGTCGACGTAGGGCTTGCCCTCCTGCCAGTAGTGCTCGTTCTTCGCGAAGGCGAGGTCCCCGTTCGGATCCCACGTCTCGACCACGAACGGGCCGGTACCGATCGGATCCTCGAAGAACTCCTCCTCGCTCGCGCCGCCGAAGTCATGCGGGAAGATGCCGTTCGAGAAGCTCGCGAGCTCCGAGAGGAACGGGGTGTAGCGTTCGCTCAGCGTGATGACCACGTCGCGCTCGCCCGATTCGGTGATGGCTTCGATCGGAGCTTCCAGCGGCAACGGCCCGCCCACCTCGATATGCCGCTCGAGCGAGAAGACGACGTCGGCGGGAGACACCGCCGTGCCGTCTGAGAACGCGAGTCCGTCGCGCAGCGTGAAGGTGTAGGTGAGCCCGTCTGCGGACTCCGCGTATTCCGCGAGCCACGGAACGATCTCGCCGTCCGAGTCGAAGCTGACGAGCGGCTCGAAGATCTTGTCGATCGCGAACGCGTTGTTCGCGGTGATCTGCTGATTCAGATCGAGATCGGTCACCGAGGCGACCCGCCCGAACTCGAGCGTGCCACCGCTCACCGGATCACCGGCGTCGCCGGAGCCGGCACCGCTCGACGATCCTCCCGCGCACGCGCTCAGCAGCAGTGCAGCGGAGAGCGCGAGAGCTGCGGTCGCAGTGCGACGGCCGGCGCGTCGGCTCGGGCGGGGGGCGTGCTGGCTGGCGCGGGGCTGAATGGCGCCGGGCTCAGTGGCACCGGGCGTGCGGAGACGGAGGGCGGGGGTCACAGGTGGTCCTCTCGAGGATGGGGTGGGAAATCGGGGCGCCGCGGATCGATCAGCCGCCCTTCGAGCAGCACGCCGACGATCGACGCGGGGTCGGACAGGGCACCGGGTTCGCGGGGATCGCGGGCCAGCAGCACGGCGTCCGCGACCGCTCCCGGCGCGATCACTCCGAACGGCGGAGGGTGACTCGGCGCGTCGGGATCCTTCGCACGCGCGAGCAGTGCCGCCCCGGAGGACGTCGCCGCGACCAGCGCCTCCCTCACGCTGAGCCCGGCTTCGACCAGCGCATCGAACTCGACTCGGTTGGTGCCGTGCTGCTCAGGAGTGCCGAAGTCGGTGCCCAGCGCGATCGCCACGCCCTGGTCTCGGGCGATGCGCACCGCGTCGGGGTGCGCAGCCACCGCCGCGTCGACGCGGGCCGCGAGCCCTGCGGGGAGCTTCCCCGCGGCGATCATCTGCTGCACGAGGCGGTAGATGCGCATCGTGGGCACGAACGCCGTACCCGACTGAGCGGCGCGACTGGCCTGCTCGACGGTCAGGTAGATGCCGTGCTCGATGCTCGCCGCTCCCGACTCGATGGCGAAGTCGATGGCGTCCCCGCCCCACGCGTGGACCATGACGCCGGCCCCGGCCGATGCCGCTCTGCGAGCGGCGCTCGCGAACTCGGTCGCCGAGAAGTGCGACTGGAGGGACGCGCCCGCCGGTGATCCCACTCCATCGGTGGCGACGATTTTGACCCAGGCTGCTCCCGCCTCGAGCACCTCCTCCACCGCACGGTCGATCCCCCCGGCAGCACCGGCTCGCGCCCGGTCGATGAGCGCCACCGAGCATGCGATTCTGGGCCTGGACTCGGCCGGGATGCGCTCACGCGTCGTGGTCGCGAGCCCCCCGGCGTCGCGTACGCTCGTGAAGCCGGCGCGCAGCGTGCGACGGAGCGCGTCTGCCGTCGCCCGGTGCGCCTCCTCCTCCGTGAAATGCGCGCGATCCGCCGCGTCGAAGGCGTGCCACGCGGCATGCAGGTGGGCGTCGACGAGGCCGGGCATGATCCAGCGGGCCTCAGTGGGAATGCGCGGCGCCGCCGCCGTGCCGAGAGCTCCGGACTGCGCCGCGTTGGCGGGGTCGCCGATCACCGTGAAGCGTCCCGCGTGCCAGGACACCCGTTGCGGCTCCGAGAAGTCGCCGTGGGCGTCCATGACGCGCAACGTCGCTGTCGTCATGGTGCTCCTTCAACGGTGATCTCGGTGCCCGGGGCTTGGGATGTGTGCGGCGCGGGGGTGTGGTCTACCTCATCACCATATAGAAGGCGCCAGATATGAACCACTTCCCGACCCAGGCGCTGGACCACGTCGCGCACCGCGCGCCGCCCCTCCCCAACTTCTCTGCCCCCTCCCGAGCCGGGTCACTTTCGGAGGGTGTCCCACCCGGTCAGACCAGCGACACGCTCCGAAAGCGACCCCGATCCCGGGGATGGGGGGGGTGGGGAGATGGGGGCGGGCGCGGGGGACGCAGGCGGCGGGCGGGTAGACTGGTTCGGTGACCAGTAGTTCTTCGACACCCGCCCCGCACGCTGCGAGCCCCGCGCTGCTGCTTGCGCGCGGTCTCTTCCACCTCGCAGCGATCGTGATCGTCACCGTGTGGGGCTTCCTCGCCTGGCCGCTGCCGTTCCCCGGCATCTTCACGGGCCTCGGACTCTTCGTACTCGCGGTACTGCTCTGGGCGCTCTTCCTCTCGCCGAAGCCGGTCCTGCGCGTGGATCGCTTCGCGCAGGCGCTGTTCGAGCTGTGCCTCATCGCCGCTGCGGTCGCCGCCCTCCTCGCGCTCGGCGTGTTCTGGGTGTGGCCGGCCGCCTTCGGCGTCGCCGCCGCAGCTGTCGGGTTCGTCGTCTCAAGCCGCCGCGCGTAGTCGCATCCCGTCTCTCCGCACAGTGTCTCTCCGCGCCGCGGTCGGAATAGCAGGAGCCCCGTCGGTGTTCTCACCGGCATGACCCCGCTTCGCGCCGTCGCCGGCGCCACCCCCGATCAGCTCATCCTCGGCCTCGACACGTTCGGTGACGTGACATTCGACGACGCGGGCGGGCGGAAGTCGCACGCGCAGGTGCTCCGAGACGTCATCGAGCAGGCCGTTCTCGCCGACCGCCTCGGCGTCGACGCGATCACGCTCGGCGAGCATCACCGGGACGATTTCGCCCTCACATCGCCCGAGATCGTGCTCGCCGCCATCGCCGGTCGCACCGAGCGCATCCTGTTGGGCACGGGAGTGACCGTGCTCTCGAGCGACGACCCGGTGCGCGTGTACGAACGATTCGCCACCCTCGACGCTGTGAGCTCGGGTCGCGCTGAGGCGGTGCTCGGCCGGGGATCCTTCATCGAGTCATTCGCGCTCTTCGGCTACGATCTGAACGATTACGATGCGCTCTTCTCGGAGAAGCTCGACCTCTTCGCGCGGCTCCGCGAGGAGGGCCCGGTGACCTGGTCGGGGCAGCATCGCGCAGCGCTCGTCGACCAGCACGTCTACCCGAAGACCGAGCAGCCCGAGGGCGTGCGGGCGTGGGTGGGGGTGGGCGGCAGCCCCGAGTCGGTCGTGCGCTCGGTGCAGATGGGCATCCCCATGATGCTCGCGATCATCGGAGGCGACCCATCTCGTTTCGCCCCGTTCGCGAATCTGTATCGCAAGGCCCAGCGCGAACTCGGTCGCGCAGCCATGCCGCTCGGAGTCCACTCCCCCGGACACATCGCCGAGTCGGACGCCGAGGCGCGGGAGCAGCTGTGGCCGCATTTCGAGAAGAATCGCAACCGCATCGGCGCCGAGCGCGGCTGGCCGAACACCACGCGCGCAGAATTCGAGCGCGAGGCCGACAGCGGCTCGCTGTACGTCGGGTCCCCCGAGACCGTGGCTCAGCGCATCGCGGCCACGGTGCGCAGCCTCACCGCCGACCGTTTCGACCTGAAGTACGCCAACGGCACGATGCCGCACGCGTTGCTCATGCGCAGCATCGAGCTCTACGCGACCGAGGTGATGCCGCGCGTGCGGGAGCTGCTCGGCGCGTCGTGATCTAGGCGGGGCGAATCACCCGGGCGTCGTGCACCTCACGTGTTCCGGGTGCCACGCGCCCGTCGAGCACTCCGAGCAGCAACCGCACCGCTGATCGGCCGTACTCGCGCGCACGGAGGTCGACTCCCGCCACTCCGGGAGCGCCCGGCTCCGCGGCCATCGTGGCCATCACGAGTCGCGATCCCGGAGCTCCGCTGCCGTCGCGCTCGAGGCCGCCCGCCCCCTTCGCCCCGCCCGGACGACCGCTGCGGCCGGCGGACTGCGCGGCGAGTGCTCGGAGCACGAGGCCCTGCGCCACCCAGACGATGCCGTCGGAGCCCGAGGCAACGGCGCGGCGCATCGTCTCGGCGAGTTCCGTCTCGTCGGGGTCGAGGACTGATCGGAGCAGCACCGGCCGCGCGTCGTTCGCCGCGCACCAGGAGCGATACCCCTCCGCGACATCGTGCGCCCACGCCGGTTCGCGGTCGGCGGGGAGCGCCACCAGTGCCGGCGCCGTCGCCCCCGCCTCGGCCAAGCCGTCGAGCACTTCGGCGACGAGCGCCCGATGATCGGCGGCGATCCACGCCGAGATCCGCTGCCGCTCCGGGCCGAGGTACTCCCCGACGGTCACCACCGGGACGTCTCCGATGCGCTCGAGCAGTCGCGGGAACGCGGACGGCGTGGGATCGACCACGATCACGCCGTCCATGCTGGGTCTCCGCGCGGCACCTGGCACGGTGTCCGCGAGCAGCAGCAGGTCGCTTCCCGCCTCGGCCGCGGCGTCGGCGGCGCCGAATGCGAGTTCCATGTAGAACGACAGTTCTCTCACATCGTGCGGAACGCCCAGTCCGATGGCGCCGTTCCGGCCGCCGCGCAGGCGCTGCGCGGCTCGATTGGAGACGTACCCCATCGCAGCGGCCTCCGCGAGCACGCGGTCCCTCGTCGCCTCTGAGACGCGGCCGCTGCCGTGCAGCGCCGCCGATACGGCGGTCTTCGAGATGCCCAAAGCGCGTGCGATGTCGACGATTGTGACCCCGGATCCCTCACTCGCCATAGCCTCAGTGTACGGTCCGCGCACCGGCCCGGCGACGCGTACGAGTTGCGGGCACGAATCGCGCGACGTATATTTGCAGGCGTTGCGGGAACGTTCCCGCACTTGTGAGCGCCGTCGGCGCCCGCCGCGCTCACCCCGATCACGCGACGAAGGAGTCCCATGTCGAACATCTCTCCCCCGAATCCTGCCGCAAGCGGTCTCGCCGCACTCACGGGCAGGGTCGTCTTCGGGTTCGTCGGCACCTGGGTGTTCGCACTCATGGCCGCGAACCTCGTGCCCGTGCTCATCGCGGCGATGGTGCAAGACCTCGGTGTCGACATCGCGGCTGCCGGCGCGCTCGCGACGGGCATGACCGCCGGATCCGCGCTCGCCATGTTCGTGACGAACCGCTTCATCGCCCGCGCCGACCGACCGAAGCTCGGACGGGTCGGCCTCCTGCTGATGATCGTCGGATACGGGTTTCCCGCCGCGATCCTCACCACACCGACCGTGATGATCGGACTGATCGTCGGCGGCATTGGCGCAGGCATCATGATCGCGACCGGCACCGCCGCAGCGTCATCGACCCGCAACCCCGATCGCACAGTGACCACGATCATGGTGATCAACCGCCTCGGCGCGGCCGCGCTGCTCGCCATCGCCCCGATCTTCCACAACGACCTGCGGACCGTGCTCATCGTGATCGCTGCGCTCGGGGTCATCGGGCTGCTGCTCGCCGGCGGCCTGCCCAACCTGCCGGCGAGCGCACTCGACGCGACCGGCGCCATCGACACGGGCGACGGCCGGGTGCGCACCACCATCGGAGCCGCCGCTCTGGTCTTCGCCGTCTCCATCCTGCTCTGGTCGCTGACCGAAGACATGGTCTACTCGATGACGAGCGTGCTCGCGCAGCAATCCGACATCAGCCCCGAGACGAACAGCTCGCTGCTCGCCGGGAAGGTGCTCGGCGGTCTCGTCGGAGCGCTGCTCGCACCCCTCGCACTGCGCTGGCTCGGACGCAGCTGGTCGTTCGCCCTCATCATCGCGGTCAGCACCGTCACCAAGTTCATCATGGTGACGAGCACGACCCCGCTCGCGTACACCGTCGCGATCCTCGCCTGGGGCGTCATGTACGGCGCGATCCTCGTGCTGTTCACCGGTCTCGCCGCCATCATGGACGTGACCGGCCGCACCGGAGTGCTCGTGTCGGGCTTCTACCTCGCCGGCGTCGCATTCGGCCCCCTGGTGGGCGGCCAGCTCGTCGGGCTGCTCACCCCGCTGCAGTACGCGATCACCGTGTCGATTCCCAGCGTGGTGTTCGCCGCCGCGCTCTTCGTCATCGCGCGCCGGAGCCGCAAGTTCGAGCAGGGCAACACCACTGCCGTGCCCGTCGTTCAAGCAGCGGCCGCGCACCCCGACACCGCGCCCGTCCAGCAGCACTGACCCGGAGACCAGCATGACCCACTCAGCATCCTCCCCCGCGGCGACCGCCGAACCCTTCGAAATCGCCGACCGCGTGATCGCCGTGGACCGCATCCGCACCTTCGCGGACGCGGCGGCCTCCCACCCGGCAGACCCCGACGCCGTGGCGATCCGTGACGGCCGTATCATCGCCGTGGGCTCGCGAGACGATTTGGCGATCCACGTCGGCGACCGCACCGTCATCGACGAGCACCCCGGTGCGACGCTGGTGCCCGGCCTCGTCGACGGCCACACGCACATCGTGTTCGGGCTCGAACTGACGCGAGGCGTGCAGCTCACCGATCTCACGCTCGCAGAGGCGCAGGATCGCATCGCCGCTGCCGCTGCAGAGGCCGCTCCCGGCACGTGGATCTTCGGGTGGGGAACCGACCCGAACATCTTCACCGAGACGGGATTCACCGGAAAGCTGTTCGATGACGCCGCCGCCGGGCATCCCGCGTTCCTCCGCCTGCGCGACGCTCACTCGGCCGTGATCAACAGCGCTGGCATCGCTGCCGTCGGCCTCACCGGGCGCGAGACGTTCCCCGACGAGTCGGCGGTCGGCGTGGACGAGCAGGGCGCCCCCACCGGGTACCTGCTGGAGCTCGCCGCGATGGACCTCGTGCTGGCGCACATCCCGAGCGAGGGCACCGACGAACTCGCCGACCGGCTCGGCGTCGTGCTCGACGGAATGGCGGCGAGCGGCATCACCGGTACGCACGTCATGGACTTCCATCCGGGCAGCCGGGAGGTGCTCGAAACACTCGAGTCGCGCGGCGACCTGCCGATCCGGCTGCGATTCTCACCGATGGTGCCGCCCGGGTCGACCACGGCGACACTTGAGCAGATCGCGGCACTGCAGGGTCTGCACGGACGCAGGTGGCGCGTGGAAGGCGTCAAGTTCATGATCGACGGCACCGTCGACAACGGGTCGGCCTGGCTGCACGAGCCCGACTGCTACGGCCAGGGGCGCCGCTCCATCTGGACCGACCCGGCAGCCTACCGGGAGGCACTCGGGTTCTTCGCGGAGCGGGGGATCGCCACGGCGACGCACGCGATCGGCGATCAGGGCGTGGCATTCGTGCTCGACGCGATCGAATCGCTCGGAGCGGTCGCCCGCCGGGCTGCGCACCGCATCGAGCACATCGAGACGATCCCCGACGGCACAGTGCCGCGCTTCGCCGAGCTCGGCGTGGCCGCCAGCATGCAGCCCATCCACGGCACGCGCCACACGCGGGCGGACCGCACCGACAACTGGTCGGTGCGACTCGGCGAGGAGCGCGCGTCGCACGGGTGGCGGTGCCGCGACATCCGAGACTCGGGGGCGGTGCTGGCGCTCGGCAGCGACTGGCCGGTCACCCCGTACGACCCGCGTGTGATGATGGCAGAGGCGATCCTCCGCGCCCCGGTTGCCCGGCCCGAACTCGCCCCGATTCAGCCGGAGCAGGCGCTCACCGCGACGCAGGCGCTCGAGGGGTACACCTCCCACGCGGCCCGCGCGATCGGGGTCGTCGACGAGGGCGAGGTGCGGCCAGGCGCCCGCGCGGCGTTCACCGTATTCGCCGCGGACCCGCTCTCGGTCTCAGCGCAGGAGCTCGCCACCATCGGCGTCGTCGCGACGTACGTCGACGGGGTGCCCGTGGTGCGCTGAACCGCGCGCGGCGGGCGCCGCGCGCGCCCGTGGAAGATTCGGCTTCGGTGAGGAGCACGGTGCACGAAGCGCCTCACCGAAGCCGAATCGCTCACCGAAGCCGGGCCGGTGAAACCCCAGCGGCGAAGCCACCGCTCATTTGGTGAGCGTCAGGCGGTCAGCCGAATCGGCTCGCGCCGTGCTCCGCCATCGCGACGGGTGAGCCCGGGTAGTACTCGAGCCGGCCCGCCGCGAGGTCGAAGCCGATCGTGAGCAGCGTCGACCACTGCTCGTGCAGCGGCTCGGAGGGGTCGGGCCGGAAGCAGATGGGAGCGAACGCGCCCGCCTCACCCGCCATCGCCCGAGCGCGCTGCTCGATGGGGAGACCAGCCATGTGCGGCCGCTGTGCGACTACGTGGTCGAAGCGCGCGTAGGTCGTCGAGGTGTCGGTCGTCGCCTCCCCCGGCACCTGGGACGGGGCGAGGAAGTTGTTTGTGTGCGCGAGCCACCCCTGCTCGTCGGGGCGCACCGCAGCGAGCCCGTCCGGCGAGATCTCGAAGCACGCAGCGCGGTGCTCGGCGTCCGCCCCGGCGACGACGGTGAGCACCGTCGACGCACTGGCCGGCGCCGATGCGATGATGGCCTCCGCCTCATCGACGGAGGTCGCCTCGTCGAGCACGCGCCGGGCGATCGCGTGCACCGGCACTCCCCCGACACCGCGATCGCTCGCGTGATGCAGGATGTTGAAGTGGACGCCGACGCCCGCGTCATTGACGCCGATCTTGCCGAGCACGCCGAACTCGGTGAACAGCGTGACGCGCCCCACCCTCGTGGAAGCCGACGCCCCCGGAGGGGCATCCGGCGTGTACGACATGACGAGCCCCGCGCGGCACAGGTACTCGTGCCAGTCCCAGGTCTGGATGCTCTCCGGCAGACGAGGGCCGCGCGGCGCGAAGACCGCGGTCGAGCACTCCCCCTCGGCGTCGGGTTCGACGACGGCGAGCACCTCGGTTCGGGCGTTCAGCGCGGCCAGCTGCCAGAGCGGAACCTCAGCGGCGAGCGCGGTCGCCTCGAGCTCGACGGCGAGGTGGGGAGCCCAGGCGCGCAACGCGTCGAAGCAGCTGTCTGCGATCTCGCGCACGCGATCCTCAGTGAGTCCGCGCACCCCGAAGAAGTCGAGGTAGCCGCCGACGGTCTCGCGGATCTCGGCGCCGAAGCGCGCCCCGATCTCGGTGCCGCGCGCTCGCGGTCCGACTCCTGCAACGGTCGTCGTGACGATGTCCATTCGTCCCCCGCTACTTCGCCGCTTCGAGCAGCGCGTCCCACATGACTTCGGAGGCGATTGCTCCGAGCGCGGTGGCATTGACCGAGAGCCGGCCTCGTGATGAGCCGGGACTGATGGGGAGGTCGATCTCATCGGTCGTCACGGCGAACAGGGTGTCGCCATCCATGTCGGTATGGAAGGGCTGGATACCCCGATGCATCGAGCTGTGCACCTGCTTCGCGAACTGGTTCAGCTCGACGGTGCTCATCTTCACGTTCGTGATGAGCGCGCTGATGGTCGTATTGCCCGATTGCGTCTCTGCCGCCCGGTGCTCGGCGAACGCTTCGGCGTAGTCGAAGACGGGATGGCGGCGCTCTCCCGTAGCCGCATCGTAATTTCCCCGGACCACGCGCCCGGCGCGATCGAGGATGACTCCGACGGGATTCGGCACCACGACCGCGAGGATGCGCACATCCCCGATCTGCCTGAATGCGGCGCCCTGACCGGTGATCTCCGTGCGCTCCCAATCCACCTTCCCGGAAGAGGCGCTCATTCCGGCGCCGGCGCGGCCCTGCGCGAACTCGCCCTCGACCGCGAAGTCGAACGCGGCGCGGCCGAGCTCCCGGTCGGGGTAGACGGATGTGGAGCGCGCTGAGAAGTCGTAGATGATCGCCGACGAGACGAGCTGCAGGTCGGCGAACCCGGTGCGGTTCTCGAAGCGCTCGAGCAGCGCATCGCTGACACCGGCTCCTGCCTCCAACCCGTACACGGAGCCACCGGCGAGGCAGATGGCGTGATTGAAGTCGTAGCCGCCAGCGAGCCCGACTGCGCCGCCGCGCGCGTCGACCGCGGTGCGTGCGCCTGCCGGCAGGTGGATCACGGTCGCCCCGGTCGGCCCCTCCGCGTAATGCGCCGAACCGATGCGCACACCGGGGAAGTCGAAGCGCAGCCGTTCGCGTCCGTCACTCCGTTGCGGCACGAGGTCGAAGTCGCCGTTGCCCGGTCCGCCGAAGACGGGTGCGCCGGCGAGGCGCGGTGCTGGGTCGATCACGGCGCCGGAGTCGATCTCTGCGAGCGCGTGCGGTTCGTGGGATGAGGTGTTCACAGGGACTCCAGGAGTTGTTGCGAGTAGGGATGGGCCGGGGCGTCGAAGAAGTGCTCGGTGGGCGCGGTTTCGACGAGATCGCCTCGAAACAGCACGGCGACCCGGTCCGCCACGCGCTGCACCGCACCGAGATCGTGCGAGATGAAGAGCGCGCCGAAGCGGTGCTCCTGCTGGAGTTCGCGAATCAGTGACAGGATCTGCAACTGCACGGCGACGTCGAGCGCGCTGACCGCTTCATCGAACACGATGAAGCGGGGTTCCGTGATGAGTGCGCGTGCGACCGAGACTCGCTGCCGTTGCCCGCCCGAGAGTTCGTGGGGGTAGCGTTCGGCGAACCCTGGGTTCAGCCCGACATGCTCGAGTATCTCGCCCACTCTCGCCCGCTGCTGCTCGCGCGAGAGATCTCGTCTCGCGACGGTGAGCGGTTCGCGCACGGATTCGCCCACCCGTCGCCGCGGGTTGAGCGACCAGTGGGGGTGCTGGAGAACCGTTTGGATCTTGCCGGCTGTGGCTTTCCGCGACCGGCTGAGTGGTCGGCCGAGCAGACGCACCTCGCCGCTGTCGGGCGCGCGCAGTCCGAGCGCTACGGCGGCCGTCGTGGTCTTGCCCGACCCGGATTCGCCGACGAGGCCGAGGGTCTCGCCGGGAGCGACGTCGAGCGTGACGCCGTTCATCGCTCGCACCGTGCGTCGTTTCGCGCCGGCGCCACTCGTGAACGAGACGCTCACATCGCGCATCTCGAGTACCGCGTTCGTCTCGGTCGCCGTCATGAGATCTCCTCCGAATGGTGCGGCGTCGCACGACTGGTGCTGGATGCGGCCCGCGCGCGATCCGGCATGGTGCCGACCGGTCCCTTGCGCGCCGGGATCGCCGCCACGAGGGCGCGCGTGTACTCGGCCTCTGGCGCGTCGAGCACCCGTGCGGTCGGTCCGGCCTCGACGATCCGGCCGCGGTGCATCACCACGACTCGATCGCACCACTTGCGCACAGCCCCGAGGTCGTGGCTGATCCAGATGAGACTCGCGCCTGAGCGCCGCACGAAGTCGACGATCAGTTCGAGGATCTCGTCGCGCACCTGGGCGTCGAGCGACGCGGTCGGCTCGTCGGCGATGAGGATGCGCGGTTCGCGAGCGATGGTGAGCGCGATCGCGATGCGCTGAGCCATGCCGCCAGAGACCTCGTGCGGGAACAGGCGGAGCACGCGCTCTGGTTCGAGAATCTTCACGCTCCCGAGCAGCGCCGTGAGCGAGGCCGCGTCCGTCGGTCGCCCCAGCGGGGCGAGTGCGAGCTCGAGCTGGCGCCGAATGCGCATCGTCGGGTTGAGGGAAGCGATCGGATCCTGCGGGATGAAGCCGAGCGATTCACGGCGTATCCGCCTCACATCGTCGGGGGCGAGCGATGCCAGGTCGTGCCCGAGCACGCGCACCTCGCCCGCGGTGATGCGGCATGCGCGAGGCAGCATGCGCCCGATGGCGTGGGAGATCGTCGTCTTGCCCGATCCGGATTCCCCGACGATCGCGACGAGCTCGCCGGGCGCGATGTCGAGCGAGACGTCTTCGAGGGCGCGGGTCACTCCGAGCCGCGAACGGTACTCCGCGCTGAGGGTCGAGATCGAGACGAATGGCTCGGGTGCGTCCGCGTTCATACCAGACTCCTTGTCTCGCGCGGGTCGAGGCGATCCCGCAGGGTGTCGCCCACGAGATTGATGGCGAGGATCGCCAGCACCAGCACGACGGCGGGTGCGAACAGCAGCCAGGGCGCCTGCACCATGTAGCTCGACCCCTCCTGGATCAGCAGCCCCAGCGATGACTGCGGCAGCTGCACGCCGTACCCGAGGAAACTCAAGCCGCCTTCGACCAGGATGCCGACTGACAGCGCGTAAGTGCCCTGCACTGCGATCGTGCCGCTGATGTTGGGCAGCACGTGGCGGAAGAGGATCACCGGGCCGGAGACGCCGCTGATCTTGGCGGTCGTCACGAAGTCTCGCTTCGCGACCGCCAGGGAAGCTGCACTCACCATCCGCGTCATCAGCGGCACGGTCACCAGGACGATGCTCGCAAGAGCCGCAACCTGGCCAGGGCCGACGACCGCCGCGATGAGAATGGCGAGCACGATCGACGGGAACGAGTAGAGCACGTCGACGAAGCGCATGACGCCCTCGCGCGTCCACCCTCCCAGGTACCCGGCGACCATGCCGAGCACGATGCTGATCACCGCGGTGCAGAGCACGGCCACTGCGGAGAGCACGAGCGTGGTGCCGATGCCTTCGAGCAGCCGGGCGAGCACCGAGCGGCCAAGCGCATCGGTGCCGAGCAGTGCCGCCGCTGAGGGCGGGCTGAGCCGGGGGCCGACGATCTTGGCGGGGTCGCCGGCGAACGGCACGATCGCGGCGACGACGGCGATGCCGACGATCGCGGTCAGCGTCGCCACTGCGCCGACGAAGAGCCCGTCTCTGGCGGGGCGCGTGCTCGGCGGCCGCTTGCGGCGGACGAGCGGGAGCGAATACGTGGTCATGATCCTGCCTTCCCGGTGACTGCGACACGAGGGTCGAGCGCGCTCGTGATCAGATCGAGCACGAGGCTCACCACGATGAATACGGCCGCGGCGAAGAGCACCGATGCCTGCACGACGGCGAAGTCGCGGCGGTCGAGGCCGGTCACCATGAAGGAGCCGAGGCCGGGGATGTTGAAGATGGTCTCGACGATCACGGCACCGCCGAGCAGGTAAGCGGTGATGGTGGCGAGGAGGGTGAGGATGGGGATGCCGGCATTGCGCATCACATGGTGGCGAACGATGTGCCACGGCGTCTCACCTCGGGCGACCGCGGCGGCGATGTGCGGCTCGACGAGCACGTTCATCACGGCGTCGCGCGTGGTGCGGGCCGCGGCCGCGACGCAGAACACCGAGAGCACGACGGCCGGGAGCAGGAGCGCCTGGAACGTCGGCCCGAATCCCGAGCCGATGCGTGAGAAGCCGCCGACCTGAATGCCGAGCGCCAATCGGGAGAAGACGAAGACGACCACGCTGCCGAGCACGAACTCCGGCACGCTGATGCCGAGGCCCGACACGATGCGACCGACGGCACCGCCCTGTTTCGCGCCTGCGCGCACCCCGGTCCACACTCCGAGAGGGATGCCGATCACGACTGTGATGATGAGGGCCATGACGGTCAGCAGGGCCGTCACCGGGATCCGCGCGCCGAGTTCGGCGCTGACCGGGCTCTGGGTGACGAACGAGGTCCCTAGGTCGCCGGAGACGATCTGGCCGATCCAGGAGAAGTACTGGATGATGAGGGGCTGATCGAGGCCGTAGGCCGCGGCGAGTGCCGCCCGCTCCTCCGGCGAGGCGAGCGGGCCGAGAATGATGTCCTCGTAGCTTCCCGGCATCAGTCTCACCGCGGTGAAGATCAGGATCGACACACCGAGCAGGGTGATGAGCGCACTCATCACCCGCCCGGCCGACCAGCGGAGTTGTTGCAGCATGCCCGTCCTTCGTTACTCGGAAGCGGTGTCGGGAAGGCGGTACGCGGTGATGTCCCGGAAGATGTCGCCGTAGCCCTCGTTGCTCTGGATCGTCGGGCTCACCGCTCCGGCGTCGTACCCGACGATCGATGGACGGTGCACGAGCGGCACGATCTCGGAGTACTCATCCGCAGTCGCGCACAGTTCCGTGAGCACTTCGGCTCGTTCATCGGGGTCGGTGACTTCCGCTCCTTCAGCGATGAGCGCGTTGAGGTCGTCATGCTGACCGGTGAATCCGAGGTTGAAGCCGGCCTGCTCGGGATTCCACCACTTCGTCACCATCGACGGGTCGACGTACCCCGCGAACCAGCCCAGCGACAGATCGAAGTCGCCCGGTTGTGCGGTGAAGACGCGAGCATTGTACGTCGCGGTGTCGAATTGCTCGATGTTGACGGTGACGCCGATCTCGGCGAGCTGCTGCTGCACGAGCTGGGCGATCTGACCCATGACCGGCTCCGAGGTGTAGACGACCATGTCGAGCGTGACGTCGCCGGCGCCCGACTCCTCGATGAGCTTCTGCGCGTCTTCGACACTGGCCTGCTCCGACGGGAGTGCGTCCACGGCGCACGCCCCTGGCAGGTTCGACGGGGTCGCGCCCGTCGGAGTCGTCTCACCTGCGAAGACGATATCGGCGATCGCTTGACGATCGATCGCCGTGTTGATGGCGAACCGCACGTCTCGATCCTGCAGCGGTGAGCCTTCGACCTGGGAATTCACGTTGACGTAGTAGAAGTCGCTCTGCGTCTGATTGACGACCTGAACGTCGCCGGCATCGGCGAGCTGGGTGAGCGCGTCGATGCTGCCGAAGTTCGCAAGACCCGCGCTGCCCTCTCGCAGTGCGGCCTGACGCGTGGTCTCCTGATCGACGATCTGCAGCTCCAGCGTCTGGACGGCGAGGTCGTCGCCGCCGCGCCAATCGGCATTGGCCGTGAACGTCCACGATTCATCCTGCCGATGCGCGTCGACGACGTACGGTCCGGTGCCGAGCATCGTCGTTGCGAGGTCGAGGCTGCCGTCGTTCACCTCCTGCATGGGCAGGATCGCGGCAGGGGTGTTGGCGAGCGCCGCGAGGAACGGCGCGTAGGGGCTGCTGAGTCGCACCGTCACCTGATCGTCGCCCGTGGCCTCGATGGACTCGATCGGCCCCATCTGCCCCGACCAGACGCTCATGCTGTCGACCTGGCGCTGCAGGCTGCCGACGACGTCGTCGACGGTCACGGCCCGCCCGTTCGAGAAGGTCGCGGTCGTGTCGATGGTGAACACGTACGTGGTGTCGTCGGGCTGCTCCCAGGCGGTGGCAAGCTCGGGCTGGATCTCGAAGTTCTCGTCGGTGGTGACGAGCGTCTCGTAGACGAGGCCCATGATGCTCCATGAGCGGGCGGTCTGCGCTGTTGCCGGATCGAGACCGTCGGCTTCGCTCGTGTCGTAGTCGAGCTGCACGGTGAGCGCGCCCTGCCCGTCGAGCGCCGAGTCGGCGACCGCCAAGAAGCCGGGAGCCGCCTCCTCCTGCGCTGCGGCTGGGCCGCTCGAAGGCGGCGCTGCACAAGAGCTGAGCACGCACGCGAGCCCGAGTGCGAGTGCGGCGCCGGATGCGGTCCTGACGCGCGTTCGTGAGAGTTTCAACACCGTAGTGACTCCTTCGACAGACTGTGGTGAGTGGGGTTCGCAGCGTGACGAGTCCCGCGGCTCCGCTTCGGTGCGGAATGCCCTGAGTCATCAAGCTAGCTTCACAAATCGTTTTATGCAATCACGTAACCGAATTGTCATCAAACGATGCATGTATCGATTTATGCCCGCCATTGCCACTAGGGTCGTTCACAGGATGCGAGGAGAACGAATGGCCGGTCACCGCAACGTCACCATCAAGGACGTCGCCGCTCGAGCTGGCGTATCGATCACGGCGGTGTCGCACGCCCTCAACGAGAAGGGGACACTCTCCGAGGAGACTCGTGCGCGCATCCGGGAGATCGCCACCGCGATGGGCTACCAGGCCGACGCGCTCGCGCGCGGTCTCCGCCGTTCGCAGATCGGCGTCATCGGCATCGTGCTCCGACCGCTCGACGCGCTCGCGAACTACAGCCCGCCCGGCGTCGATTACTTCCTCCGCTTCGCCGGCGCCGCCGCGGTGAGCGCGCTCGACCACGGCCTCAGCCTGATGCAGGTGGCCGATCTCGTGAAGGGGCCGGTCACACCACTGGCGTTCTCACTCGACGGCTATGTCGTCACGGACCCCGTGCGCGACGACCCCGTCGTGGATCTCCTCGAGAGCCGGTCGATCCCCTACGTCACCCTCGGGCGCGACCCCGGCAAGCCCGAGGCATCGAACTGGGTCGCCTCCGACGACGCTGCCGCAACACGCACCGCGCTCGATCACCTGGCAGAAGGCGGCGCCCGCAGCATCGCTTTCGTCGGGGGCACCGACGACAACTCGTGGAACGCCGATGCCGAATCGGCGTACCTGCGGTGGTGCTCGGAACACGGCGCCACCCCGCGCCATTTCCGCAGCCCGGAGGGGCTCGGCGAGGCCGGGGGGCGGGACCTCGTTCCGCAGCTCCTCGCGAACGGCGTGCCCGATGCCATCTACTCGTTGACGGGGCGCCATGCCGCCGGAATCCAGGAGGCGATGCGAGAGCGCGGTTACGTCGCCCCCGAGCACTACCTCCTCGCCTGCGGCACGGATGCAGCGCAGACGCGAACCGCCGAGCCGCCGATCACCGCGATCGACCTGAGGCCCGAAGTGCTCGCGAGGGAGACGGTCGAGCTTCTGGCGCGAATCACGCGCGGCCAGGCCCCGGAAGGGCGGCGCCTCGTCGCCTCCGAACTCATCGTGCGGAGGTCGTCGCAACGCGCGGAGTGAGGCAGGACCAGGCGCGGTCAGCCCAGTGCAGTGCGCCGACTGCCGTGCCTCACTCTCGCGCCCGGTTCGGGCAGTCGATCCCGACCTGCTCCATCAGCTCGGCGACGTCGGGGTGCAGGTGATCCCCCTCGAGCAAGTCGTGCCGCACCCGGCCGTGCACGTCCGCCGGCATGTCTTGGCTGAGCTTGAACATCGCCGTTTCGCTCTCGATGTCGATCGTGAACGACACCACCCCGTCGAGGATCTTCTCGAACACGTGCCTCGATTCCGTGGGGTCCCACGGCTCTCCCCGCGCACCCTCGAGCTGCGCGACGGTTTGCTCCACGACGGCGAGATTCGCCTCCGCCCCTTCGAGCACGGTGACGCGGCCGGTCAGGTGCACCGTCGCATAGTCGAGCGTCGGCACGGCCGGGGTGAACTCGTAGACGCTGGGCGACACATAGGCGTGGGACGACGCGAAGACGAGCAGCGCATGAGGCCGCTCAGCGAATTGCCGCCAGTGCGCATTCGCCGTCCCCATGTGCCCCCAGAGGCGCGTGCCGACCAGAGTCTCCCCCGGCTCGACCTCCGGCGGGAAGACCATGGGGACGTGGGTCGCGACGGGCGCCCCACCAGTCGACGTCGCGAGCACGGCGAAGGGGTGATCCCTCACGAACTCGACGATGGCGCGACCTGACGGAGCGACGTAACTCGGATAGGTGTGCATGAGGGACTCCTTGCGGCGTAAGCGGCGCTGCGCATCACATCGGACGCGGTGCGTACCGTCAGCCTAGGCAAGTAAAACGTTTTATGCCAGTGGCGCGCTGCATGCAGCAGTGTGCTGCACGCCCGTGCCAGTGCCGGCGGGCGCCCGCTGCATCGGTGCGGGATCCAGCTTCGGTGAGGGGTTCTGCGAGCGAACTGTCTCACCGAAGCCGAATCGCTCACCGAAGCTGCGGCGACCCCAAGCTGCGGCCGCGCAGAGCGGCCGCGCCGGTCAGACGGTCAGCACGCGCCATTCCCCGGCTTCACTGGCCTGCGGCATGCCGTCGAAGATCCGGATCGTCCGGACGTCGGGGTCGGTGACGATCGTCGCGAGCGTGCCCCACCGATCGCCGTACTCCTTCGACATGTCGGGAATGCAGGTGAGCGGCGGCTGACCGGGTTCGGAGCGCAGCAGGCGCACGAGCTCGGTCGACGACTCCGGTACACCAGCGGCCAGCCGCTCGCGCACGAGGTCGAGCCGCTCGGTCGAATCGGGTTCGTAGATCTCGCTCTTCTGCGCCATCAGCGGCTCAGCGTGCTGGAAGTGGTTCGTTCGCTGCACCGACCCCTCGACTTCCGGGATCTCGAAGATCCCGACCGGGCTGATCTCGAGCGAGACCGCGCGCGAGGCGTCGAGCATGGTGAAGGCCGACGACGATCCGATCGGCGCCGAGCGCACCAGCGCAACCGCCTCATCGACGGAGGCGCACTCCGACAGCACCGTGCTCGACAGCAGATGCATGGGGATGCCATCGGGTCCGTCGCTCGCGTGACCGAGGATGTTGAAGTGCAGTGCCAGCCCGGCCTCGTTCATGCCGATCTTCGACAGGATCCCCTGTTCGGTGAGACCGGCATACCGCAGCCCGTGCCCCGTCACGGTGTGCGTGTGCCAGTACGCGTCGAGTTCGACGTGCCAGTCCCAGGTCTGCACGCCGAGCCGGTGGTCCCCGAGGCGGGCCGTGACCGTCGAGCACTCGCTCGCGCCTCGGGTGCCGAGTGCGATCAGCTCGGTGCGGGCGTTCAGTGCGACGACGTGCTCGAACGGCACACCGGCTCCGTCAGCGACACCCCTGAGCTGCTCGAGCAGCTCGGGGCGCCACGAATCCACCGCCGCCACGACGCGAGAGACGCCATCGCGTTCCATCTCCTCGGAGACGCCCAGGATGCGGAAGAGTTCGGCGTACTTCGCGTATGCCGTCGGCAGCGAGCCGCGGAGTGCTGAGCCGCGGCTCACCCCGAGTTCATGGGCGGTCGCACCCGTGACGTCGAGGTGCAGGCGATCGGTCTGTGTAGTCATGCAGCAGTGCTTTCTGTGGAGGGTCGGGCGAGTGCCCGCGGAGCGGAGGGCGACGTCGTCGCCGGTGTCACGGCGTGCGATCGGCCCCGCCGATGAGAGCGTCGCGAAGCCCACGACGCGGCTTCCAGCCGGGGCGGGGCGCCGAGGCGAGGAGGAGGCGGGTGTACGGATCCGTGGGGCGGTCGAGAATGTCGGAGACGGTGCCGCGCTCGATGATGCGCCCGGTGCGCATCACCACGACGTCGTCGGCGATGTCGCGCACGACCGAGAGATCATGGGTGATGAACAGGTACGACAGGCCGTGCTCGCTCCGCAGCCGTTTCAGCAGATCCAGCACTTGCGCCTGCACCGACACGTCGAGCGCGGAGACGGCTTCGTCGAGCACGAGCACCTCCGGCTCGGCCGCGAGGGCCCGCGCGATCGCGACGCGCTGCTTCTGCCCGCCGGAGAGGGCTTCCGGCTTGGCGTCGGCGTGACGCTCGGTGAGACCGACCTCCGCGAAGAGCTCGAGCAGACGTGCGCGGCGCCCGGCCCGGTCGAGATCGGGGCGGTGCGCCTGCAGCATCTCGTTGATCGTCGCCGCGACGGGCAGGGAGCGGTTGAGCGACCCCTGCGGGTCCTGGAAGACCATCTGCACGAGTTTGGCGCGCTCGTGCAGCGCCCGCCGCGAGGTCGTGGGCCGCACGGGCGTCCCTGCGATCCGCACCTCTCCGGCGTCCGCCGTCTCGAGCCCGACGATCACGCGCGCCAGGGTCGACTTCCCGGAACCCGATTCGCCGACGACCGCGAGGCAGGTGCCGGCTCGCAGCGCGCACGAGACATCGTCGAGCGCGGTGACGCTCGCGGTGCGGCTGAGGTGGAAGGTGCGCTCGAGGTGCTCGACCTCGATGATGGGGGCTGCATCGCCCCGCGTCGCCGACTGGGCAGGGGACGTCTCGGTCATGCGCGATCCTCCGTGTTCGTCAGTGGGCCGGTGCCGGGAGCCTGCTGCGGAGCCCCATCGGGGTACAGCTGCGGCCGCGCCGACATGAGCGCCCTCGTGTACTCCGTCTTCGGCCGATCCCGGATCTCCTCAGGAGTGCCGATCTCGAGGATCTCGCCGTCCTTCATCACCGCGAGCCGGTCGCAGATCGCCGCCGCGAGGTCGAGATCGTGGGTGACGTAGATCATCGAGAGCCCGTGCTCGCGGCGCTTCTCATCGAGGATCGCGACGACCTCGGCCTGGGTGGTGACGTCGAGAGCGGTGGTCGGCTCATCGGCGAGCAGCAGCTTCGGGTCGCCCGACATGGCTCCCGCGATCACGACGCGCTGCAGCATGCCGCCCGAGAGCTGATGCGGATAGGAACGCAGCACGCGCTCCGTGTCATCGATGCCGACCTGGCGCAGCAGCTCCGCCGCACGCGTTCGCGCCTGTGCGGCGGGAAGCGAACGGGCGTCGCTCATGCCCTCGATCAGGAAGCGGCCGACCGGCAGCACGGGGTTCAGCGATCCGTGCGGATTCTGCGAGATCAGGGCGAGATCATTGGCGCGGATCCGGCGGAGTTCTTCACCGCCCGAGCCGAGCAGGTCGGTGCCGTCGAGCTCGATGGAGCCTTCGACGCGCGCGCTCGAGGGTTCGATGCCGAGAATGCACTTCAGGGTCATCGACTTGCCCGAGCCCGATTCACCGACGAGGCCGAGCGCTTCGCCCGAGCCGAGGGTGAAGGAGTTGCCGTGCAGAATCTCGGTGGCCTGACCCGAATCCGGGTCGGTGACCGTGAGCACGAGTGAATCGACCTGCAGCATCAGCGGATCCTTCCTGCGGCACGACGTCCGCCGAGTTGCTCACCGACGTAGCCGAACGCCGCCACGGTGATGACGATGGCGAGGCCTGCGAAGATGCTCTGCTCCCAGAACCCCTGCTGCAGCGAAGCCTGACCGTTGGAGACCATGAGCCCCCAGTCGGGAGTCGGCGGTTGCACGCCGAGCCCGAGGAAGGAGAGCGCCGCGAGTTCGATCATCGCGTACCCGAAGTTGATGGTCATGCCGGTCAGAATCTGCGTGCGCACGTTGGGCAGGATGTGGCGAACGGTGATGAGAAAGCCCGAGATCCCCTGCAGGCGCGCCGAGGCGACGTAGGGCAGATTGCGCTCGCGAAGCGCCACCGAGCGGATCACGCGCGCCGAGTACGGGACGAACCCGATCGCGAGCGCCAGGGAGGCGGTGAGGATCGACGGCCCGAAGATGGCAACGGCGAGGATCGCGAGCAGCATGTTGGGGAACGCGAACAGGATGTCGAGGATGCGGCTGATGAAGGCGTCCACTTTTCCGCCGAACCAGACCGCCGTGAGTGCGAGCAGGGTCGCGAGCACCGCGGTGACGATCGTGACGATGGTCGGGCCGATGAGGCTCGTTCGGGCGCCCCAGATGATCCGGGAGAGGATGTCGCGGCCCGACTGGTCGGTGCCGAGCAGGTGCGCGAGGCTCCACGCCTCATGGCGGGCCGTGACGGCGCCGGCGTACGGATCGTAGGGGGCGATGATCGGAGCGAGGATCGCCATGAGCACCACCAGCGCGATGACGATGAGGCTGCCGACGCCGACCGGCCCGAGGCGGCGCCTCAGCAGACGCCAGCCCGACACGGGCACGTCGCCCCGGTGCTTGCGGAGCAGCTGCACCGCGATGGTGTTCTGCGAGCGAGTGCCGGTGCCGGGCTCGCTCGCGGGCTTCTGGGATGTCATCGTGTCGTCACTCCCTTGCTGAGACGGACTCGGGGATCGATCACGGAGTACAGCAGATCGACGATGAGGTTGACGATGCCGAATGCGAGCACCATGACCAGCGCGATCGCCTGCACCACCGCGAAATCCTTCTTCTGAACGGAGTTCACGAGCAGCGATCCGATGCCGTCGAGCGTGAACGCGTACTCGATCACGAAGGCGCTGGCGAGCAGCCCCGCGACCTGCGTGCCGATGACGGTCGTCACCGGCAGCATCGAGTTCCGGATCGTGTGCCGCCACAGCACCAGCTGCTTCGGCACTCCGCGCGCGATCGCCATGATCACGTGCTCGGATCCCTGCTCCTCGCGCACCGCGGTTCGCGTGATCCTCGCGACCACGGCGATGCCGGGGAACGCGAGCGCGATTGCGGGGAGCGTCAGGTGCCAGAGCCGATCGAGGAATCCCTCGCCGGAGCCCGAGACGGGGAACCAGCCGAGATTGGATCCGAAGATGAACATGAGCACCAGTGCGGCGAAGAACGTGGGGACGGCGAACCCGAGGTTCGATCCGAACACGACGATCTTCTCGAACACGCCTGAACGGGTCGCGGCGAGCACGCCGAGGCCGATCCCGAACACGATGATGAGCAGGGCCGCGAAACCGGCGAGGTACAGCGTCGTCGGGATGCGGGTCGCGACGAGCGTCGTGACGTCTTGCTGAGTGACCAGCGAGCGCCCCAGGTTGCCCTGGAGCACATCGATCAGCCAATGCCAGTACCTGAGAAGGAAGGGATCGTCCAGGCCGTACTGCGCACGGATCGAGGCGAGCACCTCAGGGCTCACCGTTCGCCCCTGCACGAGGAACTGCTCAGGGCTTCCCGGAGCCAGGTACATGCCTGAGAACACGATGAAGCTCGAGACGATCAGCACGGCGAGCAGCGCGCCGAGCCGTTTGAACACGTAGACCATGGACGATCCCTTCCTGCTGGTACTCGGCTCAGGCGGTGGCGCCGAGGTCAGCGGCCCACGGGTAGTAGAGGTACACGAACGACGCAGGAGCACCGGTGATGCTCTCGTCCATGTACATGCGCACCGCGAGGTCGTTGATCGGCACCCACGGCTGCTCCTGCATGATCAGAGCCTCCGCTTCGACCGTCAGCTTCGCCCGCTCGGCATCGTCGCTCTCGCCGATGGCCGCGTCGAGCGCCGCATCGACGGCGGGATCGGAGAAGCCGGAGTAGTTCTGATCGCTGCCGGTCTTGGCGACGCTGATGAGATGCAGCAGCGGATCGGGTGCGCTCAGGTAGTTGGTGGTGACGAACCCGTCGTACCCCGCTCGCGCCTCCGGATCGGAGAAGAAGGCGCCGAACTGGGCGCTGGGCACTCCGGTCGGTTCCAGCGTGATGCCGAGTTCTTTCGCGCCGTTCGCCATCTCGTTCAGGATGTCGGCGTAGAAGCTGCGCTCGCTCGGGTAGGCGATCTTGATCGGCTGGGTCAGGTCGACCTCCGCGTCCTCCAGCTCGGCCTTCGCGGCCTCGATGTCGAAGCTCAGGTCCGGGAGCTGCTCGTCGCGCAGGTCGGCGATGCCGGGCGACGTCTCCTCGACCGCGTCCCACGGCGACTGCGGCACGACCGAGCGCGCCGGTGTTCCGGTGCCCTCGTAGACGGTGTCGGCGATCGCCTGACGATCCGTGGCGCGAGTCAGCGCCCGACGCACCGCTGGGTCGCCGAAGACGCCCTCGCCGGTGGAGATGATCGCCATGTTCTGCATGCCCTGGCCGGCGTACAGCTCGCCGGTCTCGCTCGATCCCAGCTGATTCAGGGCGGGCAGCGGCACGTCGTAGGAGCCCTGGATCTCGCCGGTGCTCAGGCCGTTCGCGATGGCGGTCGGGTCGACGACGAAGCCGATGCTGACCTCTTTCGCCATCGCTTTTCCGTCGGCATCCCAGTAGTCGTCGTAGCGCTCGAGCGTGATCGACTGCCCCTGCTTCCAGTTGCCCGGCGTGAACTTCAGGGGGCCGGTGCACATCACGCCGGCTTCAGGGTTTCCGTAGTTCTCACCCGCGGCCTCGCGCTGCGCCTGCTGCACGACGACGCCGATGATCGTGCTGAGCGATGACGGCAGCGTGTAGTCGGGGGTCTGGAGCGTGATCGTGACCTCGTTCTCACCCGTGGCAGCGACCTCGGCGATATTGGCGACCACGCCACCGCCCCAGTAGCTGCCCTCGGCGGGATCGAGGTGGCGCTTGATCGAGTACACGACGTCGTCGACCGTCATCGGCGTGCCGTCCCAGAACGTCACGTCGTCGCGGATGCCGAAGACCCAGGTCTTCCCGTCATCGGTGTTGGACTCGGTCGCGAGGTTCGGCTGCACCGAGAAGTCCGGCTGCATCTCGAAGAGCGGCTCGCAGAGGTTCGACACGATCGTGTTCTCGGGATAGTTGAAGGCCTTGACCGGGTCGAGGCTGGCGAGCTCACCGTAGGTCGAGTTCCAGGCGACGGTGTCGGCTTCCGCGGTGGCCTCCGGCGTGGTCTGCAGCAGCTCCGTGTCTTCCGACGGTGTCGCGGCGTCACCTCCGCGGCTTCCGGTCGCGCAGCCCGCGAGGGCGAGGCCCCCGACGGCAAGCAGGGCGATAGACGCCCGAATCGGTGCGAATTTCACGTTGTTCTCCATTCGAAGTTTCATCGTTGAAGCTCCTCATCCCGACACCCGCCGAGCGAAGACCCACCGGCGATGCTAGCACCCAAAACGGTTTGTGAAAAACGGTTTGGTTATCACGTTTCGGTGACGGATCGGCCGAGGGCCGCCTGGGAATCGCTCCGCCCGCCCGCAGCTGACCGGCTATTCTGACGAGGTGCAAGCGAGCGGGCGACCAACCATCAAAGACGTGGCGAAAGCCGCCGGCGTCTCGCCCACCACCGTCTCGCACGCCCTCAACGGCAAGGGCGTCGTGCGGCAGGAGACGGCCGACCGCATCGCCCTCGTCGCGGGCCAGATCGGATATCGGCCGAGTCCGATCGCCCGAGGGCTGCAGAACTCCCGCCTCGGGCTGCTCGCACTCGTGATCCGGCCGCTGCGATCGCTCGACACCTTCCTGCCGGAAGGCGTCGACTACTTCCTCAGGATGGCCGGCGCGGCCTCACTCGCGGCGATGGAGCGCGGCTACAGCATGATGCTCGTCGACGATCCCACCCGTCCCGGGGCGCCGCTGAGCGCCACCGCAGCAGACGCGTACATCGTGTCGGAGCCCTTCGCGAACGACCCGGTGCTCACGATGCTCTCCGAACGCCACATCCCGTTCGTCTCCGTCGGCTCCGACCCCGCGCGGCGCGGCCAGTTCATCGAGCTCGCGACGCGCGACTGGGAGGAGACGGAGCTCGCACTCGACCACCTCGCCGAGGCGGGTGCCGAACGCGTCGCACTGCTCACCGGCACCGATCAGAACGCCTGGAACCGGGAGTCGGAAGAGGCCTACCTCGCCTGGTGCGAGCGTCGGGGCCAGACACCCGACATCGCAGCGTTCCCCGAAGCGGAGGGCGAGCGCATCGGAGAGGCCGCGATCGAACGGTTCTTCGGCGCGGCGACCGGAACCCGCCCCGACGGGCTCTTCTGCCTGACCGGCCGCCACGCCGCCGGACTGAATGCCGCTGCGCACCGCCACGGGATCCGCGTGCCGGAGGACCTGCTGCTCGCCGCGGGCTCCGGAGCGCTGCAGAACCGCATCTCACAGCCCAGCGTCACCACGCTCGACCTCCACCCGGAGGGGATCGCGGCGCGAGCCGTCGAAGTCGCCGTGCACCTCGCCGAGGGCACGCCGCTCGCGGTGCCGCTCGAAGTGCCTCGAGCCACGCTCGACGTGCGCGAGTCGACGATGCGGGGCTGAGGCCGCCGCCCATCGCGGTGCTGCCGTGTGAGATTCGGCTTCGGTGAGTCGCCCAGCCGGGCTCAGCTCTCACCGAAGCCGAATCTCCCACCGAAGCCGCACCCGCTCATCCCGGACACACGAAAACGGGGACCGGCGCCGAAGCACCGATCCCCATTTCACCGCGCGCATTCGCGCCGAACGCACTAGGCCAGACGGGCAGCCAGGTTCTCGTCGATCGAAGCGAGGAACTCCTCGGTCGTCTGGTAGCCCTGATCCGGGCCGACGAGCAGCGCCAGGTCCTTCGTCATCTTGCCCGACTCGACCGTCTTGATGACGACGTCTTCGAGGGTCTCGGAGAAGGCGATCAGCTCCTGGTTCTGATCGAGCTTGCCGCGGTGCGCGAGGCCGCGCGTCCAGGCGAAGATCGAGGCGATGGGGTTGGTCGACGTCGGCTTGCCCTGCTGGTGCTGACGGAAGTGGCGAGTGACGGTGCCGTGGGCGGCCTCCGCCTCCACGGTCTGACCGTCGGGGGTCATCAGCACGGAGGTCATGAGTCCGAGTGAGCCGAAGCCCTGCGCCACGGTGTCCGACTGCACGTCGCCGTCGTAGTTCTTGCAGGCCCAGACGTAGCCGCCCTCCCACTTCATGGCCGAGGCGACCATGTCGTCGATGAGTCGGTGCTCGTAGGTGAGGCCGCGCTCTTCGAACTGCTCCTTGAAATCGGCGTCGAAGACCTCCTGGAAGATGTCCTTGAACTGGCCGTCGTACGCCTTGAGGATGGTGTTCTTCGTGGAGAGGTACACCGGGTAGTCGCGTGAGAGACCGTACTTGAACGATGCGCGAGCGAAGTCGCGGATCGAGTCGTTGAAGTTGTACTGGCCCTGGATCACGCCGCCGTTCTCGGGCAGGGTGACGACCTCGAACTGCTGCGGCTCGGAGCCGTCGGCGGGCTCGTAGGTCAGTGTGACCTTGCCCGGGCCGGCCTTGAAGTCGGTCGCCTTGTACTGGTCGCCGTGCGCGTGGCGGCCGATGATGATCGGCTTGTTCCAGCCGGGCACCAAGCGGGGAATGTTCGAGATGATGATGGGTTCGCGGAAGACGACGCCGCCGAGGATGTTGCGGATCGTGCCGTTCGGGCTGCGCCACATCTTCTTCAGGCCGAACTCTTCGACGCGGGCCTCATCGGGCGTGATCGTCGCGCACTTGACGCCGACGCCGTGCTTCTTGATGGCGTTGGCCGCGTCGATCGTCACCTGGTCGTCGGTGGCGTCGCGGTGCTCCATGCCCAGGTCGTAGTACTCGAGCGTGACGTCGAGGTACGGGTGGATGAGGCGGTCCTTGATGAACTGCCAGATGATGCGGGTCATCTCGTCGCCGTCGAGTTCGACGACCGTGCCTTCAACCTTGATCTTCGCCAACGCTTCTCCCGTTTTTCGTCGTATATGAGCCGGGATTCATTCTACCCGAGTCCGTTTGAGTATCTCGACATCGAGATATATTCGCTCCGCTGCCGCCCCATTGCGGCCCTCCTGCCGCCGGGCATCGCGTGCGCCTCACCCGTAGCGCCTGGCCCCATCGCTCCCCTAATGTGGGTCTCACCCGAACCGGGTACCGACGGCGATGCAGCCGTCTTCCGCTGCAACGGATCGTCCGGCACGTGCCTGCCGGCAGAGGAGTTCATCATGGCAACAGTTACGTTCGACAACGTCACCCGGGTCTACCCGGGTGCTTCGCGCCCATCGGTCGATGCGCTCGACCTCGACATCGGGGACGGTGAGTTCCTCGTGCTGGTCGGCCCATCGGGTTGCGGCAAATCCACCACGCTGCGCATGCTGGCCGGGCTGGAGGAGATCGACGGCGGTCACATCCTCATCGGCGAGCGCGACGTCACCGACGTTCCCCCGAAGGATCGCGATATCGCGATGGTCTTCCAGAACTACGCGCTGTACCCCCACATGACGGTCGCCGACAACATGGGCTTCGCCCTCAAGATCGCCGGCGTCTCGAAGACGGAGCGCGAGGAGCGCGTGCGCGAGGCCGCTCGGATGCTCGACCTCGAGGAGTTCCTCGACCGCAAGCCGAAGGCGCTCTCGGGCGGCCAGCGGCAGCGCGTCGCGATGGGCCGCGCCATCGTGCGCCAGCCTCAGGTCTTCCTGATGGATGAACCGCTCTCGAACCTCGACGCGAAGCTGCGCGTGCAGACCCGCACGCAGATCGCGTCCCTGCAGCGCCGGCTCGGCGTGACCACGGTCTACGTGACGCACGATCAGACCGAGGCGCTCACCATGGGCGATCGCATCGCTGTGCTCAAAGAGGGGGTGCTGCAGCAGATCGGCACTCCGCGCGACCTGTACGAGACCCCGAACAACGTGTTCGTGGCCGGCTTCATCGGGTCGCCCGCGATGAATCTGCTGCCTGCGACGATCACGGGCGACGCGGCGCGATCCGGATCGCTCGACATTCCCCTGGAACCCTCCATCCGCAGCGCCGCGGCGAGCGGGGCGCTCACCATCGGCCTGCGGCCGGAAGATCTGACGGTCGTGCCGGAGGGAGACGCCGGGATACGGGTGGAGGTCGATCTCGTCGAGGAGCTCGGCGCCGACGGCTACCTGTACGGGCACGCCGACGTCGACGGAGTGCGCACCGAGGTCGTGTCGCGGGTCGACGGGCGCGTGCACCCGGAGGCCGGCGAGACCGTCACCCTCGCCCCCAACCCCTCGCGCGTGCACGTATTCGACGGGGAGTCGGGCGCTCGCCTCTCCTGACGCTCGCGCCCGCTTCCGAATCGGGGTCGATCTCCGGGCACTCGCCGACCCGGCGACGCCTCGAAACCGACCCCGATCCGCGTCGGGCCCGCTGCCGGCGCCGCGGAGCGGCCGCCGAAGATCCTGCACCTCCTCCTTGCGCGAACGGCGCGAGGCGCTAGCCTTGATTCATGAGCGACCTGAGACTCGAAGAGCTTTCCGCAGCGACCATCGTCGCGGTGAATACGCTGGGCTTGAAGCGGGGCCAGGAGCAGTTCATCACGCCCGTCTCCTACGCTGCTGCGGCGGCGGTCACGCCCGCGCACACGGCGTGGCAGCGCGTCGTCCTGCGCGATGACGAGGTCGTCGGGTTCATCCACGGCAACTTCGATCCCGACGCCTCCCAGGAGGAGTTCAAGGCAGCGCTCTGGCGCATCAACGTCGACGCCGAGGAGCAGGGAACGGGCGTCGGCACCTTCGCCGTCAAGGCGCTCATCGAAGAGGCCCGGCGCCGCGGGTTCGAGCGCGTCACCGTGCTCTGGGAGCGCGGTGAGGAGGGACCGGAGGGGTTCTTCCTGCACATCGGCTTCGCCCCGATCGGCGAGACGCCGTACGGCGAGGTCATCGGCGCAATCGATCTCTAAGGAGTGACCGGCTCGCTGAGCCGCGACTCGAGAGGGGCGATCGTTTCGGTCGCCTCTTCTGTGCTGTTCGCGGGAATCTACTTCGTCACGCCGCTGCTCGCCCCGGCCCCGGCTGAGGCGATCTGGGCGCTGCGCACGCTCTGCGCGATTCCCATCATCGCCCTCGCGCTCCTCGCCGCACGGCAGTGGCATCTCGTCGCCGAGCTCGGCCGCAGACTCCGGCGCACGCCGCTGCTCGTGCTCGGAGTGATCGCATGCGGCGCGCTGATCGCCGTTCAGCTCTGGGTGTTCACCTGGGCACCGCTGCACGGGCGCGGCCTGCAGGTCGCCCTCGGGTACTTCCTCCTCCCCCTGATGCTCGTGCTCGTCGGCAAGTTCTTGTACCGCGATCGCCTGCTGTGGTGGCAGTGGGCTGCCGCGGGCATCGCCGCGATCGGCGTCGGCTTCGAGCTCGTGCGCGCCGGCGGCGTCTCCTGGGAGACGCTGCTCGTCGCCGTGGGCTACCCCGTGTACTTCGTGCTCAGGAGGGCACTCGGTTTCGCGCACCTGGGCGGCATGTTCTGGGAGTTCCTCGCGATGACACCGATCGCCGCGATCCTGCTGGCGCGCGAGCTCGTCACGGGCACGTCCCTCGCCGTCAACCCGAATCTCCTCTGGTTGGGACCCGTCTTCGGCATCGGCACCGGCATCGCGCTCGTCTGCTACATCCTCGCCTCTCGACTGCTGACGATCAGCGTGTTCGGGCTGCTCAGCTACCTCGAGCCGGCACTCCTCGTCGTCGCATCGATGCTCAACGGGGAGCGCATCGCGCCTGAGGAGTATCCGCTCTACCTCGCCATCTGGGCGGCCGTGCTCGTGCTGATCGGCGGGGGTGTCGTCGGGTTGCTGCGCCGTCGGCGAACGGACGGCTGAACCCGGGTACAGTTCTCGCATGAGCGAAGTCATGGATGCTGCCTGCGCTGAGCACACGCACGGCTACATCGAGCACAAAGACGAACTGTTGAAGCGGCTGCGCCGCGCCGAGGGCCAGGTGCGCGGCGTCCAGCGCATGGTGCAGGAGGACGAGTACTGCATCGACATCCTCACGCAGGTCTCGGCGGCGACGAAGGCCCTGGAGCGCGTGGCGCTCGAGCTCCTGGACGATCACCTGCGTCACTGCGTCGCGTCTGCCGCTGCGGAGGGCGGGGCAGTGGCCGCCGAGAAGCTGCATGAGGCTTCGGCTGCGATCGCCCGGCTGGTGCGCTGACCATCGCGGCCGAGTCGCCGCCCCTTGCATCCCTCGCCTCCGGCCACCACGATGGAGGCATGAGCGAACTCGGAATCGATCCCGCAGCCATCCCCTCTGACGCGCTGGAGAGCGGCGTGCCTGAGGTCACGTTCTCGCTCTTCGCGGCGTTCCGCGTGAGTTCGTCGCACCCGGTCGTGCTCGACGGTCGTGACGTGCCCGGCATCGTCCGCGAGCTCGAAGACGTGTCGCGGGAGATCGATGATGAGGGCGTCGTCGTCCGCGGCTGGTACGACGTCAGCGGAGTGCGCTCAGACGCCGACGTGCTCGTCTGGCTGCAGGGGGCCGCACCCGAGGATCTGCAGTGGTCCCTGCGTCAGTTGCGGCGCACGGCGATCGTGCAGCCCCTCATTCGCACCTGGAGCACTCTCGGCGTCGTCGTCGATGCTGCCGCAGCCGATGAGTCGCCGAAGCAGTGGCTCTCCGTGAGCGGGGCGAGCGACCGGCCTGGCCTAGCCGGCGCCTCGGCGGCCGTCTCGGTTCAGTCGGCTGCCACCTGCGGCATCGGTGACACCGACTGGATCGTGACACGTGAGGCCGACGAGCTCGTCTGGATCGTCGACCATCTGCGCGACGCGGGCGACCGCTCGGGCGTCACCGGCGGCACGATCGCGGGCCGCCTCATCGATCCGGCGGAAATGGTCGAGGTGCTGCAGTAGCCCATCGGCGCACCGCCGCTGGTCTCCCGCTTACAGGCCCGAGTAGGCGTGCAGCCCCTTGAAGAAGACATTGACGATCGTGAAGTTGAAGATGACCGCCGTGTAGGCGATGACCGACAGCCATGCTGATCGCGTTCCTCGCCAGCCGCGCGTCGCGCGGGCGTGGATGTACCCCGCGTAGAGCACCCAGATGACGAAGGTCCAGACTTCCTTCGTGTCCCAGCCCCAGTAACGGCTCCACGCGGCTTCCGCCCAGATCGAGCCGGCGATGAGCGTGAACGTCCAGAAGACGAACCCGATGATCGCCAGGCGATAGGCCAGATCTTCCAGGCGCACGGCCGCAGGGAAGGTGGAGAGGAACCGCATGGTCGGCGTGGCGCCCTGCGCATCTCGCGCTTCGCGTCGGGCTTGGAGCAGCTGCAGCACCGACAGTCCGAACGAGAGGGTGAGGAACCCGACTGCGAGCACGGCGACGAGAATGTGGATCACGAGCCAGTACGAGTCGAGCGCCGGCTGCAGCGGGACGATCGCGACGTAGAAGTTCACCTTCGTGACTCCGAGGAACAGGATCGTCATGCCCGTGATCAGCGCGCCGAGGAAGCGCAGGTCGACGAAGAACTGCACGACCAGGAAGATCAGTACGATCGCGCAGGTCGCGGTCAGCGCGAACTCGTACATGTTCGCCCACGGAACGCGCTCCGCCCCGATGCCGCGCAGCACGGTCGCTCCGAGGTGCAGCAGGAACCCGAGGACGGTGAGCGAGAACCCGATGCGCAGCGAGCGGGATCGCCGAGGCTTGATCACGGTACCGGTTGCGCGGCTCGGCGGCGCCGTCCGCACCATCGTCGCAACGCCACCGCCGGCCGTCGCCGCCTCAGCGTCGGCGGCCGGCGTACGGACCGCTGCGGCGTCACCGCTGCGGTTCGCGAGATCCACCGCGTAGAACACGAAGGCGATGGCGTAGACGATCATCGCCGAGTACAGGGCGATGGTCGAGTAGTTTTCCAGTTCCGTCAGCAGCACAGTTTCCTAGAGTAGCCGCTCCCGCTGTGAACGGGGCCCGCCGAGCCCGTCGTTCGCTCAGCCCGCGAGCACGACCTGCTCGAGACGTTGGTAGCCCGTCTCCATGCCCTCGGCCATGCCGGTGGCGAGCACCGCCTCGCGCACGGTCGCGTCCGGGTACGTGATGACGTAGGCGAGCAGTGTGCCGCCGTCGACGGGAACGAGCGTCATCTCATTCAGGGTCTCGGGGCTGCTAGAGCCCTCGGGATCCTGCGGCGAGATCATCCGCTCCGTCGTCACGAGCCGATGCGGTGCGGCTGATTCGACGACGACCCCGGCGAAGCCGAAACGTTCACCGCTCTCGTCGTTCTGCCATTCGGTGCGCAGGCGCTGGCCGACTTCGGCGCCGTACTCGCAGACGGGCATGCTCCAGCCGTCGGGCCCCAGTTGCCAGCGCTGCAAGAGGGAGGGGTCGACGTGCGCCTGCCACACCTGCTCGACCGACCCGCGGATGATGCGGGAGACCCGCGCCTGCGTCTCACCCAGCAGCTGCACTTCGGTCTCGCGCCCGGCGGCGAACGATCGGAGGTCCTCGACGACCGCGTCGATCTGGCCCATCGCAGCGCGCATGCCCTCTTCCATTCCCATCGCCTTGAGCTGTTCGAGCGCTTCGAGCGAACCGAATCGGGAGACGGTGGTGAGTCTGGAGCCGAGGGCCGACTCGGTGAAGGCGAACTCCATGCGCACTGTGGGGAATTCGGTGTTCGGCGTGCCGTCGTCGTTCGCGAAGCCGTCTCGCACCGCGAACGAGTGCGGCGCGTCGACGGACTCCCATTCCCAGTATCCGCAGCTCCGGTCTCCGCCCGGGCCCGTCATGATGTAGTTGCTCACGCCGCCCGCGACCGCGTCGTGCCGGGTGAACGTCGAGGGGTACTCGGGCGGCCCCCAGAAGCGTTCGATCTGCCTGGGATCGACGTAGGCGTCCCAGAGGCGGCGCACCGGGACGGTGAAATCGGCGACCACGGTGAGGGTGTACGCCTCGGTATCGGTCGTGACGGAGGTGATGGGCATGATGTCGACCTTTCTTCGCGTGCCAGGGTCGCTGCGTCGGTGCAGCGCCGACGTGGGTTACTCGGGGCGTTCGGAGAGGAACGCGTCGAGCCGATCGATGCGCGAGCGCCAGATCTGCTCGAAGTGGCCCAGGAGTTCCTGGACCCGACGGATGGTCTCGGGGTTGCCGCAGATGATGCGCTCCCTTCCCTTGGGGGTTCGTGCGACGAGATCCGCTGCTTCGAGCACGCTGACGTGCTTCTGCACCGCCGCGAACGACATGTCGTAGTCGGCCGCCAGCTCGGAGATCGAGGCCTCTGCGGTCAGGGTGCGTCGCACGATGTCGCGCCGTGTCGCGTCGGCGAGGGCGCGGAAGACGCGGTTCACCTGCTCGTCCGTCAGCCCGAGTGCGGGCTCGGCGCTGGCGTCAGCGGACTGGGGCGAGATTTGTGCAACCATTTGGTTGTACTTTAAAGCAGGATCAGCGCGCCGTCAACCGACGAATGTCGCTCGTTCGCCGAGCGCTCTACGAGGCCCGCTTGCGGCGCGCGTTGCGCACCAGTCGGGCGATCACGAACCACAGGAAGAGCGCGACGATGATCACGATGATGGCGTCGGAGAGCACGCCGCTCCACTGCTCGAGTATCGGCTTGATCGCCGGCCCGAACGCGTACCCCAGTCCGATCCAGATCCCGTTCCAGACACCGGATCCGAGCAGCGTGTACATGCTGAACTTCGCGATCGACATGCGCTCGATGCCCGCGGGAATGGAGATGAAGGATCTGACGAGAGGCACGCAACGGCCGAGGAGCACCGCCGTGCCTCCCCACCGTGAGAAGAACGCTTCCGCACGATCGAAGTCGTCGTGGTCCATGAGCGGGATCCTGCCGACGACCCGACGGGTCCGGTCCCGGCCAAAGGCGGCGCCGATCGCGTACCAGACCCAGGCGCCCACCAGAGCCCCGAGTGTGGCCATCGCCCACGCGAACCAGAAATTCAGCCGCCCCTCGTACGCGAGAAAGCCGGCGCCGGGAAGCAGGGCCTCCGAGGGAATCGGCGGAATGAACGTCTCGAGGAAGACGGCGAGCCCGACCCCCCACTCGCCGATGCGCTCCATCAGCGTCAGGATCCAGCCGATGAGGCCCTCGTACTCGCTGCCCGGGTGCGTATTCATCTGTCTGCGCGCCCGCTTCAGGCGATCTCGTCGCCGTCGCGCGAGACGGGCGCCGCGACCGGAGCCCCGCGCTTCGCACGCCAGTGCGAGAGGGCGCGGAAGAGTTCGATGAGGATCGGGATGCCCGGGATCAGCACGAGGACGATGATGAACACCTCGCTGTACTCGCGCACGAAGGGGATCTGCCCGAGGAAGAACCCGAGGAGGGTCACCCCGACGCCCCAGAGCAGGGCGCCGATCGCGTTGTAGAGGACGAAGTGGCGGTACTCCATCTTGCCGACGCCGGCAGCAGCCGGCACGAATGCGCGGAAGATCGGGAGGAAGCGCGCGATGATGATCGCCTTCGGACCGTGCTTCTCGAAGAACGCGTGCGTACGCGCGACGTTCTCGGGGTTGAAAAGGCGGCTCTTCTCCCGGTTGAAGACCGCCGGTCCCAGCTTCCGCCCGATCATGAAGCCCATCTGGTCGCCGGCGAAGGCGAAGAGGAAGAGGAGGGCGCACGTGATCCCGATCGGCACATCGATGATGCCCGTCGCACTGAAGAGCCCGACCGTGAAGAGGAGCGAATCACCGGGGAGGAACGCCAGCACGAGAACGCCCGTTTCCAGGAACACGAAGGCGCACGCGAGCACCAGTGCGATCCACCCACCGGCCTCCAGCAGGGTCTCCGGATCGAGCCAGTCGATGCCGAGCAGCGCAGGGACGGTCGCGATCATGGAGAGTGCGGTGGTCGTCGGTGTCACGTGCAGAGCTCAACTTTCGTCGGGATGGGCGGCGGGCACGACGCACACCAGTATGCCGCGCCCGCCTGAAAGTTCGGCACCCCCAACGGGCGGCGCAGAACTTGCAGCACTGGAGTCAGCCGCGCTCAGCCATCTCCACGACGTTCTGCAGCAGAAGCGCACGCGTCATCGGCCCGACGCCGCCCGGATTCGGTGAGACCCACGCCGCGACCTCGGCGACCGAGGGATCGACGTCTCCGACGACACGGCTCTTCCCCGTCACCGGATCGGTCTTGCGCGATACTCCGACGTCGAGCACGATCGCGCCGGGCTTCACATGCTCCGCGCGCACGATGCCCTCGGAGCCGGCCGCAGCGACGATCACGTCGGCCTGCTGCAGGATGCTGCCGAGATCCTGCGTTCCCGTGTGCGTCAGTGTCACCGTCGCGTTGTACTCGCGACGCGTCAGCAGCGGACCGATCGGTCGCCCGACGGTCACACCCCGGCCCACCACCACCACGTGCTTGCCCGCCCATGAGATGCCGTTGCGCTCCACGAGTTCGATCACACCGCGCGGAGTGCACGGCAGCGGCGACGCGATCGGTCGGTTCGCGTTGAGCACGAGCCGCCCGAGGTTCGTCGGGTGCAGCCCGTCGGCGTCCTTGTCGGGATCGATGCGCTCGAGGATCCGATCGGTGTCGATGTGCTTCGGCAGCGGGAGCTGGACGATGTAGCCGGTGCACGCCGGGTCGGCGTTCAGCTCATCGAGCACGGCCTCGAGCTCCTCCTGCGTCACCGACTCCGGGAGGTCGCGCTTGATCGACGCGATGCCGACCTCGGCGCAGTCCCGGTGCTTGCCGGCGACGTACCACTGCGATCCGGGGTCGTCACCGACGAGCACCGTCGCGAGCCCGGGCACGATTCCGCGCTCGCGCAACGCCGACACGCGGCCCGTGAGCTCCTGCTTGATCGCCGAGGCAGCTGCCTTCCCGTCCAGGAGTTCAGCGGCCATCGGTTACCACTCCTCGAGACCGGGGTACAGCGGGAACGCGTCGGCGAGCGCCGTGACGCGGGCCGAGAGCGCATCGACGTCGCCCGACTGCTGCAGCGTCAGTGCGATGATGTCGGCGACCTCGGCGAACTCGGCGTCGCCGAATCCGCGGGTCGCGAGCGCGGGCGTGCCGATCCGCAGGCCCGACGTGACCATGGGCGGGCGAGGATCGAAGGGAACGGCGTTGCGGTTAACCGTGATGCCGACCGAGTGCAGCGCATCCTCCGCCTGCTGCCCGTCGAGCGACGAGTCGCGCAGGTCGGCGAGCACGAGGTGCACGTCAGTGCCGCCCGTCAGCACATCGACGCCGGCTCCGCGCGCGGCCTCGGTCGTCAGCGCCTCGGCCACGAGCTTCGCTCCCGAGAGGGTGCGCACCTGGCGGTCGGCGAACTCCTCCGTCGCGGCGAGCTTGAACGCGGTCGCCTTCGCGGCGATCACGTGCATGAGCGGCCCGCCCTGCTGCCCTGGGAAGACGTTCGAGTTCAGCTTCTTGTGCAGGTCGAGATCGTTGGTGAGGATGAAACCAGAACGGGGCCCGCCGATGGTCTTGTGCACGGTCGACGAGACGACGTGCGCGTGCGGCACCGGGTTCGGGTAGAGGCCTGCAGCGACGAGACCCGCGAAGTGCGCCATGTCGACCCAGAGGGTGGCTCCCACCTCGTCGGCGATCTCGCGGAACTTCGCGAAATCGAGCGTACGGGGGTAGGCGGACCACCCGGCGATGATCACCTTGGGCCGGTGCTCGAGCGCCTGCTGGCGCACGACATCCATGTCGATGAGGAACGTGTCGGGGTCGACTCCGTAGGAGGCGACCTTGTAGAGCTTGCCGGAGAAGTTCAGCTTCATGCCGTGCGTGAGGTGCCCGCCGTGCGACAGCTCGAGACCGAGGATCGTGTCGCCCGGCTCCGCGATCGCGGAGAGCACGGCGGCATTGGCGGACGCGCCGGAGTGAGGCTGCACATTGGCGTATGACGCGCCGAAGAGCGACTTGGCGCGCTCGCGCGCCAGATCCTCGGCGACGTCGACGAACTCGCAGCCGCCGTAGTAGCGGCGGCCCGGGTACCCCTCTGCGTACTTGTTCGTGAGCACGGAACCCTGCGATTCGAGCACGGCGCGAGGCACGAAGTTCTCACTGGCGATCATCTCCAGCGTGGAACGCTGGCGGTTGAGCTCGTTCTTGAGGACCTCGGCGATCTCAGGATCGACGACTTCGAGCGGCTCGTTGAAAAAGGCTGACTGGGTGGTCATGCAATGCTCCTCGGTGGTGATTCGCGCGCGAGCGCGGCAACATTTCCGGATCCGACCCAGGCGAGCGGCCGTCCCATGCAAGCAGTGTGTCGTTTCCCGATGGTGACCATCTGTACGCCAGTCGCGACGGGCTCAGCTTAGCAAGCCGCGACGGCGGCGGCGAGCGGTCGAGCCTCGCCCGCTCGCCGTATCGCGGTGCGCCGCCGGCTCGTCGGTCAGCAGCAGCGCGCGCCGGGGTTCCGATCCTGCTCGGCGTAGTGCTCGCGCCAGAAGGTGCGCACGTCGGGCACCGGCGCGTCAGGGTGCGCGACGCGAAGATGCGCGACGTAGCGCTCGTACTTGGCGTCGCCGAAGAGCTCGCGGCAGAACCAGCGCAGACGCGCCGCGCCTGCCCCGATCGCGCGCACGAGCCGACGCACTCAGTGCCCCCTCGCGCGCGCCGCATGCGGCTGGTCGTCGGCCCATCGGCGCTCGAGCCTGCGCTCGTTCGGAGTCGCCAGTATGCCGGCAGGAGCATAGGTGCGGGATGCGACCGGCGGATCGCTCGTATCGACGGCCTCCGGGCTTCGGTGCGAGCGGAGTACCGCCAGTACGGCGGCGATGATGACGATGATCGCGAGCGTGACGAACAGGATCGAGAGCGTCCCCTGGATCGCGGTGTTGCGCACGACGGCGCTCATCGCCTCGACTCCCTCTGCCGTGCCGTGCGACGTCTCCCCTGCGGCGAGCGCCTCGCGGAATGCGACGTGATTCGCCCAGTAGCCGATCGCCGGATTGGGCGAGAAGATCTTGAACGCCGAGGCCGTGATCGTGACGACGGCGGTGAGGGCGAGCGGCACGACGACCACCCAGAGGTACTTGAAGTTCTTCTGCGCCGCGACGATGGCCATGACGACGGCGAGGGCGATGGCCGCGAGCAGCTGGTTGGCGATCCCGAAGAGCGGGAAGAGCGTGTTGATGCCCCCCAGCGGGTCGGTGACTCCCATGATCAGGATCGATCCCCATGCCGCGACCATGATCGCGGTCGTGATCCACACCCCGGGACGCCACGAGTTGTCGCCGAACTTCGGCGCGACGTTGCCGATCGAGTCCTGCAGCATGAAGCGGGCGACTCGCGTGCCGGCGTCGACGGCGGTCAGGATGAAGAGGGCCTCGAACATGATCGCGAAGTGGTACCAGAAGCCCATCATGGCCGTGCCGCCGATGAGATCTTTCATGATGTTCGCCAGGCCGAGCGCGAGGGTCGGGGCGCCGCCGGTGCGCGAGACGATGCTCTCCTCGCCGACAGCGGCGGCCATGTCGGTGAGCTGCTGCGCTGAGACGTCGACTCCGGCGAGGCCGAGACCCATGACGAAGTCGACCGCGCCCTGCACGGTGCCGCCCGTTGCTGCTGCGGATCCGTTCATGGCGTAGTAGATGCCCTGATCGAGCGTCACTGCGGCGACCAGCGCCATCAGCGCCACGAATGATTCCATGAGCATCCCGCCGTACCCGATGACGCGGGTCTGCCGTTCCTTCTGCACGAGTTTGGGGGTCGTGCCGCTCGCGATGAGCGCGTGGAATCCGGAGAGGGCGCCGCACGCGATCGTGACGAAGAGGAACGGGAAGATGCTGCCGGTCACGACCGGAGCGGTGTCCGTGAAGGCGAACTGGCTGAGCGCCGGGGCCTCGACGTTCGGCATGACGAGGATCACCGCCGCGGCGAGCAGCAGGATCACGCCGATCTTCATGAAGGTCGAGAGATAGTCGCGCGGCGCGAGCAGCAACCAGACCGGCAGCACGGCCGCGATGAAGCCGTAGATGATGGTGCACCAGGCGAGCGTCGTCTTGTCCAGGGTGAACAGGGCCGCGCCCCACTCGGTCTCGGCCACCCATCCGCCGGAGATGATGGCGGCCATCAGCAGCACGAACCCGATGATCGACACTTCCGTAATGCGCCCCGGGCGCAGGTAGCGGAGATACACCCCCATGAAGAGCGCGATGGGAATGGTGAGCCCGACGGAGAAGACGCCCCACGGGCTCTCGGCCAGCGCGTTGACGACGACGAGCGCGAGAATCGCGACGATGATCACCATGATGACGAGGGTCGCGAGAATCGCCGCCGTCCCGCCGATCCGGCCGAGCTGGTCGCGGGCCATCTGCCCCAGGGAGCGGCCTCCGCGGCGCATGGAGAAGTACAGCACCAGGTAGTCCTGCACGGCGCCCGCGACGATCACGCCGACGACGATCCAGATCGTTCCGGGAAGAAAGCCCCACTGCGCCGCGAGGATGGGACCGACGAGCGGCCCGGCGCCGGCGATCGCGGCGAAGTGGTGGCCGTAGAGCACGCGCCGGTCGGTGACGACGTAGTCGCTGCCGTTCGCCCGGTACTCCGCGGGTGTCGCACGGCGGTCGTCCGGTCTCGCGATCTTCCACTCGATGAACTTCGAGTAGAAGCGGTATCCGATGAGATAGGTGCAGACGCCCGCGAACACGAACCAGATGGCGTTCACCGTCTCGCCTCGCGCCAGGGCGAGCATGGTCCAGCCCACCGCTCCCAGGACGCCGACCGCGATCCAGATCGCGATCTTCAGACCGCGGTGCCTGCCCGCGTCCTCCGCGCGCTCGTCATCGCTGAGCGCGACCGGCGGAAGGCCGGGGTCCTGCTCGAAGATCGGGTCAGACGATTCGCCGGTACGTAGCTGCGACATCGATTCACTCCTTTGCGCTGATGCTCGCCGCCCGGTTGATGCTCTGCGCGCAACTCCGGGCGCCGCCCCCTGGCGTCACTGTAGCAAAATTGGGCCGATACGGCGCACGCACTACCCTGGAGACCGTGACTATGCTCTCCGCACCTCCCACCGCTTCCGACACCCAGTGGGTCCTGACCCTCTCCTGCATCGACGGACCCGGGATCGTGCACTCGATCAGCGGCGCCATCGTGGCGGCCGGTGGCAACATCGTGGAGAGCCAGCAATTCGCCTCGGCGGATACCGGCCGCTTCTTCATGCGGCTGCAGGTGGAGGCCGTCGCCCAGCCGGAGACGTTCGATGAGCGGTTCGCCGCTGCGCTCGCCCCGGTCACGGAGCGCTACCACATGACCTGGCGCCTGGATCGTGCGGACCGACCGGTGCGCACGCTGATCCTCGCCTCGACGGCGACGCACTGCGTGAACGACCTGCTCTACCGTCGCCGCGCCGGCCAGCTCGCCATCGACGTCCCCCTGGTGCTCTCGAATCACGAGACGGTGCGCGACATCGCGGAGTTCTACGACGTGCCGTTCGAGCACCGCGCCATCGCCGGCGGCGATGACAAGGCGGCGTTCGAAGCGCGCGTCTTGGAGGCGGTCGCCGAGCTCGACATCGAGCTCGTCGTGCTCGCGCGGTACATGCAGATCCTCTCGCCCGAGCTCTGCGCCGCGCTCGAGGGACGCGCGATCAACATCCACCATTCCTTCCTGCCGGGATTCAAGGGCGCGAACCCCTACAAGCAGGCGCACCAGCGGGGCGTGAAGCTCATCGGGGCGACAGCGCACTTCGTCACGACCGATCTCGATGAGGGGCCGATCATCGAGCAGGACACGATCCGCGTGGATCACGGCTACACGGTGCGGTCGCTGACGCAGTTGGGCCAGGACGTGGAGGCGCGCGTACTGCGCCACGCCGTGCGCTCCTACGCCGAGAACCGCGTGCTCGTCGACGGCGATCGCACGATCATCTTCTAGGAGCGTCGCCGATCGTCGTTCTTCTGCGCTGCGAGAGCGGCGTACTCGGCGCGGAGGCCCGCGAGCATCGCACGCAGGCCGATGCCGAACGCGTCGTCGGCCGGGCTGGTCCCGGAGGCCTCGAGCGCCTCGCTTCGCGCGCGGTAGACCCCTGAGAAGGCCGGCACATCGCCCCGCCGCCCCGGATCGAGCATGGCCGGGTCCGCCGCGAGATCGAGCGCCGCCCCGAGGATGAAGCACTCGAAGGCCACGATCACCGAGAGCGCCCGCTCCTGCGGCCATCCAGCGCGCACCAGGCCGGCCGCGACCGCGTCGTACATGAACGACGTGCTCGAATCGGGGTCGAGTGGTTGCACGGCGAGCAGCGCGATCGTCGGCGGGTGCGACGCGAAGGCGAGCCGATACCCGAGCGCCCACTGCTCGAGCGCCGCATCCCACGGCAGCTCGGCGAACGGGGCGGTGGGGATCCGTTCGCTCACCAGGTCGCGCACGCCAGCGATGAGTTCGGCTTGACCGGCGACGTGGTTGTAGAGCGATGAGGGCCGCACACCGAGCTCAGCCGCGATCGCCCGCATTCCCGCGCCCTCGACTCCGTGCCGGTCGATGAGGCGGAGTGCCGTCTCGTGGATCAGCCGAGGCGACAGCACGTTCTGCTTGGGCCGGCCGGCTCGCCGCCGCTTCGCAGACTCCTCGCTGGCCATGCCACTCCTTCGTGCTCCTCGATACGGATTGCGCAACGAATCCGTGCGTTCGCTCGCTCTGCCGGAGAATCCGTACTATTCTCGACCCGCCGGTAAACGAACCCCGTTCGTTTACCACTCTAGACCCGCCCTCCGGCACCGAGCAGCAAGGATGCAGCATGAGTGAAGCCTCGCACGTCACCGTCTTCGTGAACGGAACCGTCATCGTCGATCCGATGGGGGGCGCGGACCGTGCGACGAGCGACGCGATCGCCTTCCGGTCGGGCAGAGTCGCAGCGATCGGGGAAGACGCGCGGGCGCTCACCGCTGAGGCGACGACCGTGATCGATCTCGCCGGGGGCGCGCTCGTGCCCGGCATCGGAGACGGCCACGCTCACCCCGTCCTGGGCGGCGTCGAGGCGCTCGGTCCGCAGGTGCGGCAAGCCGCCGACCTCGCAGGCATCGTCTCCGCCGTCGCAGCATGGAAGGCCGAGAACCCCGACGCCGAATGGATCGTGGGTGCGAGCTATGACGCGACCTTCTCCGAAGGCGGTCTGTTCGACGCCCGCTGGCTCGACGAGGTCACCGGGAGCACCCCCACCATCCTGCGCGCCTGGGATTACCACACCGCGTGGGTGAACAGTGCGGCGCTGGCCGCCGGCGGCATCACCGCCGACACCCCCGACCCCGAGCTCGGCCGCATCGTGCGCCGGGCCGATGGCGCACCGCTCGGCACCCTGCAGGAGGCGGCGGCCAACGATTTCATCGCGGACGTGGTGCCCCCGTTCGCGTTGGATCAGCGGCTCGAAGCGCTCGAACGGGCGACCCGGGGCTACGCGGAGCAGGGCACCACCTGGATTCAGGACGCCTGGGTGGAGCCGGCCGACCTCGAGCTCTACCTCGAAGCGGCGCAGCAGGAACGGTTGCACACGCGCGTCAACCTCGCATTCCGCGCCGACCCGGCGCGCTGGCGCGAGCAGGTCGCCGAGTTCGTCACGAACCGCAACCGCGTCAGGTCGCTGGACCACCCGCGACTGAGCGGAGAGACGGTGAAGCTCTTCCTCGACGGGGTCATCGAGAGCCACACCGCCGCACTCATCGAGCCGTACGCCGACCGGCCCGATGATCGCGGGCTGCCGAACTGGAGCGACGCCGAGCTCGCCGAGGCCGTGCGCGCATTCGACGCGGAGGGATTCCAACTGCACCTCCACGCGATCGGCGACGCCGCGAACCGCAGCGCGCTCGATGCGCTCGCGCACGCCCGCGCGACGAACCCCGCCAGGGAGCGCGCCGACGTCATCGCTCACGTCGCGCTGCTCGATCCCGCCGACGTCCAGCGCTTCGCCGAACTCGGGGTCATCGCGAACTTCGAACCGTACTGGGCGCAGTGCGACGCGGTGATGCGCGACCTCACGATCCCGCATCTCGGCCACTCCCGCGAAGGATGGCAGTACCTCATCGGGTCGGTGCATCGCAGCGGAGCCACTGTCACGTTCGGCAGCGACTGGCCGGTGACGACCCGCGACTGGCGGCCGGCGCTCTCCACGGCCATCACCCGCCACAGCCACACCGAGCCCGACGCCGACGCCTGGCTGCCGGAGGAACGCATCAGCGCCGCGGCCGCGCTCGGCGCCTACACCACCGGCATCGCGCGGCAGGCCCTCGCGAATGATCGCGGCACCCTCGAGGTGGGCCGCGTCGCCGACGCCGCCTGGCTCTCGGCCGACCCGTTGACCATCGCCCCGGAGGCGATCGCCGAGATCGTCGTCAACGGCACCTGGCTCGCCGGCGACACCACCTTCCTGAGCACTTCCATCACCACCTGACCCGTTCCTCGACGTTGCACGAATCAAAGGAGACCATCGTGAGCGACACCCAGTCCAAGCCCCGATTGCAGCGGGCACTCGGCCTCACCGGCCTGACCCTCTTCGGGGTCACCTACATGACGGTCATCACCGTCTTCACGACCTACGGCATCGTCAATCAGGTCACCGATGGGCACCTCCCCGCGGCCTACGTCGTCGCGGTCATCACCATGCTCTTCACGGCGGCGAGCTACGGGGCGATGGTGCGCAAGTATCCGGTCGCGGGATCGGCGTACACCTATTCGCAGCAGTCCTTCGGGGGCGCGGCCGGGTTCCTGACCGGTTGGGTCATGCTGCTCGACTACCTCTTCATCCCGATGATCAACTTCATGCTCATCGGCATCTACATGAACACCCAGTTCCCGGCCATTCCGATCTGGGTCTTCACCCTCGTCGCGCTGGTGCTCGTGCTGGTCTTCAACATTCTGGGCATCACGCTCGTGAACAAGGTCAACTTCGTCATCATCGCCCTCTCCGTGGTGCTCGTGGTCGTCTTCGTCGCGCTCGCATTCAAGCAGTACCTCGGCGGCGACCAGTCGGTCGGCCTCATCGACCCCTTCACCTTCGGTGAGGGCGGCATCGGCGCGATCGCGTCGGGAGCCGCGATCCTCGCGCTCTCCTTCCTCGGCTTCGACGCGGTGTCGACGCTGTCCGAGGAGGCGAAGAACCCGCGCCGCGACATCCCTCGCGCGATCCTGCTCGCGACGATGCTCGGCGGCTTCTTCTTCATCCTCGTCTCGTGGGCCGGCGCCCTGGCGTTCAACCCCGAGTGGTCGACCCTCAGCAGTGCTCAGATCGACGCTGCGGGAACGACCGTGATGGACAGCTTCGGCACGAGCTGGTTCACGTCGTTCTTCGTCGCCATCTACGTGGTGGGCGCCTTCGGTTCGGGTATGACCGGCCAGGTGTCGGTGTCGCGCATCCTCTACGCGATGGGCCGCGACGGCATGCTGCCGAAGCCGCTCTCGCGACTGCACTCCCGCTTCGGCACTCCCGTGATCGCCGCGGTGGTCGTGTCGGTATTCGCGCTCTCCGCGCTCTTCCTCTCGCTCGACACCGTCGCGTTCATGATCAGCTTCGGCGCGCTCGCGGCGTTCGCGATGGTCAACCTCTCGGTCATCCGCACCTACCTCTTCCCGAAGCACGGCAAGCGACCGGAGGGCGCCTGGGCCCTGATCCGGTACGGCGTCATGCCGCTCATCGGGTTCGTGCTCACGATCTGGCTCTGGAGCTCGCTCGAGGCCCTCACCTGGCTCGTCGGCGGGATCTGGCTGGCCGTCGGCGTCGTCATCATCGCGCTCGTCACCGGCGGCTTCCGCCGGCCCGTGCCGAAGATGGACTTCTCGGAGAGCGATCCGAGCACCGAGCAGATCGATCAGTTGGCGGAGGACTACCCGCTCGACCCGCGATAGTCACCGCGGCCGCGCGCACGGCGGCCCCCGCCCGCACGGGTGGGGCCGCCGTGCGTCTCATGCATGCGCTCGCGCTCGTGCTCGCGCAGTGGCTCCGCGCTGTTCAGCGCGGAGCCAGCTGGGCCTCCCGTTCGCGCTGCTCGGATCGGAGGCCGCGCAGCAGCAGCTCGAGGCCGGCGGCGAAGGCCTGGTCCGCGGGCCCGGTGCACGTGTCCGAGCCCTGCCGATCGCGCTCCTCGTACGCCGCCGTGAAGTTCGGAACGTCGTCGCGGTCGCGCGCGTGCATCATGTCGGGCGCGGCAGCCGCGTCGAGCGCGGAGCCGAGGATGAAGGACTCGAAGGCGACGAGGATGTTGAGGGCAGCCGCCCGGCTCCACCCCTCCGAGGTCAGCAGCGCGACGATGCGATCGTACGAGGCGAATACGTGCGAGCCGGGGTCGAACGGCATGACGGCGAGCAGTGCGATCGTCGGAGGGTGCGCGGCGAACGCGTCTCGATACGATCTCGCCCAAGCGGCGAGGGCCACGTCCCAGGGCTCGTGCTCCAGTTCGCGCTGCGACACCCGGCCCGCGATCACCTCGCGGATGCCGCGGAAGACGTCTTCCTTGTTCTCCACGTGGTTGTAGAGCGCTGATGGTCGCACTCCGAGCTCGCGCGCCAGGTCGCGCATGCCGAAGCCCTCGCCGTGCTCGTCGAGCAGATCGAGCGCGGTCTCCACGATCCTGACCCGCGAGAGCACCTGCTCGCTCGGGCGCCCCACGCGTCGCCGCACTGACTCAGTCACGCGCATCACTCCTTCGCTGACGCTTCGCGGCGCGAACCGATGCACTCGACTCGCGCTCCCGACGATCTCCGTCTAGTCTAGTCACGTCAAAAAGAACCTTGTTCATTTTGGTGGTCGTTCCGCAGACGGAATCGGCGCACGGCACCGGCACCAGCCGCCACATCACAGGAGATTCAGTGAGCGAAGCAACCGGGGCGCATCTCAAGCGCACTCTTGGCCCCATCACCCTCACACTGTTCGGGCTTTCGTACATGGCGGTCGGCACCGTCTTCACGACCTACGGCATCGTGAACCAGCTCACCGAGGGCCACCTCGTCGATTCCTACATCGTCGCCCTCGTCGTCATGCTGTTCACCGCGGCGAGCTACGCGGCGATGGTGCGCCGCTATCCCGTCGCCGGATCCGCCTACACGTATTCGCAGCAGGCCTTCGGGGGCACGACCGGCTTCCTCACGGGCTGGGTGCTCATGCTCGACTACCTCTTCATCCCGATGATCAACTTCCTGATTCTCGGGCTCTACGCCAGCACCCAGTTCCCGAGCGTCCCGACATGGGTGTTCACGCTCGCCGCGCTGATCGCCGTGTTCGTCTTCAACGTGCTCGGCATCTCGCTGGTCGGCAAGATCAACACGGTGATCGTCGTCGTCTCGCTCGCCGCCGTCATCGTCTTCGCGATCCTCGCCATCAAGGCAGCGATCAACGACCCGAACGCGCCGTCACTGCTCGAACCCTTCATCCCCGGCTCCGTCGGCTACAGCCCGATCTTCACGGGCGCCGCCATCCTCGCACTCTCGTTCCTCGGCTTCGACGCCGTGTCGACCCTGTCCGAAGAAGCGAAGAACCCGCGCCGCGACATCCCCCGCGCCATCATGCTCACGACCATCATCGGCGGCCTGATCTTCATCGTCGTCTCGTACGTCGGCGCACGCGCGTACTACCTCGACGATTGGAGCACCGCGTCGACCGAGCTGCTCGACGCGGCCGGTGCCGTGCTCTTCAGCCACGTGGGAGGCGAAGTGCTCGCAGCCATCTTCGTGATCATCACCGTCGCCGGCTGCTTCGGCTCCGGCCTCGCCGGCCAGGTCGCCGTGTCGCGCATCCTCTACTCGATGGGCCGCGACGGCATCCTCCCGAAACCGCTCGGCATCCTCTCGAAGCGCTTCGGCACCCCGATCGTCGCCGCGACCACCGTCTCGATCGTCGCCCTCGCGAGCCTCTTCGTCAGCCTCGACCAGGCGGCGTTCATGATCAGCTTCGGCGCGCTCGCCGCATTCGCCATGGTCAACCTCTCCGTCATCCGCACCTACCTCTTCCCGAAGGGCGGCCGCACCGAGCCCGTCTCGGCGTGGGGCTGGTTCCGGTACGGCGTGATCCCGCTCATCGGATTCGGGCTCACCATCTGGCTGTGGACCTCGCTCGAGGGCCTCACCTGGATCGTCGGCGGCATCTGGATGCTCATCGGCGTCGTCATTCTGGCGCTGAAGACCGGCTTCTTCCGCAAGCCCGTGCCGAAGCTGAACTTCTCTGAGGAGATCCCGTCGACCGAAGCGATCGACGCCCTCTCGGCGGAGTACCCGCTCGACGCAGCAGAGGCGCGCTCAGAGCGCTAGCCCGTGCAGGGGGCGCCGCACGAGCGCGGCGCCCCCGATCCCCCATTCACCACCTGACCTCCGGAGGCCACCGTGACGACCACCCTGTACCGCAACGCCGTCGTCTTCACCGCCGACCCCACCCCCGAGCAGCCCACCCCGATCGCCGAGGCCTTCGCCGTCGAGCACGGACGGTTCATCGCCGTCGGGTCGATCGACGATGTGCGCACGGCCGTCGGAGGGGTCGCAGGCGGCGCCGGATCGCGGGAGGTCGTCGAGGTGGACCTCGAGGGGCGATTCGTCGCTCCCGGCGTCATCGATTCCCACACCCACCTCGTCGGGTTCGGCGAGTCGCTCGCCCGCGTGCAGCTGCGCGACTGCGCCTCGCTCGCCGAGATGCACGAACGCCTGGTCGCTGCGCGAGCCGCCGACCCGGCCGGGGCGAGAGTGCTCGGCAGCGGCTGGCTGTTCGACGCGATCGGCGACGGCATGCCGACCGCCGAGATGCTCGATCGGGTGCTGCCCGATGTGCCCGTGTATCTCGACGCCAACGACTTCCACTCGGTCTGGGTGAACAGTGCGGCGCTCCGAGAGATGGGCATCACACGCGACACCGCGAATCCCGTCGGCGGCGAGATCGTGCGAGACGCCGCGGGCGAGGCGACGGGATTGCTGCTGGAGACCGCCGGTTCGCAATACGCCTCGGCGTTCCTGCTCTCCCAGACGACTGAAGCCGATGTCGTCGCCGCGCTCGATCGCGCGTTCGCGAGCTATCTCGAGGCCGGCGTGACGGGAGCGACCGAGATGTCGCTGAATGCGGCGGAGGTCGACGGGCTGCGCGCCATCATCGACCGGGACGGCCGTCTCCCCTTCCCCATCACCGCCCACTGGATCCTCGAGCCGACGGGTGACGCGGCGCGCGACGTGGCAGGCGCAGCGCGCATCGCGACGCTCCGAGATGAGATCGCCGCGAGCAGTGCGGCCGACTGGCTGCGGGTAGCCGGTGTGAAGTTCATCATGGACGGCGTCATCGACGCGTGCACGGCCACGATGCTCGCGCCCTACGCGAACGGCAGCAACGCGGAGCCGATCTGGACAGCTGAGCGCATCCTCCCCGTCGCCGAGGCCGCCGATCGAGCCGGCCTGCAGATCGCCATGCACGCGATCGGCGATCGCACCAGTCAGATCGCCCTCGATGTGGTCGAGCACTGCGTGCGCATGAACGGGCCCCGCGCTCGTCGCCACCGGATCGAGCACCTCGAGAGCGTCGCGGACGACACCATCATCCGCATGGGCGAGCTCGGCGTCATCGCGTCGATGCAGCCGGTGCACTGCGATCCCGCCGTACTCGACAATTGGAAGGCGCAGCTCGGCGACGAACGCCAGGAACTCGGGTTCCCCTGGCACAAGTTCCGCGCGGCGAACGTTGCGATCACCCTCGGCACCGATGCGCCGACGGCGCCGCACGAGGCGATTCCCAACCTCTACATCGCGCTCACCGGCGCTTCAGCGCTCGATCCCGAACGGGCCCCGTACCACCCGGAGCGCGCCTTCAGCCCAGCGGACGCGCTGACGGCGATCACCGCAGGCGGTGCGTTCGCCGGCGAGATGGATGCGACGACGGGCCGAATCCGACCGGGCCTCGGCGCCAATTTCATCGTGCTCGACGTGAACCCGCTCGAAGCGGCACCCGAGGCGCTGCTCTCCTCGCGCGTTCGCAGCACCACGGTGCTCGGCGAGGAGCTCTACCGGGCGGCGTGACGCGGCGCGACGTCGTCACCTCAGGTGCTCGACGTCGCCAGCAGACACGGTGAGTTCGCCACCGGTGGGCAGATCGACGACGAGTGACCCGTCGGCGGCGAGCGCCCGGGCGCGCCCGTCCACGATCCGGTCACCGGGCAGGTGCACCCGCACCTCGGTGCCGATCGTGAGCGAGTGGCGGGCGATCCGCGCCCGTGCGGCCCCCGGGTCGTCGGCGGCGAGGCGCACGAGCCGGAGCAGTTCTCCGGCGTACTCGGAGAGCACGCGGTCTGCGAGATCCCGGCCCGCGGCGTCGGCGAGACTCTCAGCGCCACCCGTGTCGGCGCCCGCTGCGAGCAGCGAGGTCGCGCGGTCGGTGGGCAGCTCCCACTCGGGGATCAGCAGATTGATGCCAGTGCCGACGATGACGGTGTGCCCGCCGGTCGTGTCGCCCGGCAGCAGTTCGCACAGGATCCCGCAGAGCTTCTTGCCCGGCCTCCCGGCGATCGCGTCCTCCTCATCGCGCACGTGCACGTCGTTCGGCCACTTCACCCCGACGCGCTTCGCCTCGCCGCCTGCGGCCTCAGCAGCTGCCGTGAAGCACGGCTGCAGCGCGGTGACGATGGCGGAGCCGGCGAGCAGGGGAAGCCAGCTCACCCCCAGTCCGCTCGCTCCGAATCCGCGCACCAGCAACGAGGCCGCGATCGAGGTGTTCGGCGGAGTCACCCACCCGCGGTCGAGACGACCCCGGCCAGCGGTCTGATCACTCGTGGCCACCAACGTGCCGTGCGGAATGCCGTCAGCGTCTCGACCCGTCTCAGTCACCACGAGAGCACGGAGCTCGGCGTTCGTGGAGGGCGAGGTCTCTGCCCATCTGACATCGGGCAGTGCCGCACGCGTGCGAAGGAGCTCCATGAGCTTTACGTTAGCGCTTGGAAAACAATTGGACCCGGATGCCGAGGCACGAATACACTCCGATTGTGGAGCACTCAGGCTTGTCCCCCCGTCCGCATCCTCACCGGCCGCGCATCGGGCGCTGGTGGGCGAGCGCGCTGATGGGCGCCGGACTGCTCGCGCTCGGCGCGTCGAGCGCTGCTGCTGTCGCTCCCGGCTCCCTCGGCACCGAGTACGTGACCGACGCCGTCGACGTGCTCGACCCCGCTGAGGAGCAGACCGCGAACGCTCGTCTCGCCGCCGCCTTCGACGAGACGGGGCTCGACCTCTTCGTGGTGTTCGTCGACGAGTTCACCGATCCGGCTGACAGGATCGCGTGGGCCGACGAGACCGCGCAGCGCAACGGTCTCGGAGATACGCAGTATCTGCTCGCGGTCGCGACCGAGGGCCGCCAGTACTACATCTCCTCGCCGGAGAACGGGGCGCTGAGCAACGACGCGCTCGACAGCATCGAGCAGCAGCTGCTTCCCGAGCTCCGCGACGAGGACTGGGCGGGCACGATCGCCGCCGCCGCCGACCAGCTTGAAGCGGAGCAGGCGGCTCCCGGCCGCAACACCGCGGTCGCCGTCGGGATCGGCGCCGGAGTGCTGGGTCTCGGTGGAGCCGCCTACGGCATCACGCGCGTCGTGCGCAAGCGCCGCACCGAGCAGGCAGCCGAGCAGGAGCTCGCGGAGCTCGAGCGCGTCTCGGGCTCCGCGCTGGTCGCCGCCGACGATGCCGTGAAGAGCAGTGCGCAAGAGCTCGAGTTCGCCCGCGCTCAGTTCGGAGATGCCGCGGTCGCGGCCTATGCCGCATCGATCGAGTCGGTGCGAGCCCGCCTGCTCGAAGCCTTCGCGCTGCGTCAGCAACTCGACGACGCCACTCCGGACACCGACGCTCAGCGGCGGGAATGGCTGGAACGGGTCATCGAGCTCTGCGCCTCCGTCGACGACGAGCTCGACGCGCAGGCTGAATCGTTCGAGCGGCTGCGCGCCATCGAGCAGAACGCTCCGGCTGCGCTCGCCGCTGCGGCGGCACGCCGGGAACAGGCGGCCGCGCAGGCGGCGCAGACCGCTGCCGAGGTCGCCAGCCTCACGGCGACGTTCGCCCCGGAAGAGCTCGCCGCCCTCGAAGGCGCCCCCCAGCAGGCGGAGGCACTGCTCGCCTTCGCCGCGGAGCGGGAGAACGCTGCGGCCTCCGCGCTCAGCGCCACGCCACCGGAATCCGGCGCTGCCGCCGTGTTGATCCGCGAGGCAGAGGCAGCGATCGCGCAGGCGGAGACGATCTACCAGTCCATCGCGGCGCGCGGCCCGGAACTCGCGGGCGTCGAAGCGCGATGCGCCGAATTGATCAGCGAGTTGGAGGCCGACATCGCTGGGGCCCAGTCCGTCCTGGATGCGGATGGCGCCGTCGCAGCGGCGATCGCTGCGACGCAGGGGCGCATCGCCGAAGCACGGGACGATCTCTCGGGCGCCGGGCGCCGACCGTCGCGCGCCGTCGCCGCCCTCGAGGCCGCGAACGCGCACATCGACGGCGTCGTGCAGTCCGCCCAGCAGGCGGCGCGCGCTCGACAACTCCTCGACGCGCAGCTCATCCAGGCCGATGGCGACGTGCGCCAGGCCGAGGCATTCATCGAGGCGCGTCGCGGAGCGGTCGGCTCGACCGCACGCACCCGGGCCTCCGAAGCACGGGCAGCGCTCTCCCGTGCCGGGGCCGCGCGCGGCGCCGACCCCGCCGCTGCGCTGTCAGATGCGCAACGCGCGAGCCAGCTGGCCCACCAGTCGCTCTCCGCCGCTCAATCCGACGTCTCCGGCTTCGGGTACGGAGGCAGAAGCCCGTCAGCATCGGGCGACCTCGCCGCCGTCCTCGGAGGGATTCTCGGCAGCGGCGGGGGCTCCAGCTACGGCGGCTCGGGCGGAGGCTTCTGGGGCAGCGGCTCCGGCAGCTCCTGGGGCGGCGGTTCCTCCCGCCGCTCGGGCGGAACCTCGCGACGCTCGAGCGGCTCGTCTCGGCGCTCGGGCGGATCCTCGCGCCGCTCCCGCGGCGGCCGGTCGGGTCGCAGCGGCGGGGGCCGCTTCTAACTCGGCGCTTCCCCAGTACTGATCCCTACACTCAATCCAAACCGCTCCGCCGAAAGGAACTCACATGTCGAAGCAGTCCATCCTCGGGCGCATCACCACCCTGGTCCGCGCAAACGTCAACTCGATGCTCGACTCGGCCGAAGACCCCGAGAAGATGATCGACCAGCTGATCCGCGATTTCTCGACCAACATCTCAGACGCCGAGACGGCCATCGCGGAGACCATCGGCAACCTCCGACTGCTCGAGCAGGATTACGACGAGGACGTGCGCACCGCTCGCGAGTGGGAGCGCAAGGCGATTGCGGCGAGCTCGAAGGCCGACGAGCTGCGCTCCGCCGGGAACTCCGTCGACGCCGACAAGTTCGACAACCTCGCGAAGGTCGCGCTCCAGCGCCAGATCACCGAGGAGAACGAGGCTCGTGCCGCGGAACCCACCATCGCCGCGCAGCGCGAGGTCACTGCGAAGCTGAAGGACGGCCTCAACGGGATGCGAGTGAAGCTGCAGCAGCTGCAGACCAAGCGCTCTGAACTCGTCGCCCGCGCCAAGACCGCAGAGGCGCAGAACCGCGTCGCCGACGCCGTGAAGTCGATCGACGTGCTCGACCCCACGAGCGATCTGGGCCGGTTCGAGGACAAGATCCGCCGTCAGGAGGCGCTCGCACGCGGCAAGCAGGAGATCGCGGCGTCGACGCTCGATTCGCAGTTCAACGAACTCGAGAACTTCGAAGCCGTCACCGAGGTCGAAGCGCGGCTCGCCGCACTGAAGGCCGGCCGCACGCCGCAGGCGCTCGAGCAGTAACCACGGAGATCCGAGCGGAGCGGACCGAGGCGGGTTCGCTCCGCTCTTCCATCGAACCGCAGTAAGCCATCGCACGAAGCAGACAGGACACACCGTGGCATTTTGGGGACGCCGAGACCGCGAGTCGCAGGAACGACAGCACGCCTCCGACGCGCAGCAATCGCAGCGCGCCCGCAGTGCGATCGTCGCCGCCGACGAGCGGATCCGCGCGACGAGCGACGAACTAGCATTCGCCACCGCGGAGCTCGGCGAAGACGCCACCGCCGAGTTGCGGGCCGGCCTCGACTCCGTGCGCGAGCACCTGAGCGAGGCGTTCCAGCTGCATCAGCTCAACCACGATCACATCCCCGATACGCCCGACGAGGTGCGCACCCGCAACGCGCGCATTCTGCAGCTGTGCGAATGGGCCGAGTCGGTGCTCGACGAGCGCACGACGGCGCTGCAGGCGAGAGTGGAGCGCGCCCGCCGCGCGCCGGAGATGGTGGAGCGCGTGCGCGCCGACGCCGCGGCCCTGCGCGCGCGGGTGCCGGACGCGCAGCGCGCTGCCGCCCGATTGGCCGAGCGCTACAGCCCGTCAGCGCTGCAGCGCGTGCGTCTGCACTCGGAGGACGTGGAGCAGCTGCTCGACTTCGCCGAGCACTCCGCCGATCTCTCGGATCGTCGCCGCACGGCCGGCGCACTCGCCGACGCGAACCTCGCGCTCGAGACCGCGACCGAGACCGTGCGCCGGGCGGCCTCCATTCTCGACGGCGTCGACAGCTTCGAGATCGAGGCGCTGCGCGCGCAGAACACGCTCGCCGACGTCATCGACGACTCGCGGGGCGACATCGCCTCGGCCCGCACCGAACCCCGCAATGAGACGGTGGACGCTGCGATCGAGCGACTCGAGCAGGCGCTCGCGGAGGTGAGCACGGGCCGTCAGCGCGACCCCTTCGCCGACCTCGCCCTCGTCTCATCGGCCAACTCCGCGCTCGACGCCGCTCGTGCGCGCGCGGCGAAGCCAGTGCCGTCGGCCGCGCAGGTGCAGCACGGGGTCTCGGCAGCGGACCACGCCATCGGCATCGCCGCCAGCCTGATCGAGGGGCACCGCGGCTGGATCGGCGCCGACGCCCGCACACGGCTCGCGGAGGCGCGTCGCCACCGCAGCGAGATCACTGCACTGCCGGTCTCCGAAGACACCCGCGAGCAGGTGCTGCAGCTCGCACGCCGCGCCTCCGATCTCGCCGACGAGTCGCTGCGGCTGGCCCAGCGCGACATCGACTCGTCCCGACCCGACGACGACGACTGGGGTTGGGGCGGCGGAGGCGGAGGCGGCCAGTGGGGCGGCGGAGGTCGCGGTCGCGGCGGCGCGGGCGGCGGCGGCGGCATGCTCGGACCGGTGATCGGCGGCGTACTGCTCGGCGGGCTGCTCGGCGATATCTTCGACTGATTCGTAGGTATCGCACCAAGGAGTTTCGATTCCGTTGGAGAGGTTCGGAGGGTCAGGGGTGGTGCTCCGCGCTAGGCTGGCAGGCGTGACTGCAGAGAACATCGCACCCGCGACGACCGCCGACCGCATCGCGGATCATCGCCGCAAGTACCAGGAAGCCGTGGGTGACCGCGATGCAGCCGCCGCGGCGAAGCAGCATGCGCGTGGAAAGATGACCGCGCGCGAGCGCATCGCGGCCCTCCTCGATGCCGGCTCGTTCGTCGAGTTCGACAAGTTCGTCAAGCACCGCTCGCAGGGCTTCGGCATGGAGCAGTCCCACCCGTTCGGCGACTCCGTCGTCACCGGCGCGGGAACGATCCACGGCCGCCAGGTCGTCGTGTACTCGCAGGACTTCACCACCTTCGGCGGATCGCTCGGCGAGGTCGCCGGCGAGAAGATCGTGAAAGCCATGGAGTTCGCGCTGAAGACCGGCGCTCCCGTGCTCGGCATTCTCGATTCCGGTGGCGCGCGCATCCAGGAGGGCGTCGTCGCGCTCTCCAAGTACGCGAGCATCTTCCGGCTCAACACCATGTGCTCGGGAGTGATCCCGCAGATCTCCATCGTGATGGGACCGTCGGCCGGAGGCGCCGTGTACTCCCCCGCGCTCACCGACTTCGTCATCATGGTCGACAAGACGAGCCACATGTTCGTCACCGGCCCCGACGTCATCAAGACCGTCACCGGCGAGGAGGTCGGCTTCGAAGAGCTCGGCGGCGCGCTCACGCACAATAAGACGAGCGGCGTCTCCCACTATCTCGCGAGCGATGAGCACGACGCGCTCGACTACGCCCGTGCGCTCATCAGCTACCTCCCCGACAACAACCTGGCCGAAGCGCCGATCTACGACACCGACACCGCGCTCGAGATCACCGACGCAGACCGTCGGCTCAACACGCTGATCCCCGACAGCGCGAACCAGCCCTACGACATGCAGACGGTCATCAGCGCGATTCTCGACGGCGGCGACTTCCTCGAAGTCCAGCCGCTGTTCGCCCCGAACATGCTCATCGGCTTCGGTCGCGTGGAGGGCCGAACCGTCGGCATCGTCGCGAACCAGCCGAACCAGATGGCGGGCACGCTCAACATCGATGCGAGCGAGAAGGCGGCCCGCTTCGTGCGCTTCTGCGACGCATTCTCCATTCCGATCCTCACGCTCGTCGACGTGCCCGGCTACCTGCCCGGCACCGACCAGGAGTTCCAGGGCGTCATCCGTCGCGGCGCCAAGCTGCTCTACGCCTACGCCGAGGCGACGGTGCCACTCGTCACCATCATCACGCGCAAAGCGTACGGCGGCGCGTACATCGTGATGGGGTCGAAGCAGATGGGGGCCGACTTCAACATCGCCTGGCCCACCGCCGAGATCGCCGTGATGGGCGGCGCGGGAGCGGTGAACATTCTCTACCGCAAGGAACTCGCAGCGGCCGCCGAACGCGGCGACGACGTCGAGGCGTTGCGCGCCGAGCTCACCGCGAAGTACACCGCCGATGTGACGTCGCCCTTCCTCGCCGCAGAACGCGGTGAGCTCGACAACGTCCTCGAGCCCGCCGGAAGCCGCCTCGCCGTGATCAAGGCACTGCGCGGGCTTCGCGGCAAGCGCACCGAGCAGCCGGCGAAGAAGCACGGCAACATCCCGCTGTGAGCGGGCCGTCTCCGAGCACGAGCACCGAGAGCGAGCACCACGTGGCCAAGCACGCTGCACCGCCCACCGACGTCGAGACCGACATCGACCGGCCGATCCTGCCCCCTGATGCCTCCGAGCGCGATGCGGCGAAACGGGATGCGGCGCTCGACGACGTGCTTCACGGCGACGACATCCGCTTCGTCACCGGGAAGGTCGACGAGACGGAGCGCGCTGCGGTGATCGCTGTGCTCACGCAGGTGCGGGCTGAGGAGTCCGACCAGGTGAAGCGCGTTGCCCGACGCGACCGTGAGCCCTGGGCGCGCTCCCAGCGCGTACCGGACAGCATCTACGACCTGCTCGCCGACGCCTGACCGTCCGCGAGCCGAGCGGGCGGTTGTAGGGTGACGGGTATGCCGCGAACCGTTGCCGACACCGAAGGCGAGCTCCGCGCGCTCCTCAGCCGCCGCGTCGCCGTCTCGTACGAACCGCAGGCCCCCCGCACCGACCGGCCGCTTCGGCGGTCGGCGGTGCTGATCCTGTTCGGCGCCCTCGACCGTCGCCCCGCCGAGCACGGCGCCCGCACCGTGCCGCCGGAGCTCGACGTGCTGCTGACTCGCCGCGCCGACAGCATGCGGCATCACGCGGGCCAGATCGCGTTTCCGGGCGGAGGCGCTGAGGCTCAGGACCGCGATGCCTCAGAAACCGCCCTTCGGGAGGCCGCGGAGGAGACGGGGATCGATCCATCGGGCGTCGAAGTGCTGGGATCGCTCCAGCCCGTGCACATCCCGGTGAGCAACAATCTCGTCACTCCGGTCGTGGGGTGGTGGCGCCGTGCGAGCGCCGTCGCCGCCGACCATGCGGAGTCGGTGGAGGTGTTCCGAGCTCCCGTCGCCGAGATGCTCGACCCGGCCGCACGCGGCACATCGGTGCTGCAGCACGGCGCTTCCACGTATCGGGGCGCAGCGTTCGCCCTCGGCCCGCACCTCGGTGGGCACCTCGTGTGGGGGTTCACCGGGATGACCCTCGCGAGCCTCTTCGACGAGCTCGGGTGGGCGGAGCCGTGGGACCCCCGGCAGGAGTTCCCGGTCGCCCCGTAGCCGCCGGCCCCGCCGAGCCCGGCTCCCGGTCAGGCGTGCGTCGCCCCGTCCTCGGGGAACGCGGTGGTGGTGTCGCCGAGCTGCACGGCCAGGGCGGTCGCCTGCGCGGCGTCCTCGAGGTTGAGCGCCCTGCGGTACGCCATCTGCACGGTGTCAGCGACGACCGAGCATCCGTGATGCTGCATCACGACGCAGTTGTGATCGCGCAGGGCCACGGCTGCCGTGTCGGCGAGTTCGTCGGTGCCGTTGTGGTAGAACGGGACGACGGCGATCTCGCCGAGGTAGTAGGCGTGATCGAGGGTGAGCCGCCGGATGGGAGTGCCGACGCTGGCCAGCACCACAGCCGTTCGCGGGTGCAGGTGCAGCACGCACTCCGCGTCGGGCCGCGCCAGGTACGCCCGGTGATGCAACTTCCACTCGCTCGACGGGCGCGGCCCGCCAAGCGCTGCGTCCCCCGACTCGGAGGCATCGAGCGAGAGCACCGCGAAGTCTGCGGCGGTCAAGCGATCGAGCCAGGTGCCCGACGCGGTGACGACGAATTCCCGATCCGAGATGCGCGCTGAGAGGTTGCCGGCACTCGCGAGCACCAGCCCCCGCCCGACGGCGTCGCGGCCGACTTCGATCAGTTCCTCGACGAGTCGGTCCCGATCCCGCAACTGCTCACTCACTGGTCACTCCTCCGGTCAACGCACGATAGGTGGTCACGGCTTGCTGGTCGCTGAGCGAGGCGACATAGTCGAGGATCGCGCGACTGCGCCCCTGTCGCCGCATGCCGGCGTCGCTCGTGTCGCCCATCAGCAGCTCGGGTCGGTCGCGGCGCACGGCGAACCCCGCCTCGGTGGCCTCGTCGGCCCATTCGAGGAGGCGGCGGGGCGCACGACCGGCGTCGTCGGGGTCGGCGAGCCAGGCGTCGAACCCGATGGCGAGCTGCTCGACCATCTTCGCCCGCCCGCGCTGCGGCTGCGCCAGTTCCGGACGCTCGAGCACGAAATGCGCGTGGACGAATTTGAGCACCATGACCTCGTGCCAGGCCTGCGTGTTGAGCCGCACGTGGCCGCTCCGCACGTGGGGAGACTCCTCGACGACGATCGAGGTCCGCAGGTGGTCGATCCAGCGTCGGGTGAAGTCGGAGACGGATCGCTCGCTGTCGATGCCGCCGTCGTAGGGGGCGGCGAGGAGGGTCTGCCCCACCTCTTCGCTCACTCGGCGCACCGCGGCACGGAATGCGTCGCGATCCGCGATCCAGCTGTCTTTCGCGTGCAGCCTGCGCCACAGCAGTTCCAGCGAGCGCCCCGGCGTGCGCCACTCCGCCGCCACAGCGTCATCCGCTTCGGTCGCGAGCGCCCCCGCGTGATCGAGCCAGGCGCGGAATTCCCCGGCGACCGACGATTGCTGCAGCACGCCCGCCCGGGTGAAGTCGTCGAGGTCGTGCACGGCGTAGGCGATGTCGTCGGCGAGATCCATCACGGCGCACTCGACCGTCTGCACACCGTCGGCGATGCGCCCGAACGGAGCGAGAGCGGTCTCCATCTCCGCGACGTCGAGCGCGTACACCGAGAATTTCTCGGCACCACCCGCGACATCGACCCCGACGCCGCGGGGTCGATCCGCCGCCGGTCGCGTGCTCGTGGGGACCCCGACCCATGCCCCGCGCGTCCAGGGGTACTTCAGGGTCGCCGCTCGCGTCGCCGCGGTGAGGTTGAGCCCCGGGAAGTCGCGCCCGAGGGTGTCGAGCTGCGTGAGGATGCGGAAGCTCTGGGCATTCCCCTCGAACCCCTCGGCCAGGCCGAGGCGCTCCCGGGCGACACGATCGAGCACGCGTTCGCCGAGGTGCCCGAACGGCGGGTGCCCGAGGTCGTGGGCGTGAGCCGCGGACTGCGCGACGATCGTGTCGCAGCCGCCGAGGCGCGTGATGATCGCCCCGATCGCGTCGTCCTCCCCGCGGTTGCCGCGCATGAACTCGGCGTGCTGCGCGGCGCGGCCCGCGAGCTGCGCCGCGATCACCCGCGCCACCGCGCTCACCTTGAGCGAATGCGTGAGCCGGTTGTGCATCACGGGGCCGACCCCCGTCTGGGGCACGACCTGCGTCACATCGGAGAGGCGGGCGAAGTACGACGAGAAGCGGATGCGCTCGAGGTCGACCCGGTACTCCTGCGGTTCGACCGACAGCCCCTCGACGTCGGCGGGCCACTGCGAGTCGGCGATTCCGGCCGGGCGGTGCTGCGACGAGACGTGCTCCACATAGCGCCGGTGTTCGCGCCCGCCCCCCACTCCCTGCATACCCCTTATTCAAGCATGCGCCGCGCCACTACACTGATCGCAACGGCGAAAGGGGTCTTCCATGAGCGATGCAGCCGGATCCTCAGACGTCGCTCCGAACGAGTCCGGGGCATCGGCGACGGGGTCGAACCGCACCCGCGCCGAGAGCATTCCCGGCATCGAGCGGGCGACCGGGCGCGAGTGGAGCGCCTGGGTGACCCTGTTCGAAGCGCAAGGTGCCCCCACGCTGCAGCACCCTGCGATCGCGAAGATCGCTCGCGCAGCGCTGACCGACGAACTGCGCAATCCCGACTGGTGGGCGCAGGCCATCGCCATCGCGTACGAGCAGCACGCCGGCCTGCGCGTGCCGGGGCAGTCGTCCTCGGGAACGTTCCGCGTGAGCGCGAGTCGCACCCTGCCGTTCGATCGGGATGCGGCGATCGAGGCGTGGCGCACGGCGCACGGCGCACGCGTCGAACATCTCGGGCACGCGGTGATCGATGCGCGGGCGTCGCGCACCGAGAAGCGCAGTTTCTGGCGGTTCGGCCTCGAGGGCGCTGGCAGGGTTGAGGTGTCCGCGTCTCCGAAGGGCGAGAAGGTGACCCTCGCGATCAGCCAGGACGGCCTCGCGGACGGTGAGCGCATCGAAGTATGGCGCGCTCATTGGAAGTCGCTGCTCGCGGCGCTCTGATCGCACCGCCCAATGGGGAATGAGGGAGTGCAGTATGTCTGCTGAACGCATCGGCATCGTGTGGAACCCATCGAAGGTCGCGGAGCACGAGATCCGTGCCGCCTGGGAAGCGGCGGTCTCCCGCGTGAGCGGACCAGCACCCGAGGCCCTGTGGTTCGAGACCGATCCGGAAGACGCCGGACTCGGTGCGACCGCATCGGCTCTCGAGCAGGGGTGCGATGTCGTGATCGCCGCTGGCGGAGACGGCACGATCCGAGCGGTGGCGGAGGCACTGGGCGATTCGGGATCATCGAGCGCACAGCTGGGCGTCGTCCCTCTCGGTACCGGCAACCTGCTCGCCCGCAATCTGGGCATCCCGCTCGCGAATCCGCGCGCAGCGTTCGCACGGGTGCTCACGCAGCATGCGTCTCCCCTCGACCTCGGGCGCGTGACGTTCACGAACGCCGCCGGTGTCGAGGAACGACACGGCTTCGTCGTGATGGTGGGATTCGGCATCGACGCGCAGATGATCGTCGAGACGGACGACGAGCTCAAGGCGAAGGCCGGCTGGCTGGCCTACGTGGAGTCGCTCGGCCGAGCGGCGTCGGGTGCGGAGGTCGTGGAGTTCTCGCTCCAGCTCGATGATGCGCCGGCCGAGACGGTCGCCGCGCACACGCTGCTCATCGCCAATTGCGGATCGATTCAGGGCGGCATCACGCTCCTTCCGGATGCGCGCCCCGACGACGGCGACCTCGATCTGCTCGTGCTGCGCGCCGATGGCGTGGCCGCGTGGCTCGAGACGATGCACAATTTCGTCTGGCACAACGGCCTGAAGCGAATGCTCACGCGATCTGAGACGGCGGAGAGCGCCGACGCGATCGAGCATCTCACGGCCAGATCCGTTTCGGTCGCGTTGCCGCTGCCACTCGCCTTCGAGGTCGACGGGGACGAAGTGGGCGAGGTCACGGCGTTCACCGTGGAGATCCTGCCCGGAGCCCTGCGCCTGCGCTGAGCGCAGGCGCAGGCGGGAGAGAAACCGGGGTTCCCAGCTTCTTCACCGGGTTCCCCGGGGGTGCTCCTGGGACGCGCTGCCAGGGTTGAGGTCCATCGAACGCAGCGCACGGGCAGCCCCCACCCGCTCCAGGCCACAGGAGACACTGTGAAGAAGTCCCAGAAAATCCTCATCGGCGTCGGCGCGGGAGTCATCGTGCTGGCCGCGGTCGCGGTCATCGCCGGACCGACGATCTATCGAGACCTGATTGCAGCCCCCGCCGCTGATGCTCCATCTCTGGCGTCGGATGAGGCCGACGGCGGCTCCGGGAACACGGATGATGCGGTCGCGGAGCTCGACCCCCGGCTCCTCGTCGGCGACTGGAACGTCGCAGAAGACTCGGAGGCCGGATACCGCGTGGACGAGGTGCTCAACGGCACCGACGTCACGGTGACCGGGCGCACCGATGACGTGACGGGCTCATTCACCATCGGCGGCACCGGGCTCACGCTTGAGGCAGCCGACCTCACCGTCGACGTCGCCACCATCGCGACCGACAACAGCAACCGCGACCAGTACTTCCGCAGCGAGGCGCTGCGGACCGACGAGTTTCCAGAGGCGACGTTCGTGCTGAGTGAGCCGGTGACGCTCGACGGCGCTCCGGCCCTGGGCGATGTCGTGCAGACGGAGGCGACGGGTGAGCTGACTATCGCCGGCGAGACGCAGACCGTCACCGCTGAGATCGAGGTGCGCAGCGACGGAGAGACCGCCGAGATCGCGGGCTCGATCCCCATCACCTTCTCGGACTTCGGCGTCGAAGCACCGAATCTCGGATTCGTGTCGGTGGAAGACAGCGGCGCGGTCGAGTTCCAGCTGACCGCCGTACCAGCGCAGCGGTAGCCGGTGCCGCTGCTCGCCGGCTACCCGTCGGCGAGTTCGCGCGCGGCCTTCGACAGCTTGCGCACGCGCGTCCGGCGACGCCGACGCTCGGGGAGCATCGATCGCATCTCCTCGAGCTTCCCGAAGCAGAGCAGTCGGTCTTCGGCTTCGAGCACGAGGCTCTTGCGAGGATTCGGGATCACCTGCACGCCCCGGTGCAGCGTCAGCACCGTGACGTCGCGATCCCAGAGGCCGAGTTCGCCGAGCGTCTTCCCGACATATTCCGAGCCGTGCATGGTCAACTCGGCGACCCCGTACGCGGTCGAAACGCTGAGGCGCTGCCGCAGATCGATCTCGGGGAAGTTCACCTGGTTGGCGATGAAGTCGATGATCGCACCGGCGATGTCGAGACCGGTCGCGCTCTCGATCCCCTGCAGGCCCGGCGAGGAGTTGACCTCCATGACGAGCGGCCCCTCGTCGCCCTCGAGCATGTCGACCCCGGCAACGCGCAGACCCATGATCTGCGCCGCGCGCACGGCCGTCTGCTCGTACACCGCGTCGAGCTCGACGGGCTCGACGGTGCCGCCGCGGTGCACGTTCGACCGGAACTCGTCTCCACCCGCGGTGCGCCGCATCGCAGCGACCACGCGATCGCCGATCACGAGAGCGCGCACGTCGCGACCGCGACTCTCCGACACGAAACGCTGGATGAGCACGTTCTGCCTGGTCGAGTGCAGCGTTTCGATGATGGCTTCGGCAACCTTCACCTGCGGGGCGAGAATCACGCCGATCCCCTGCGTGCCCTCGAGCAGTTTGATCACGACCGGCGCGCCGCCGACGCTCTCGATCGCGGGCCGCACGTCCGCACGATTGCGCACGAACGCCGTGGCCGGCATCTCGATGTTGTGGCGGGACAGAATCTGATTCGCCCGCAGCTTGTCCCGCGCATTCGCAATGCCGTTCGAGGTGTTCGGCGTGTACACGTCCATCTGCTCGAACTGCCGCACGACGGCCGTGCCGAAGTAACTGATCGAGCTGCCGATGCGCGGCAGTATGGCGTCGTAGTCGCTGAGCTGCTTGCCGCGGTAGAGGAGGTCGGGCGCCTCGCCCGCGAGGTCGATCGCAAAACGCAGGGTGTTGAGCACGCGCACGGTGTGCCCGCGCTCGAGAGCCGCGGACTGCAGGCGCTGGGTGGAGTACGCCTGCGGGGCGCGCGAAAGAATCGCGAGTTTCATCGTGATTTCCTGCCAAGATAGATGCGTGACCGTACCCGACCATTCAAGCACTCTCACGGGGTGGCGTGAATGGGTGAAGCTCATCGGAATCGGCGTGCCGTGGATCAAAGCGAAGATCGATACCGGAGCCCAGACATCGGCGATGCACGCGACCGAGATCACCGAGTTCGAACGTTCGGGCGCGTCGTGGGTGCGATTCCTCGTGCAGCCCTGGCAGGTGACGGATGATGACGCGGTCGAGGTGGAGCTGCCGGTGCACGACCGCCGCACCGTGCGCAGCTCGTCGGGGCATGCTCAGCTGCGCCCCGTCGTACTCATGACGATCACGCTCGCCGGCCGCAGGATCAAGGCCGAGGTGACCCTGACCGATCGCGAGGAGATGGGCTTCCGCATGCTCATCGGCCGCGAAGCGCTCCGACAGGGGTTCGTCGTCGATTCGTCGGCCTCATTCCTTGGCGGCAAGCCGCCCCGGGACACTCGACGCCGCAATCGCGGGAAAGCCTGAAGCCGCGGCGCCAGCGCCGGGACTTGCCGCCTGCGAGACCACTACGCTGGTGCCATGGACGCGCATGATGTCGATCTGATCCCTGCCGGCACGGCGTTCTCGCCGGCCGACATCATCCACTACGCCGATCCCGACATGCGGGATCTGGCGCAGGCGATCTCGGACGCCGATGTGCTCGTGACCGCTCCGCATGCCGGCGCCGCGATTCCGGAGGAGCTCGCCGGCTTCCTCTCACCTGACCTCACCCGTCGCCTGCAGGTCGACTTCTCGGACATCGCGACAGCGGCCGTGGTCAAGCGGTGGGCCGAGATCGACCCGCGCATCGTCGCCGTCATCAATCCGCATCCGCGGCTCGTGCGCGACCCGAACCGAGTGCAGCCGTCCGATCTGCGCGCCGACGTGCGGGAAGCCTTCGATCGCGTGCGCGCGGCGGGCCCTCGCCGGGACGCCGACCTCACGGGGGTCGATGCGGTGCGGCCCGTCACCTACTCGTCCTTCCCCGTTCTCTCCGCCCCTCGGAGTGACGTCGAACTCGCACGGCTCGTCGAGACGCTCTCGCACGTCGCGTCCCAGGGGCTCGACGTGTACGAGGCTACGCGCGAAGAGCTCACCGATCTCTTCATCACGAAGGTGCTCGCGCAGGGCGGCGCGTTCACGCGTCTGTCGTTCCACGATTCGATGCACGCGCCCATGCGCGCAGACGGCGCCCTCAACGACGATCCGGCGGTGCAGGTCGAGATGCCCGCCGTCGTGGCGCTGTCGAACTACGGCGACGAGGTCGGCGAGCAATGCGGTGCTGCCGATCCCGTGACGATGGCACCCGTCGAGTTGCGACGTCTCGCCGAGGCGCACCGCAGGGAATTCGAGGTCGCCGAGCCGGAAGCCGTGACCCTCAACCGGCCGTACCGCGGCAGTCACGAGATTCTCGACGCCGCCGAGCGCTTCGCCCGCGTCTCCGCCGAGACGGGACCCGCCGACGCTTCATTCGCCGCAGTGCAGGCCGAGTTCTCCCGCGCGTACGTGCTCGGACCACGTGCGTTGGAGGAGCTCTCCGAGCCGGGTGAGGCATGGGTGGAGGAGGATCACGAGCGCATCGAGTTCCTCGCGTATGCCTGCAAGCGAGCCTGGGACGCGTTCCGCGACGGGAGCTAGCTCTCTCGCTGCAAGGTGCCGATCTCGGCGCCCGAGCTGTTGAACACCTGGAGCTCGTCGCCCGAGAGCTGCACCTCGCGCACGCCGCGCAGCCAGTCATCGACCCCCGGGCAGGCCATCATCGTCGAGACGAAGCTCTCGATGAGCACGCGATCGCCCTCGACCTTGTACGTGGAACCGATGCCGTTGCACCCGTCCGTGCCCGAGACCTTCCCGGCGTCGTCGAAGGTCAGCGTCGGCTTGCCCTTCTCATCGGAGGTCCACGTGCCCACCACATCTGACTGCGCAACCATCTCGTCGTCCCCCGCTCCCGAATCCGTGCCTGCACCGCCGCCGTTCAGCGCTGCGCATCCCGCCAGAAGCGCGATCGCGCCGGTCATCGCGAAGACGCCGGCAGCCATTCTCATGCGTCGCTTCATCGCTCTCCCCCGCTTCGACCACGTTGCTTCCGTGCCTATAGCGGTATCGTAACGACGCGAGATGCGCACTCCATCCGAAATTCTCAAATCGGACGGGCACCTGGGGTTTATAACGAATTGATACACCACCCAGAGGTCTCGCCCCTTGCATGGTGCAAATTATCAGGTTACGTTTACTCCGGCCCCTGGTGTCGGACCAGGGTGCTCGCGCAGGGGTAACGCGCGTGCATCCGACCGACTTCCACGTTAAACCTGCTCCAGTGGCCTCTTTTGACCATTCGAACACATAGGGGAACACACGTGACACAACGTCGCCCACTCGCGCTTGGCGCGGCCGCGGTGCTCGGTTTCGGCAGTCTCTTCATTGCCGCACCGGCAATGGCAGAGGAGACGCCGACCGTTGACACCACTGCTTCGGCAATGGCAGCAGTTACTGAGATCAACAAGGAAGTAGCTGAAGCACCCGCAGTCGGTGCCGGCACCACGACCGATGGCCAGCCCATCGTGATGGTTGAAGAAGTCACTGCCAAGAACGCCGACCAGATCGAAGCGCTTGCCGCAGAGCACGGCGTCAGCAACGTTGCCATCGTCGGCAACGTGGTTTCGCACGCATCGACCGATATCGTCGCCGGCGCCGGGTACTTCGGCGAGCTCTCCGACGATCGGGTGGGCACCTGCTCCACCGGCTTCACCGGCTTCACGCCTGAGGGCGAACCCGCACTCATCACCGCCGGGCACTGCTCGAGCGATGGCGCGGTCACTGATGTGCAGTTCAGCGATCCCTCCAACGATGCGGCCGGCGGAGAGTTCATCGAGCCCGACGGCAACGGCATCGCCGGAAGCTTCGCCTTCAGCCAGTTCGGTGGAGTGGGAAACACCCCCGGAGCAGAGAACGATCCCAACTCGACCGACATCGCTGTGATCGACATCACCAACGATGCACTGAACCTGCTCCCTGAGGTCACCGACTGGACGACTGCCGCGCAGGACGATCTGTCGCTGAGCACGACGCCGATCAAGTCCGTCGGCCTGCCGCAGTCGGGCACCATCTCGAAGTCGGGCCGCACCACTGGCCTCTCGACGGGTGACACCACCGTGAACCTGCAGTACACCGACGGCAGCATTCGTGCGACCGAGATCCTCGACGGCTACATGCAGGTCTCGAACCGCTGGGTCCACGGCTTCATCGGCGGCGCGACCACCAGCCCCGGCGACTCGGGCGGCGCAGTGTTCCAGGGCGAGACCGCAGTCGGCGTCGTCAGCGGCGGACCGGATGAAGTTCCCGCAGGCACCGATGACTACGCCTGGTACACCCTGCTCCAGCCGGCACTCGGCTTCACCGACGGCTACACCGTCGCACTCGACATCGACGAGCCGGTCGTCAAGACCGACGTCTCGAACGGCGTGGCCGGCGGCAGCGACATCGTCGTGACCGTCCCGAGCAACGCCAAGGAGCTCTCGGTCGGCCAGGGCCAGTCGGGCGAGGTCATCCCCGTCGAGGGCACCGAGGTCTCGTTCACGGCACCCGACGCTCCCGGTGATTACTCCTACTCGCTGGTCGCCCAGAACGGGTTCAGCAAGTCGGAGACCGTCGAGCTGAACTTCGAGGTCGTCCTCGCAGCTCCGACCGTGGCTGACATCGACACCACCGACAGCGACGTCACCCTCACCGGCACCGGCGTCCCCGGCGCTGAGGTCTCGGCAGAGCTCGACGGCGCTTCGTACACCGCAACGGTGGGCGAGGATCGCAACTGGTCCGTCAAGGTCGAGGATGTCGCCATCGGCGAGTACACCGTGACCGCGACTCAGACCTTCGAGGGCGATACCTCGGCGACCGGCACCGGCAACGTCATCGTTCGCCCGACCGCAGTCGAGAACCTCTCGATCGCCAGCGGCAGCAGCTTCGCAGCTGCCGACGCACCGAGCGAGATCTCGGGCACGGGCATCGAGGGCGCAGCGATCAACCTGAGCCTCAACGGCTCGCTCCTCACCGATGCGACCGTTGCACAGGCAGAGGTCGTCGATGGCGCATGGACCGTCGATTTCGGCGGCCAGGCTCCGACCGGTACGCACACCGTCGACGTCTCGCAGACCGTCAACGGCATCACCTCGGTCGTCACCACGATCGTCTTCACGGTCGAGGCCGCACCGGTTCCCCCGGTCGCACCGGTTGACCCGGGCACCCCGGGCGCACCGGCTGATCCCTCCAACCCGGCTGCCCCGGGCGGACAGGGTGGCACCGGCGGAGCAGAGCTCGTCAACACCGGTACCGGCTTCTCGATGCTGCCCTTCGGGCTCGCAGCACTCGGCATGCTGATCCTCGGCGGCGGCGCGATCGTCTTCACCCAGCGTCGTCTGCAGGCCACCGCCGCGGAGTAATCCGCGCATCGGCTGGCGCAGTCGCGCAGCACAGCGGGCCTCGATCTTCGGATCGGGGCCCGCTGTCGTGTTTCCACCCGGCGACCGCACGGCTTCAGGTCAATGGAAGCACCGATGACGTCTCGCGGGTAGATGACGGCCCGTTACTTCGCGGTTCGCGCCCGGAAGCGGCTCCGCGAGACGATGGGGGCATGAGCGACGCAGACTGTGCACCGAGCCCGACTGCCGTCGACCCGTCGGCGCCCCCGTCAACCGGGGCCACTGCCGACCCTGCAGGCGTCCCCTTCGCGGCACTCGATCCTCGCCTCCTCCGTGAGCAGCGCACGAGCCTCAAATGGACGCGTTTCGCCCCGGACGTGCTGCCGCTCTTCGTCGCCGAGATGGATTTCGCGATCGCGCCCGAGATTCAGCGAGCGATGATCGAACGAGTGCAGGCATCCGATCTGGGGTACGTGGACGGCACAGGCGCGCTTGCTCCGGCATTCACCGCATTCGCCCTGGACCGCTGGGGCTGGCATGTTCCGGACGAGCATGTGCATCTCGCCACCGATGTCGCGACGGCCGTCGTCGAGGCCCTGCGCGTCGGGCGCCCGGCCGGTGGGCGTCTCGCGATCTCGACGCCCACCTACCCCGGGTTCTTCGAGATGCTGGAGGAGGTGCCGTTCGAGGTCGTCGAGGTGCCGCTCACGGGAGATGCAGGCGCGGGGACCGATGCCCCAGGCCGCGCCACGAGCGGCTCGGCCGTGCTCGCCCCGCCGGTGCGTCTCGACCTCGCGGCGATCGAGCGCGCCTTCGCAAGCGACCCTGGGATCGACGCCTTCATCCTCTGCAACCCGCACAACCCCCACGGCCTCGTGCATACGCAGGCAGACCTGGCTGAGCTCGCTCGTCTCGCCGCAGCGCATGACGTGTTCGTGGTCTCCGATGAGATTCATGCCCCGCTGACCTTCCCCGGCGCGCGCTTCACCCCGTTCGCTCCGCTCGCGGCCGAGGCTGGAGCACTCTCCGTCTCGACCCTCTCGGCGAGCAAGGGCTGGAATCTCGCGGGCGCGAAGTGCGCGGTGCTCGTCGCCGCCGATGCGTCCGCCAACGAGCTGCTTCGCCGGCTGCCCCCTGAAACCGTCACGCGTGTGAGCATTCTGGGGTTGCACGCGAACGCGGCCGCATTCACCGCGGGGCGAGAGTGGCTCGATCGCGCCATCGCACAGGTCCAGGCGAATGTCGCGCTGCTGACGGACCTCGTCTCACGGCGCCTCCCCGGCGTGCGTCTCGTCGCCCCCGAAGCGGGGTACCTCGTCTGGCTCGATCTGCGAGGGGCCGGGCTGGGTCCGAACCCGTACAGCCGGATCCTGCACGACGCTCGCGTCGCCCTGAACGACGGCGCCGCCTTCGGTGCTGGTGGGGCCGGTTACGCCCGCATCAACGTGGCGTGCGCGCCGCAGACCATCCATGCGGCGGTGGATCGCATCGCGTCGATCCTGCCGCCCTTCGACGGCGGGGCCTCACCGGAGTCCCGCTCGCCCAATCTCGATCTGGAGGAATCCCGATGAGTGAATCAGCCAACGACACCGCCCAGCCGGTCACGGATTGGGAGGGCTACTCCTTCGACACGCGGCAGGTGCACGCCGGGGAGTACTCCGACCGCAACACCGGTCTTCGCGTGCCCCCCATCGCCATGTCCGCAGGGTACGTCTTCGACGACTTCGACGATCAGGTCGACCGGTTCGCCGGACGATCGATCGACCCCATCTATTCGCGCCAGGGGAACCCGACGAATGCGGTCGCCGAGGAGCGCCTCGCGTCGCTCGAGGGCGGAACGGGTTCGGTGGCCGTCTCGAGCGGGCAGGCAGCCATCTCTTCTGCGCTCTTCGCGTTGGCGCAGCACGGCGACCACATCGTCTCGACGGCGTCCATCTACGGCGGCACGCGCATCCTGTTCGGGCGCAGTTTCAAACGGTTCGGCATCGAATTCGATTACGTCTGGGACGCGGATGACGACGCGGAATGGGAGCGCGCGATCAGGCCGACCACGAAGGCGATCTTCACGGAGACGATTCCGAACCCGCGCAACGACGTCACCGACCTTCGACGCATCGCGGAGATCGCGGCCCGCTACAACCTGCCGGTGGTCGTCGACAACACGGTCGGCACGCCAGCACTCATCCGCCCATTCGCGCACGGTGCCGACATCGTCGTGCACTCGACCACCAAGTTCCTCACCGGGCACGGCGCCGCCGTCGGCGGTGCCGTGGTCGACGGGGGGCGCTTCGACTGGGCGGCGGCCGAACGGGCTGGGCGCGCGTACCCGCTCATCACGGCCGCGCCCCGGCCGGGTCTCGGGTCCATGCTCGACCGGTTCGGCACGGGCGCGTATGCACGCGCCGTTCGCGAAGCCGTCGTGAACGACATCGGCCCCTCTCTGTCGCCCTTCAACGGCTTCCTGCTCCACCAGGGCATGGAGACGCTGTCGCTGCGCATGGAGCGGCACGTCGACTCGTCGCTCTCCATCGCCGCGTGGCTCGAGCAGCAGCCGGAGGTCGAGTCGGTCGACTACGCCGGTCTCCCCTCGAACGCATTGCACGGGCTCGCGCTGCGAGACTACGACGGCCGCACCGGCTCCGTCTTCGGGGTCGCCGTGCGCGGCGGCATCGACGGTGCCCGCGCGTTCGTCAACGGTCTGCGCGTCTTCTCGCGCATGACGGGCATCGGCGACACCCGGTCCATGGTGATTCATCCGCTGTCTTCGACCCACGCGACGTTCCCGCAGGAGATCAATGATCGGCTGGGCATCACTCCGGGTCTGCTGCGCCTCTCGATCGGTCTCGAAGCGGTCGACGACTTGAAGCGCGACCTTCGCGCCGGGCTGGATCGCGTCGCCGCACTCGCGACGCCCGCGGTCTCTCTCGCGGGCTGATCGTCACACGCCGAGTTCGGCGCGCGCCGCGGCGAGCGCTTCGTCCGTGGCGGCGTAACGGTGCTCGGGCGCCGGGAACGCGCCGGAGCGCACGTCGGCCGCGTACGCCTCGATGGCGGCGGCGGCATCATCGCCGATGCTGGCGTACCGTTTGACGAACTTCGCGGCCCGACCCTCGGTGATGCCGAGCAGGTCGTGCGCCACAAGCACCTGGCCGTCGGCGTCCCCGGCCCCGATGCCGATGATCGGGATGCTCAGATGCTCCCGCAGGAGCGCCGTGATCTCCGCCGGCACCGCCTCGATCACCAGGCAGAACGCTCCGGCCTCCTGCACGCCGCGCGCCTCGCGCACGAGTCGCGTCGCGGTCGCCTCGGTGCGCCCCTGAGCGCGGAGCCCCCCGAGGGCCGTCGCCGTCTGCGGGGTCAGGCCCAGGTGGGCGACCACGGGGATGCCTGCGGCGACGATCGCGCGAATCCGACTCAAGCGCGGCTCAGAGCCGCCCTCGAGCTTGACAGCGTCAGCTCCGGCCTCCTTCACGAACCGCACGGCCGTGTCGACGGCCTGCGCGTCGGAGACCTCGGTCGAGCCGAATGGAACGTCGCAGACGAGGAACGCCGTTTCGGTGCCGCGACGCACCGCTCGTGCGAGCACCAGCATCTCGTCGGTGGTCACCGGCACGGTCGAGCCGTACCCGAGTACCACCTGAGCCGCAGAATCGCCGACGAGCACCATGTCGACCCCGGCACGCTCCGCGGCGCGCGCTCCCGGGAAGTCGTAGGCGGTCACCATCACGATCGGCTCGCCGGCCGAGCGCTTCTGTGCGAACGCGGGAATCGTCACCTGTGGCATGTCAGTGCTCCTCGATCACATCGGGCGGGGTCAGCAGGGTGTTGTCGATGAGCCTCACCGCACCGACTCGTGCCGCGATCGCGCAGAGCACGGGCCCGGCGATCTCTGCGACGGGCACGAACGAGTCGGCGTCGACGAACGCCACGTACTCGGGGGCGATGCCGCCGGCGGTGAGCACGGCGACGACTCGCGCGTGCACGTGCTCGACCCGAGTCTCCCCCAGCGCGAACGCCGTTTCGGCGGCTTCGAGCGCGCGCGGGATCGCTGTGGCCTGCGCTCGTTCCTCGGCGCTGAGGCGCACATTGCGGCTCGACATCGCCAGGCCGTCGGCGTCGCGCACCGTCGGGCACGCGACGATCTCGGTGGGGATGCTCAGATCGGCGACCATGCGGCGCACCACCATCACCTGCTGAGCGTCCTTCTGCCCGAAGTAGGCGGTGTCGGCGTCGACGGCCAGCAGCAGCTTCGACACGACGGTCGCGACGCCGTCGAAGTGCTCGGGCCCTCGGCCCGCGGCTTCGAGCGTCTGCGTCAGCGGTCCGCCCACATGCACGGTCGTCGCGAAGCCGTCCGGGTACAGCTCGGACGGCTCCGGCGCGAAGAGGATGTCGACTCCGGCGGCCTCGGCGAGTGCCGCGTCCGCGGCCTCCTGTCGCGGGTACCGCTCGAGGTCGGAGAGTTCCGTGAACTGCTTCGGGTTGACGAAGATCGACATCACGACGAGATCGCTGCCGTGCTGAGCGGCGCGCACGAGCGAGAGGTGACCGTCGTGCAGCGCCCCCATGGTCGGAACGAGCCCGACACGGGCGACTCCGTCCGTGCGCGCCAGTCGCACCGCTGCACGCACTCCGCTCACGCTGCGTACGATCTTCATTCGGCCTCCTCCGCCGGCGCAGCGGGCTGATCAAGCAGTCGCCGGCTCGCGTCCACCATCGCATCGTACAGGGCGACATTCGCCGGATCGCGCTCCCCGATCGCCGCGCGTTGCAGCGCAAGCGTCTCGTTGTCGCCGCGGACGACCGGGCCGGTGAGCGCTTCCGCTGGCCCGAGTCGCGCCCAGTTCGCCAGCGACCGTTCGGCGAGCGGGATCAGCGCTTCCCGCGGGACGCCGGCCGTCGCCGCAACCCGATCCGCAGTCGCCGCGAGCACGACGAGGAAATTCGCCGCGATCGAGGCGGACGCGTGATACGCCGCGCGATCCTCGTCGCGCACGCGGAACACTCGCAACCCGAGCAGGCGAGCGACCTCGGCCGCGGCGTCGACAGCGCGCTCCGTCGATCCGTCGATCGCCGCCCACGCCCCTTCGAATCGCGTGCGCACACCGGCAGCTGAGAGCAACGGGTGCACGCTGCAGGCGTCATGCCCGACCAGAGGTGCGAGCGTCGTGATCCCCGACAGGTGGCCGACGATCGGCCCCGGCGCGATCATCGCCGATGCTTCGGCGATCGCAGCATCCGGAACGGCGAGGAGCACGAGATCTGCACCCGCCCCGTCGGCGCCTCGACCGCCGATCGGAAGCATCGCGGCTCCGGCCGCTCGCAGGGCGCCATCGATCGCTCGGCCCATGCGGCCACCGCCGACGACCTGAATGCGCATCGCCGCCTACAGCTCGAGACCGTACAGGTTCGGCTCGGGGGCCAGGATCACCCCGAACTCCTGCTGCACCCGCTGCACCACGAAGCGCGCGAGCTCGGCGACGTCGCCCGCACTCGCCCCGCCCTGATTCGTGATCGCTAGGGTGTGCTTCGACGATATCGCGGCACCGGATCCCGGCAGCCGGAACCCCCGCCGCACCCCGGCACGATCGATGAGCCAAGCGGCCGAGAGCTTCACCATGCGCTCCGGCGGCGGCGGCGGAACGCGCACGGGCAGCCCGGCCTCGAGCTCGGCGAACGTCGTGATCGCGTCTTCGGGCTCGGGCACCGGCTGCGGAAACCTCGGAGCGCTCTCCGGCAGCTCGCGCGCGAAATGCTCGGAGACGATCGGGTTGGTGAAGAAGGAGCCGCAACTCCAGGTGTCGTGATCAGCGGCGTCGAGCACCATCCCCTTCGATGCCCGCAGCCGCAGCACGGAATCGCGCAGATCCCGGATCGGCACGCGTTCGCCGAGTTCGACGCCGAGCGCACTCGCGAGCTGCTCGTAAGCGATGGGCTCTGAGAGCACCTCTGGTGCCGCGTGCGCTCGCCGGCCCGGGGATTCCTCCCCCACGCTCAACACGATGTCGATCGACAGAACGACGCCTTCGAGCCCCTGCTTGATCGCCGAGTCGCGATAGGCCAGGCCGAGCGCGTCGGCCGGGATCCGGCGGGCGTGCCCGCGCTCGCGGTCGAGGAACTCGATCGAGTGGAGCACGTCCGAGAGCTCCTGGCCGTACGCTCCGATGTTCTGCACCGGCGCGGCTCCCGCCAGACCGGGGATCCCCGAGAGAGCCTCGACGCCCGACCAGCCGTTGTCGACGCAGGCGGCGACGAGGTGGTCCCAGTCGTGCCCGGCCTGCACGCGCAACCGGATCTTGCCTTCGGGGAGCGCGTCGTCCGCGACGGGTGCGATCCCGTTCGTGCGCACGAGCAGCACGGTTCCGGCAAAGCCGTCATCATGCATCACCGTGTTCGAGCCGCCGCCGAGCAGCATCCACGGCTCATCCGTATCCCAGAGGCCCTGCGCATAGGCGACGAGCTCATCAACGGCGTGCGCCACGAGCACGCGCTCTGCCGGCCCGCCCACGCGCATCGTCGTGAGCTCCGAGAACGGGGTGCCGTCACCCGCGGGCTCCGGACCGATCTCGGGAAGCATCACGCGAACGCCGCCACGAGCTGCGCCTTGCCGAGCACGGTCGCCCCGTCGAACGTCACCCGGAGGTCGATCCGCGCGGTGCGCGCATCGGCGTCCACCGCGCCGACCGTCGCGGTCACCGTGACACGGGCGCCGTCGACGGCATCCACGGGCACGGGACGAGTGAATCGGGACTGGAAGTCGCGCACGCTACCGCTCGTGCCGAGCCAATCGGTCGCGACCGAACCCGCGATCCCCATGGTCAGCATGCCGTGCGCCAGCACGCCGGGAAGTCCGACCGAGACCGCGATGTCGTCGCGGTAATGGATCGGGTTGAAATCTCCCGAGGCTCCCGCGTAGCGGACCAGGCGATCACGCGTCAGCTCGAACTCTCGCTCGGCGACGACGTCGCCGGTCGACAGGGATGCGAAATCAGGCGCGGTCATGCGGTCTCCTCCTCAGCAGCACGTACGACGAGCGTCGAGGTCGCCGTGACCACGTGCTCACCCGCAGCATCGACGACATCGCTCGATGCAGTCACCATCGAGTGGCCGCCGAGCTGCTTCACGGCGGCGATCGTCAACGTCGCGGTCAGTTCATCTCCGGCGACGATGGGCCGCGTGTAGGTGAACCGCTGGTCGCCGTGGACGACGCGCGAGAAGTCGACGCCGGCTGCATCATCGGCGAGGAGCTGGGCGAGCGTCGCCTCCTGCACCACGACCGCGAAGGTCGGCGGTGCGACGACATCGGCGTACCCGGCAGCACGAGCCGCCTCTGCATCATGGTGCAGCGGCGACGCACTGCACACGGCGCGCGCGAACTCGCGCACCTTCTCGCGCCCCACGAGATAGGGAGCGGTCGACGGATACACCCGGCCTGCGATCTCTGGATTCACCACGGTGCAAGTGTACCGAGCGGTGCTTCTGACGCGCATACAGGCTGATTCCGGTAACGAATCACGAAAAGGTTTGTGCGATATATCCAAGGCTCCGCCCCGGCCCTCGAATAGGCTGTACCTCATGTCGCGCATCCGTAAAGTGCTCATCGCCAACCGCGGTGAGATCGCCGTCCGTATCATTCGAGCTGCTGCTGACAGCGGAATCGCTTCGGTGGCGGTGTACGCGGATCAAGATCGGGACGCGATGCACGCGCAGCTCGCCGACGAAGCGTACGCGCTGGGCGGCACCACGAGCAGCGAGACGTACCTCGTCATCGAGAAGATCCTCGGCATCGCACGGCGTTCCGGCGCCGATGCGGTGCACCCCGGGTACGGCTTCCTCGCAGAGAACGCCGATTTCGCGCGCGCCGTCATGGATGCGGGCATGACCTGGATCGGGCCGGGCCCCGACGCGATCGAGCGTCTCGGCGACAAGGTCTCGGCACGCCACGTCGCGGAGAAGGTCGGCGCACCGCTCGCCGCCGGCACGAGCGACCCGGTGCAGAACGCCGACGAGGTGCTCGCCTTCGCCGACGAGGTCGGTCTCCCGATCGCGATCAAGGCGGCGTTCGGCGGAGGCGGCCGTGGCCTGAAGGTCGCATACGAACGAGACGAGGTCGCAGAGCTCTTCGAGTCGGCGACCCGTGAAGCCGTGGCCGCCTTCGGTCGCGGCGAGTGCTTCGTCGAGAAGTACCTCGAGAAGCCGCGCCACGTCGAGACGCAGTGCCTCGCCGATCAGCACGGCAACGTCGTCGTCGTCTCCACCCGCGACTGCTCACTGCAGCGTCGGCACCAGAAGCTCGTCGAAGAGGCGCCCGCCCCCTTCCTCACCGATGACCAGAACGCCCAGCTCTACGCGGCGTCGAAGGCGATCCTCGCGGAGGTCGGGTACGTCGGCGCGGGTACCTGCGAGTTCCTCGTCGCGAAAGACGGCACGGTCTCCTTCCTCGAGGTCAATACGCGCCTCCAGGTCGAGCATCCCGTTTCCGAGGAGGTCACCGGGATCGACCTCGTGCGCGAGCAGTTCCGCATCGCTGAGGGCGGCACCATCGACTACGCCGACCCCGAACCCCGCGGTCATTCCTTCGAGTTCCGGCTGAACGGCGAGGATCCCGGGAACGGATTCCTCCCCGCCCCCGGGCCGGTCGCACTGTTCAAGCCGGCCGCCGGGCCGGGCGTGCGCATCGACACGGGCGTCGCGTCGGGCGACGTCGTCTCCGGCGCCTTCGACTCGATGCTGGGCAAGCTGATCGTCACCGGCGCGACCCGCGAGGAAGCGCTGGAGCGCTCTCGCCGCGCGCTCGACGAATTCGAGATCCAGGGCCTGCCAACGGTGCTGCCGTTCCACCGCAAGATCGTGCGCGATCCCGCGTTCACCGCGCCCGACGGCACGTTCGGTGTCTACACCCTCTGGATCGAGCGCGAGTTCGAGAACGACATCGAGCCCTGGGAGGGCGAGGTGCCCCCGATCGGTCAGGACGCGAAGCGCCGCAGCGTCACCGTCGAGGTCGAGGGCCGCCGTGTCGAGGTCACGATGCCCGCCACGCTGCTGCCCCTCGTCGACCAGGAGGTCACCCGCGGGCCCGCACCCCGCCGCGCCAAGGGAGCCGGCATCGCCGCTTCGGCCGGCGACGGCGTCGCTGCGCCGATGCAGGCCACCGTCGTGAAGGTGACCGTCGCAGACGGCCAGGAGGTCGCAGAGGGCGATCTGCTCCTCGTACTCGAGGCCATGAAGATGGAGCAGTCGATCTACGCGCACCGTTCGGGCGTCGTCGCGGGCGTCGACGCGCCGGTCGGCCAGACGGTCTCGAACGGTCACCTGCTGCTGTCGATCATCGACCCGGCCTGAGTTCAGCTGACGGCGTACGCCTGAGGCCGCCGCCATGGAATAGGCGCTGATCGAGCGGGGTTGCACTCACCATGACTGCAACCCCGCTTTCGATTCTGGATCTGGCGACTGTCGAAGCGGACGGTACGATCGCCGACGCATTCCGGCACTCCGTCGACGTCGCACGACTGGCGGAAGCCAGCGGATACCGCCGCATCTGGTACGCCGAGCATCACAACATGCCGTCCATCGCTTCGAGCGCGACGTCCGTGCTGATCGCCCACATCGCGTCCCAGACCGCGTCGATCGGCCTCGGCGCGGGCGGCGTCATGCTCCCGAATCACTCCCCGCTCGTCATCGCCGAGCAGTTCGGCACGCTCGCCGAGCTCCACCCCGGGCGCATTCATCTCGGCCTCGGTCGCGCCCCCGGAACGGACGGTGCGACATTCCGCGCGCTCCGCCGCACCTACGAGGCGGCGGAGAGCTTTCCGAGCGACGTCGCGGAGCTGCAGCGGTACCTCTCGGACGAGCTGCCGCGCAATGCGGTGAACGCGTACCCCGGGCGCGGAACGCGGGTACCGTTGACGATCCTCGGATCCAGCCTGTTCGGCGCGAGTCTTGCCGCGCAGTACGGCCTCCCCTACTCGTTCGCGTCGCACTTCGCGCCGCAGGCGCTGAAAGCGGCCATCGACCACTACCGCTCCCAGTACGTGCCCAGCGAGGCCCACCCCGAACCCTACGCGAGCGCGGGCATCAACGTGGTGGCGGCCGACACCGACACCGCAGCGGAATCCCTGTTCGCACGGGCCGAGGTCGATCGTGTGCGGCGCTTCCTGTCGCGCGGCCGTGAACGAGAGCTCACCTTCGACGAGGCGTCGCAGCTGATCGAGACGCCCGCCGGGCGGGAGATCCGCGGCATGATGCAGTACACCGCCATCGGCGGCCCCACTCGCGTGCACGAGGAACTCGAGGCGTTCGCGAAATTCGCCGATGTCGACGAACTCGTCACGGTGCACATCGCGCCGACCCGGGCCGAGCAGCTCGAGTCCGTGCGCATCGCCGCAATCGCGTCGCAGGCCTAGGCCGGCCGGCTCGACTCGGTTCTCCCGAGCCGCCCGATTCGCCCGATCCTCCCGCTCCGTCCGAGCCGGGTCACTTGGAGAGGGTGTCGCCCCGTCGACCTGGCGCAACACACTCCCCAAGTGACCCGGCTGCGGTGGGGATTGCCGCGGAAGCGCGGAGGCACAGCAGCGCTGCCGATCGGCGGCCCGGCCTCACTCCACCGCGGCGCTCGACTCCTCGATGCGCTCGTCGATGCGCCCCAGCATGCTGCGGAGCGCGAAGACGATGGTGCCGAAGCCGGACTCGGTCTCGGCCCGCTCGAACACCTCGCCGACATCCTGCACTGCGGCGGCGTACGCCTCCCGCGCCTCATCGACATCCACCGACGTGTTCCACGCGCGGATGTACTCCGCGAGTGCGCTCAGCGCTCGACCGAGCGAATCGATCGCCTCGTCGGGAATCGTCACAGCCACGGGCTGATGCCAGATCGCGCCCCCGAGCGCGTCTGAGATATCGGCGAGCCTGAGCCCGACGTAGCGCAGCGCCTCGATATCGGCGTCATCGCTCGACGCGTCGAACCGCCGCCACAGGTTGCGCGGATTGCCGCGACCGCTCTCCTTCGCCTCCCGCACCATCTCCTCCGCGTCGTCGACGGAGCGCTGACGACGGCGGGCGTCGTCGAGCCAGTCGGCGCGATCCGGCGGCCACGCCGTCGTGAGCACCGTTGCGAGATCTTCCGCTGCGGCGGCGAAATCGCTCTTCAAGTCTGCGATGCGCGATCGGGCGTATCCGTACATGAGCGGCGGGATGAACACGAGGTTGACGACGGTGCCGACGAACAAGCCGATCCCGAACTGTGCGACGTACCCCGCGACGTAGGAGTCGGGGTCGCCCGCGCCGATGATCACGACGAACACCGCGGCGATAGCGACGTACGATCGGCCCTCGCCCAGCTTGCGCACGCCCGCGATGAGCATGCCGAGGCCGGCGGCGACGGGCGCGCGCACGTACCAGGGACTGCCGGTCGCGACGAGCACCCATCCGATGCCCAACCCGATGACGATGCCGGTGATGAGCTCGACGCTCGTGCGCACCGAGCTCACGATGGTCGGCGCCACCCCGAGCAGCGCGCCCAGCGGGGCGTAGTACGCGTACTCGTTCAGTTCGCCCGGGAGCAGCCGCCCGATCAGCCAGGCGGCTGTCACCCCGATCGCGGCTTTGAGCGCGAGGAGGAGGCGAAAGCGCGTGAAGATCGGTCGCGCGGTGTTCAGCCCGCGGCGCAGCACGACCGCCACGCGCGAGGTCTCGGTTCGCTCACCATTCGGCACAGGATGAGCATGCCCGGGCGGGGGCGGTCGCAGACACCCCCTTGGTCACCGTGGACGGACGTGCTAGCCCCCGTTCCGCCGTCATGCTCCCGTCGTCAGTCCTCCTGCAGGCGTCGCAGCCGATCCTCCGCTCGCGAGACGCGGTCGCCCTCGTCCATCTCCCACCATGCGGTGCCGCGTTCCCCGAGTCCCTCCTTGGCGAGCTGCACGCGGTCCCTGAGGGCCGCGCGCCCTGCGTCGTCGGGGGCGGTGCGAATGCGTGAGCGCGCGCTGCCCAGTTCCGACTTCAGCGGCGCTGTGAGGCGTTCGGGCAGTGCCGGGTCCATGGCTCGCCATCGGCGTCCGCCGACGATGATGTACCGACCGTCTGGGGTGCGCTCGGGTCCGCTGGTTGCGTTCATGGTTTCGATGCGGATCGCGTGCGGCCGGATCGCTACGCCTGGTCCGAGGTTCGCTCCGGGAACAACTCGTCGAGGTCGAGATCCGGGTTCGTGTCCTGTCCTTCCACGAGTGCAGCCGCTTCTGCATCGGTGCCGACGCTGGGCATGGCGCCGGGAAGCGGGCGCCGTGCGGATTCCTTCAGCAGAGCGACGGCGACGAAGCCCGCGATCGAGGTGCCGATCACGTAGAACGCCGGTGCGAGCGCCGACCCGCTGAGCTGCACGAGCGATTCCATGATCACCGGCGCGGTCCCCGCGAAGAGTGCGACGGAGAGGTTGTACGAGATACCCATTCCGCCGTATCGCGATGAGGTCGGGAAGAGCGCGGGCAGCGAAGACGCAAGATTGGCGACGTAGAAGGTCACGGGCACTGCGAGCAGGGCGAGCCCGAGAAGCGTCGACCACGTCTCGCCGTGCATCATGAAGAGGAAGGCCGGAACGGCGAGGACGATCGCGGTGCTCGAGCCGATAAAGAGCACCTTGCGCCGACCGATCCGGTCGGAGAGCCTGCCGGTGAGCGGGATGCACAGGGCCATTCCCACGAGCACGGGCAGCGTCAGGAGATTGCCGTGCACTTCGTCGTAGCCGAGGGTCTGGGTGAGGTAGGTCGGCATGTACGACGTGAGCGCGTACCCGACGGTGTTCGCGGCGGCGACGAGCACGAACGCGGTGAGCAGCTCGCGCCAGTACGCGCGGACCAGCGCGAGCACGCTCTTCGGGGCTTCCGGCGATGCCTCGGCGGATTCCGTGGCGCGCTCCGCCGCGTCGCGCGCCTCCTTGAACGCTGGCGTGTCTTCGATCTTGAGGCGGAAGTAGATCGCGATCAGGCCGAGCGGCAGCGCCACGAGGAACGGGATGCGCCAGGCGAAGCCTTCCATGGCCTCTGCCGAGACGGTCAGCTGCAGGATGGAGACGAACGCGGCGCCGATCGCGAACCCCAGGTACGAACCCATGTCGAGCAGCGAGGCGTAGAAGCCGCGCGTCCGATCGGGTGCGTACTCGGTGATGAAGGTCGTGGCCCCGGCGTATTCGCCGCCGGTCGAGAATCCCTGCGCGAGCTTCAGCACGATGAGGAGGATGGGGGCGAAGACGCCGATGACCGAGTAATCGGGCAGGACGCCGATGAGGAAGGTCGCGGCCGCCATCATGATGAGCGTGAACGCCAGCACCTTCTGCCGACCCATTCGGTCGCCGAGCTGGCCGAGCACGACGCCGCCGAGCGGGCGGGCGACGAAGGTGACGGCGAAGACGCCGAGGGAGAAGAGCGCCTGCGCCCCTCCCGAGGCGTCGGGGAGGAACACGCGACCGATGATGACCGCGAGGTACCCGTAGATCCCGATGTCGTACCACTCCATGAGGTTGCCGACGACCGTCCCGGCGATCGCGCGCTTGAGCATGGGGCGATCGACGACGTGGACATCGTCGACGGTGAGCCGCCTGGGTTCAGCGCTCTTCGCCTGGAAGCGAGCGAGCCATCCTCGCCAGAAGGCTCCGGCGCCGTTCGACTCGGGTGGGATGTGCATGCGCTGCTCCTTCGGTTTCCGCATCGATGGAAGGCGAATGCGAGACCACGGTGATGGAAGGGTTGAGAGGTCAGTCGAGTTCGTCGAGCGCTCGGGTCAATCGTTCGAGCACCCGCGCCGCCGTGCCGGCATCCGCGTCGTCGATCTCCTCGATCTCGGAGACGAGCGCGGCGTGGTGACGCATGAAGATCGCCTCGACGTTGGAGATCGCCGTTGCGGTGGGCCGCAGGTAGTGGGCACGACGATCGCTGGGGTGCTCGACCCGCGCGACGAGGTGCCGCTTCACGAGTCGATCGACCACGTTGGTCACGTTCGCGCTCGACGTGCCGAGCATGCCGATGAGGTCTTTCGGCCCGAGGTTTCGCTCGTCCCTCGTCGCCTGCACGAGGTATCGGAGCGCACGCAGGTCGAGATCGGAGAGACCCGAGAGCCCGAGCGCTCTGGCTTCTTGGCGCTGCTCCGCCCGGCGCATCCGCAGCAGCGCGGCCGAGAGCGCCCGTCCGGCTTCCGAGGCGGGCTCGGGCGCGTACAGGTGCTCCGATTCGTTCAAGATGATGTTCTGCGGCATCGTCACCCCTCCAGCAGGCGCCACTCCATTTCGATACTCAGCATATTACACAAGTTATATGCAGTCTAATCGCTGAATCAAAAGGTCGTCTCAGCTATCAGCGCCACGACTGCGCTCCTCCTCCGCCAGACCGACGATGCGCGCCACCATGCCGCTGAAGATCAATCCGTGGAAGGGCAGCATTGCGAGCCAGTACAGCCGGCCCGCGAGTCCGCGCGGGAAGAACACCGCGCGTTGCCGATACACGGAACCGCGGCCCGTCGGCTCGACGGACAGTTCGAGCCACGCCAGCCCGGGAACCCGCATCTCTGCACGGAGTCGCAGCAGACGGCCGGGCTCGATCGACTCGACGCGCCACACATCGACGGCGTCGCCGACGACCAGCCGGGTGCGCGAGCGCCGCCCGCGCTGCAGCCCCACACCCCCGGTGATGCGGTCGTACCAGCCGCGCAGCGCCCAGAGCCGCGGTGACGAGTACCAGCCGGTCTCACCGCCGATCTGCGTGATCACCGACCACACCGCATCGGGGGACGCCGTCGACTCGCGCTCGCGCTGATCGGTGAAGACGGTGCGCCCCGCCCACTCGGGGTCGCTCGGCAAGGACTCGCTCGGTGCAGCGACGCGAGCGTCGACCCAGCTCGTCTCGACCCCGTCGACTTCGATCCGGCCGAGCGCGAGCCGCACGGCTTCGCGATAGGGAGTCAGGCCGTGCTCCGGTTGCGGCAGGATCGCATCGACGTCGTGGTTCTGCATGACGCAGCGATGCTGCAACGACTCGACGAGCGGCCGGGCGATCGACGTCGGCACCGGCGTCACCAACCCCACCCAGTGCGAGGCGAGCCGGGGGGTCAGCACCGGCAGGGATGCGATTCCTCGCTGCGGCAGACCCGCCTCGACGGCATACCCGTTCATCATCTGCCCGTACCTGAGCACGTCTGGCCCACCGATGTCGAGCGCTCGATTGACGTCGTGCTCCACCCGTGCCGCGGCGAGCAGGTAGTGCAGCACATCCCGCACCGCGATCGGCTGGATGAAGTTGCGCACCCATTTCGGGGCCGGCATGTACGGGAGCACCTCCGTGAGATGGCGCACCATCTCGAACGATGCGGATCCCGATCCGATCACGACCCCGGCTTGCAGTTCGAGCGTCGGCACTCCCGAGGCGAGCAGAATCTCTCCCACCTCTGTGCGAGACGCAAGATGGGGAGAGAGCCGCACCCCCTCGGGGTGCAGGCCCCCGAGGTAGACGATGCGCGACACCCCGGCCTCGCGCGCCCGTGCGGCGACATTCTCGGCGATCTCGCGATCCTTCTCGGCGAACTCCGCCCCACTCGACATCGAGTGCACCAGGTACACGATGATGTCGACGTCGCGCACCGCCCTGGCCATCGCCTCGGCATCGCCCGCGTCGCCGACCTCGATCTCCGTCTCCTCCGACCACGGATAGGCGCGGATGCGCTCTTCCGAGCGAGAGAGCGTGCGCACGCGATATCCCGCATTCAGCAGACGCGGCATGAGCCGCCCGCCGAGATACCCGGTCGCTCCGAGCACGAGCACTCGCGGCATCTCCCCATCGGGGCGAGGGATCGCACGAAGCACTTCTTCCTGCCCGGTCGGGGCACTGAGGCCCTCTTCGCCCCCTGAACGATCTGCGCTGCTCTTCATCCGCTCCCCCGCATCATCGGCCGAGACGGTACCCGTCTCGCGCTCCACCCCATGATCCGCGAATTCCCGCACGACCGCGATGGTCTTGACATTGTCGAGGACGCGAAAGTGCCCTCCCGTGTCGATCGGCACGTTGCGCGCTCCCGCGAGTTCACTGCCCTCGGGAATGTGGGGGTCGAACCGGGCGTAGACCGAGACGATGCGCGCATTCACCTCAGGAGCCTCGGCGAGGAGCACGATGGTCGGGTCGACCGGGGAGAACGCACGCAGGGTGCGCCCGAGCAGGTATCGCGCGTATCGGGATCCGCCGAACGGAGCGGCGACGGCCACCATGGACCACACCCGGTCGGCGTGCCGCCCGAACGCCATCACGTGCTTGCCGATGAGCCCGCCCTTGCTGTGCGCCAGGAGCACGACGTCGGCCAGCCCGGCCGCGGCGAGATACTCGTCCACGATTCGCGCCCCCTCGGCGACGGGAACACGGTTGTTGCGCAACGGGTCGAGCACGTGCACGGGGTGCCCGTCGCGATGCAGCCGTCGGATCAGCGGCAGCATGAACCGCCAGGGCTCGTACACGCCGGGAATCACGACGACCGGCGATTCCGAGCCGTTCAGGAAATCGCGCGGACCCGAGCGATCCCAGAGCGCGCGAGCCTGCCGGCGCACCGCGTAGACATAGTCAGCGGCCCACCAGGCCAGGCGCCGCACGGTGCTGAAGCGGCGCTCGGCCGGGGCGCTCGTCGACGCGCGAGGCGCTGGGACTCGCGGCGCGTTCGTGTTCGTCGTTTCCCCCCGAGATCGTCATCGCACCGCGGCCCGAGGTCACTTGGTCGCCGTGGCAGTACGTTCTTGCTCGCGTGCGACGGTATCGCGCTCAGGCCCGCGTGACAAGCGCCAGGCCTCCCACATCGCGGCCGACACGGGGGCATGGCGCGACCCATCCTGTCGGCCGTGGTACGCGCGCGATAAGATTGCTGCGGGCGACTCGCGTCGCCCCCTCGCTGTGGCCCATCGCGTTCTGTGCGACTTTGTGTCGATGGCATTTTTGAAAGGTACGCAATGAACGTCAGTACGAGCAGCCTCGCGGGAGCGATCACGTGGGCGAGAATCGAAGACGATTTCTTCGTCGGGAGCAGGGACGGCGAGTTCCTCGGCTTCATCGATATCGAGGAATCCGGCATGTACGTGGTCTGCAACCAGTTCTCTCGTCCGGTCGGGCAGTACTCGGAGCTCGACAGCGCGATGGCCGCGCTGAGCGACGCATCGCTCGCCGCTCTCGAACAGACAGGAGTCGCCTGATATGCAGACCAACATCGCATCCACCGAGACGCGCACCGAGACGCTCAAGTCGCTCGTCTATTCGAGCGTCGCCGTCGCCCCCTTCAGCGATGCCGAACTCGACGCCCTGCTGCTGCAGGCGCGTGCGCGCAACGAGGCACTGGGTGTGACCGGCATGCTCTCGTACCGCGGTGGCAGCTTCATCCAGTTCCTCGAAGGCTCCGAGGAGCACGTCGCGGAACTCATGGCCGATATTGAGGCCGACCCGCGCCACACGGACGTGCGCATTCTCATCGACGAGCGCATCTCGGAGCGGCAGTTCTCCAGTTGGACCATGGGGTATCAGCGCATGCGCACGACCGAGACACCCGTTCCCACGGGGTTCCGCGATACGTTCACGGACCTCGAGCAGGGCGCAGATGACGTGATCACCGCTCGCGCGGCGCGCGAGCTCACATTCTGGTTCAAAGTTCGATCCGCTCGCTGACCAGTCGGAAAGCCGCTGTCGCAGGCGACCGGAAGCTCGTAGGCACTGGAATAGTCGTATTCTGTACTAAAACCTGACTTAAAATGGTCAAGGGACCAAGAATACGCGCGTGAAGGAAGTGTCGTGAAGAGCATCATCAGCAGCGAAGAGGAGCATCTGTACTCCACGGAGCCCATCACGGACTCCGCGCGCGCGCTCATCACCGCGATGCAGCAGTTGCGAGGCGCCCAGCAGCGCCAGGAGGCCCGGTCGCTCGATCAGTCGGGGTTGCACAGTCAGGACCTGCGCGCGCTGCGATACATCGTGCAGGCAGACCGCAGCGGGCAGCCGATCAGCCCGAAGGATCTGATCACCATGCTCAAGACGTCGAGCGCGAATGTGACCAACGTCATCGACCGCCTCGTGAAGAAGTCGCTGGTCACGCGCGATCCGCACCCGACCGACCGGCGCGCGCGGTTCTTGAAGCCGACCGGGGTCGCGATCAATGAAGTCGATGCCGCGTTCGAAGAGCATCATGCCGCACTGATCGCCGCCGCGAACGGCATTCCGCAGAAGGACGTGGATACCACGATTCGCGTGCTCGGCGAACTCACCGCCGCACTGAACGACGTCGCGTAACCGCCCGGACCCGGAGCGTCTGGCCCGAGCTACCGATCGAGGAGCCGCGGTCGCCGACCCGCCCGGCGGTCGAAGTGACTGCGCACTTCGAAGTGCGCCCGCACGGCATCAGCCATCTGCTCATCGAGCACCCAGGGCTGGTGGCTCGGATGATCGGGGTAGCGGAGGCGCAGAAACTTGCGCACGCGATGCCCGGGATGCACCCCTGGGGTGTGGCCGAGTTCATCGGCGAGTTCGCTCGGGCTCATCGGGTACTGCAACGCTGGTCTCCCCTCGGGCGCACGGCTCACTGAGGCTGTGCCGGTGCGCCATTGATCGTTCGCCGCTCACCCGTTCGAGGGGTACGCGGATCAAAGTCGCCGTCACCGACTCCACCGGTAGCGTGCCAGGAGATCACAGTTCGGTCACGCGGCGCGCCGCGAAAGGTAAGAAGTTGACTTTAATTCTTTCTTAAACCAAATCCAATTTTCGCGAGGGGCCACGCTCTCCCGCGAGCGTCGAGCCGCCGCTGCATCCCGCGAACACGCGAGCGCAACGGCGGCTCAGATCACCTCGCTTAGGGCTGCAACCCTGCGATCGCCGGTTTGAAGCCGAGCCGCGGGTTCTCGCAGCACCCGGGGCGGCAGACGTCGAACCACGGACCGATCGAGGTGGCGTTCGCACGCTCCTCGACCGGCCGCCCCTCGATGCGCTCCTGCACCAGATCGACGAGGGCTTCGACGAACGCGGCGTGCACCCCCGGAGTGGGCACGCGCGTCACCCAGAGCCCGCGCTCGGTCGCCGTCTCCGTCGCCTCCTCGTCGAGATCCCACATCACCTCCATGTGATCGCTGACGAACCCGAGCGGAACGATGACCACAGCCGTGCGGCCCTCGAGTGCAGTGATCGCGTCGTTGATGTCGGGCTCGAGCCACGGCTGCGACGGCGGGCCGGAACGGGACTGATACACCAACTGCCACGAGAACTCCGGGGCGGCCTGAGCGATGATCTCGGCGGCTGCGGCCAGGTGCTGCGCGGCGTACCCTCCGCCATCAGAGTCAGGGAAGAGACCGGCGCCGGACAGCTCGGCGTCAGCGGTCGGAATGCTGTGCGTCGCGAACATGATCTCGACCTGATCCCCGCGGTTCCCTGCGGCGAGCGCCTGCTCGACGCCGGCACGCACCCCCTCGACGAACGGCTGCAGAAAGCCCGGATGGGAGAAGAACTGCCGCACCTTGTCGATGCGGAGCGTCTCCTGCAGGCCAGCACTCTCGAGCGCATCCGCCCAGTCCTCCCGGTACTGACGGCACGACGAGTACGAGGAGTACGCGCTCGTCGGAATCGCCAGCATCGTGCGCACCCCGTCCGCGGCCGCTGCCGCGAGCGCCTCATCGAGATACGGCGCCCAGTTGCGGTTGCCCCAGTACACGGGCAGGTCGATACCCGCGGCGCTCAATGCCGAACGCAACTCCGTGAGCAACTCCCGGTTGTGATCGTTGATCGGGCTCACGCCGCCGAAGTGCCGGTAGTGGTGCGCCACCTCTTCCAGACGCTCATCCGGGATTCCGCGGCCGCGTGTGACGTTGCGCAGAAACGGCAGCACGTCGTCCTGACCCTCCGGTCCGCCAAACCCCGAGAGCAGGATCGCGTCGTAGGCGAACGGCACGGTGGTGTGCTCTGGTCCGTCCTTCGTCGCAGAGGTCGCACTCGGCACGCGTGCGCCCGGGTCGAGATGCACCCGAGTCGCTGCGGGCGGCTTCGTCTCCCGGCGACCCGTAGGCCGGTAGCCCGTTTCCCCTGGAGCGCTCTCGGTCAACGATGCGTCACTACTGTCCATCACGGTTCCTCCCATCACACCTGCTCCAATCAGCATAGATCTGATCTATGAGCATTCTTGCCAGGCTTCTCAGCAGCAGGCGCCGGCTCACGGGATCGACGCCACTCAGCAAATGAGAAAGAAACTGTGTTACAAAGTGAGTGTTGGAACGCGGTGGTGCCATCGCAAGCGGGCTCCGGCTCGAACCAACCGACGAAAGGGGATCATCATGGGACTCGACGACAAGATCAAGAATGCAGCTGAAGACCTCGGCGGCAAGGCGAAGGAAGCCGCAGGCAAGGCGACGGGCAACGAGAAGCTCGAAGCTGAAGGGCGCGCCGATCAGGCGAAGGCCGATATGAAGCAGGCCGCCGAAAAGGCGAAGGACGCCTTCAAGAACTGATTCTCGGGAATACGCAGGTGGGGCGCGGAACGCGAGTTCCGCGCCCCACCTGTGCGTGAGGCCCTTCTTCGAGCGACTGCCAGCACCCGGCTACTCTGGCACTGGTTCGAGATGCACGACCTTCACCGTCGACATCTCGTCCAGCAATTCCGGCCCGTACCCGAACCCGGCACCGCTGCGGCCGCGAGGCTGAGCGGCCCCTCCGGGAGCGCCGCCGAAAACATTGTTGATCTTCACGGTACCCACCGCCAAGCGATCGATCGCGGCGTGCGCGTGCCTCAGGCTCGGCGTCAGCACCGACGCCGAGAGACCGTACTCGTCTGCTGCGGCACGCTCGAGCGCCTCCGCGAAATCATCGACGACCATGACCGGAGCGACGGGCCCGAACGTCTCCTCCCGCATCACGGCCATATCGGGTGTGCACGCTTCGAGCACCGTGGCGGGATACCGACTCCCCGGCCCCTCCGGCACCACACCTCCGACGCGCGCTCGCGCCCCGCGATCCATCGCCGAGCGCACCTGCTCATGCACCTCGTCCCGCATCCGATCGTCGACGAGCGGAGGAACACGCTCTTCGGCGTCCCACCGCTGCGCCTCGGCGGCGAGCGCATCGATGAATTCGGTCGCGATGTCGCGATGGACGAAGATGCGTTCGACAGAGGTGCAGATCTGGCCGGCGTTCGTGAACGCCCCGATCGCCGCCTGCTCGGCAGCCCAGCGCACGGGAACGCCGGAATCGACGATCAAGGCGTCGTTTCCGCCGTTCTCGCGCACCAGGTGGGCTCCGGTGAGCGCGACGCTCCGCGCGATCCGCTCACCGGCATGCGTGGACCCCACGTGGGCGACGAGGTCCACCTCGGCAGAGCCGACGAGCACCTCGCCCTCTCGGGCGCCGCCGGTGACGGTCGAGAGCACGCCGTGCGGGAAGTGCTCGGCGAGAATCTCACCCAGCAGCCCTCCCAGGTGCGGGCAGCGCTCGCTCGGCTTGTGGACGACGGTGTTCCCCATCGCGAGCGCGGCTCCGAGCAGACCGGCGCTCACCGCGACCGGGTCGTTCCACGGCGTCACGATCGCCGCGACCCCGCGGGGCTCTGGGCGCATCATGTCGAGCGACGTGCCAGAGCCCAAGAGGCTCTTCCCCCGGTGCACGGGTGCCAGTTCGGAGTACTGCAGCAGGGTGTCCACAGCTGCCCGCACTCCGCCGAGCGCGCCTTCGAGATCCTTCCCCGTCTCTCGGCGGTGGAGCTCGGCGACCTCCGCTTCACGTTCCGCCAGCGCGCGACCGGCTGCGCGAAGCATCTGTCCTCGCTCGCCCGCTGAGGTTCCCCGCCATCCGGGAAGCGCCTCCCGCGCACGCTGAATGGTCTCGCGGATCTCAGCCTCCCCGGTCTTGGCGATACTGCCAACGCTCGTGCCGTCTGCCGGATTCGTGATGTGCAGTTCGCTCTCGGCGGCTGCGTTCGTGTCGCTCTGATGCACGCGCATCCCTTCTGTACTTGGATCAGTGGTTGGTGGGGAGTTCTCGGGGGTCTCTGCCGCAAGCGGGCTGTGCGCTGTGGCCAGCGCGGGCCTCACTGCTCAGCGGCTGCGGCGATGTGCTCGTACGCTTCGAGGAGACGAAGCGCCTCGGTGCCGCGAGCGCCTTCGGCATCGAGGCCGGCCCGAACCGACGACAGCTTCTCCTCCGCCCCCGGGAACGGCGGCAGGAGCGGAACGTGCTGGGACACTGCCGCTTCGATGACGACCGGGCGCTGCGCCTGAAAGGCCTCGTCCAGCGCAGATCCGAGCTGCTCGGGGGCTTCCACTCGGATCCCCTCCAGCCCGAGCAGCTTCGCGTACTCGGCGTAGGCGAACTCGGGCAGCTCCTGGGACGGAACGAAGCGCGGCTGCGCCCCCATCTCGCGTTGCTCCCAGCTCACCTCCGCGAGATCTCGGTTGTTGAGCACCAGCACGATGAACTGCGGGTTCTCCCAGCTCTGCCATCGCTGCGCGACGGTGATCAGCTCAGCGTTTCCGAGCATCTGCATCGCGCCGTCGCCGGCCAGTACGGCGACAGGCCGACTGGAATCGGCTTCCTTCGCAGCGACGCCGTAAGGTACGCCGCAGCCCATGCTGGCCAGCGTGCTCGACAGGTGCGCCGGCACCTCACCCGAGAGCGGGATCTGCCGCGCGTAGTGGTAGACGCAGCTGCCGACGTCGCAGGCCAGACGCATCGGCGGCGCGAGGCGCGACCCGAAATCCCGCACCGCGAGCTCCGGGTTGATGGGAGGAGCCGGCACCTCGGAGCGCAGTCGCACCGTCTCGCGCCACTGCGTCACGCTGCCTTCGACCTCGTCGCGCCACGGCGTCCGGTCGCGCGGCTTCACTCGAGCAAGCAGCACCTCGAGGGTTTCGCCGGCATCGCCGACGAGACCCACTTCGACCGGGTATCGGTTGCCGAGCACGGCTGCGTCGACGTCGATCTGCACCGCCCGAGCGCCGCCGGGGGCGGGGTAGAACTCCGTCCACGGGTCATTCGAGCCGACGATCACCAGGGTGTCGCAGTGCTGCAGTGCGAAGGCCGACGCGTCGGAGCCGAGGTGCCCCATCGTTCCGGCCACGAGCGGGTGCGACTCGTCGACGTACGGCTTCCCGAGCAGACTCGTGGTGACGGCCGCTCCGAGGTGATCTGCGAGGCGGAGCAGCTCCGACTGCGCATTCGCGACTCCCCGCCCGGCGAGGATCGTGATGCGCTCCCCCGCTTCGAGCACGTTCACGGCGGCATCCAGATCCGCCGCGAGCGGGCGCGGCGTTCCTCGCGTGGAGAGCGGCGCGGTCACCAGGTGGCCGTGCTCCTGTCCGAGGTCGGGGGCGGGGGCCTCCTGCACGTCGTGGGGAAGGATCACCACGGTCGGCTGCGATCGGGCGCGCGCCGATCGGAAAGCGCGGTCGATCGCGAGGTAGATCTGCTCGGGAGAGCTCACGAGCTGCACGAACGGCGCGGCGACATCGTGGAAGAGGGTTTGGAGGTCCACCTCCTGCTGGTAATCCGATCCGAGCACGCTGCGGTGCTGCTGCGCGACCAGGGCGACGACGGGAACGCTGTCGAGCTTCGCGTCGTAGAGCCCGTTGAGCAAGTGGATCGCCCCGGGGCCCTGCGTCGACGTGACCACTCCGACTCCGCCGGAGTATTTGGCGTCGCCGACGGCCATGAATGCCGCGCTCTCTTCGTGCCGGGCTTGGATGAACCGCGGCGCACGGTCACTCCGATCGAGCGATCCGAGGAGCGGGTTGTTCCCGTCGCCCGAGTAGCCGTACAGTCGCTCGACTCCCCAGGCCGACAAGCGCTCGACGATCGCGTCTGCGACGGTGCCGCGTTCTTCCTCTGACTGTCCCATTACCGTTCCCTCCGTATTCGACGTGCTCGTCCCACCGCGGCGCGGCCCTACCAGCGCAGCAGCGCGAACGGCGGGCGCGGCTCGCGGGCTTCCCGGGCCGCGTCATCGGCCTCGGGTTCGTCTTCGATGATCCGAATCTGGGCATCGGTGAGCACCGCGGCCCGCGCGAGCGCTTCGGCGACAGGCACTCGCGCGATCTCGTGCGCCGCCGCGAACGTACCGCTCTCGGAGGCGACCCACGGCTCCGCATCCAAGACGCAGAGCGTCGCGGCCGAATCCTCGGTCGGACCCGGGATCAGACGCGCGTCGAGGAAGAGCTGCGCGACCTGAGCCTGCTGCAGCGCGGCGACGACCGCTTCCACGCCTTCCGCTCGGAGGCGCCCGCCTTCGGCGTGGGATGCGTCGATCGCTCCCGCCGTCTCCTCCGCGATGACGCGATCGAGCGCGGTCTCGATCGCCTCCGTCAACGCCGCATCATCCGCGCCGTCTGCTCGGGTGTTCGCGTCGACTTCGACGACGAGCGCCGAACTGTCGGGTGACAGCTGATCGCGCAGCAGCTGACGCGCCCGCACGTCGCCGGAGAGCGCGATGAATGCCGGCGACGCCTGCCGCGTCAATCGCTCGACGACCTCCGCCACTTCTGACTGGGTGTGCTTCCAGATCTCCTCCGAGTGGCGTTGCCAACGCGGCTGAGACCATCCGCCTGCCTGCACCTTCGGAAGGGAATCGGTGCGCCCCTCAACGCTCTCAGCCGATTCGACGCCGCGCTGCCCGGCGGTCTCGAGGCGCACATCGGCTCCGTCGCGAGCGGTCTCCACGACGAGATAGCGAAGCATCGTGCCTCGGTGCCTGATGAGCGGGAGGAGCTGGGGAAGGCGCCCGTGCGCGAAGATTTCCGGGCCGCGACGGGGGCCCGCGAACGCTTCGCGGATCACGATGCTCCCGTCGCGCGCGAGGAGAAACAGCGTCGTCGGGTCGACCGCTCCAGTGCGGTCGCGAAGCACTTCGCGGATCGCCTCCACATCTGCGTCGGGCGCGCCGGCGGTCGCCACTCCGCGCAGCGTCCGCTCCTCGCGGGCCTCTGCTACGACCTGGGGCTCATCGCTGGTTCCGTCGGTGTACACCGTCGTCCACGGCCCAGGCGCCTGCGCTGCGTCCCGAAGTTCTCGTCCTGCGGTCATCACATCTCCTCTCGGTGATCGAAAGGCCTCGGCATCGAAGCTCCACTTCTAACCTGGGGCGTCGGGGTCGTCTTCGCGACGGCCTTGAAGCAATGCCGGAGTCCCCCTAAACTCCCCCATCACCGGCTCATGAGGCCGCCGCACGAGGCGGCGGCCAGACTCCGCTGATGCAGCCGGTCAGGATCCGCGCCGGCAGGCGCACCGATCCGCACCGAGAGAAAGGGAATCCGATGGAAGACCAGAATCCAGAAGTGATCCGTGACAGCGCGGACAAGGCCGAAGAGGACGTCGAGACCACTCAGGAGAGCGACACTCCCCAGCAGGCGGAATCCGAGCGCGACGAGGAAGACGGGGGGCAGCAGGTGCTCCCGGAGACCGACCTCGGATAGCCGGATCGAAGCGCAACCCCGCCCAGAGGATCTCACTGCTCAGTGAATGCGCGGCTCGCCGGTCGCGGTGATCGTCCTCTGGGCGACACGGGTGGGTCTCCCGGCGTGGAGTGATCCGGCGTCGGGAGGCGCACGTCGCGACCCGGTTCGAGCTGCGCCTCGTCACCGAAATGCCGGATGCGGAGCGGTGGCCCCTCGCGCAGCCGATACGTCGTCGCGTCCGGGGTGATATCCAGTTCGATCACGGAGCCGTGGAGGCGCACCGCGAAACTGAGACGGCTGAGGCGCGCAGGCAGCCGCGGGCTCAAGCTCGGCGCTGCAGCGCTGTCGCGGAGGCCCCCGAATCCGCACACGAGCGCCGTCCATACGCCTGCGAGCGCCGCGACGTGGAGGCCCTGGTCCGTGTTCTCGTGGAGGTCGTCGAGGTCGAGGGTCGCGACCTCCGCGAGATAGTCGTACGCGAGGTCGAGGTGACCGAGTTCTGCGGCCACCACGGCTTGAGCGGCAGCGGAGAGCGAGGAGTCACGCACGGTGAGCGCCTCGTAGTAGGCGAAGGCGCGATCCTTCTCCTCGCGCGAGAAGTGCTCGTGCGCGAAGAACAGCGCGAGTACGAGGTCCGCCTGCTTGACCACCTGCTTGCGGTAGAGATCGAAATACGGGAAGTGATCGTGCAGCGAGTACTGCTCGGGATGCGTCGACTCGAAGTCCCAGCGCTCGAGCTCCGTGTACCCGGCCGATTGCGGATGCACCTCGCGCTGGGCATCGAACGGGATGTGCATCGCATCTGCCGCAGCATCCCAGGCGGCGACCTCGTCGTCCGCGATGCCGAGGCGGCGTGCGACGTCGGGGTGCGCCCGTGCCGCCGACACGGCTCCCCGCAGATTCACCTGAGCCATCAGGTTCGTGTAGACGTTGTCGTTCATGACGGCTGAGTACTCGTCCGGGCCGGTCACGCCGTCGATGTGGAAGGCGCCCTGGCCATCGGTACGGCCGAGCGAGAGCCAGAGCCGCGCGGTCTCGGCGAGCATCTCCACCCCGCACTCGCGTTCGAAGTCGATGTCGCCCGTGGCGCGCACATACTGCACGACGGCGGCCGCGATGTCGGCGTTGATGTGGAACGCCGCGGTGCTGGCCGGCCAGTACCCCGAGCTCTCACGCCCATCGATCGTGCGCCAGGCGAACGACGCTCCCCGCAGATGCAGCAGCTTGGCGCGCTCGCGTGCGTGGTCGAGCGTTGCGTACCGCCAGCGGAGCGCCTGCTCGGCAGCGCCGGGCATGGTGGAGATGAGCACCGGAAGCACGAACGCTTCGAAGTCCCAGAACGTGTGCCCCTCGTACCCCGACCCGGTGAGCCCTTTGCCCGGGATCGAGCGCAGCTCCAACCGCGCTGAGGCTTGGTGCATCTGGAACAGGGCGAAGCGCACCGCCTGCTGCAGCCGTGGCTCGCCTTCGACGCGAACGTCGGCGCCCCTCCAGAACTCGTCGAGGCGCTGCCTCTGGCTCTCCAGCAGGCCGTCCCAGCCCAGGCGCACGGCGCCCGCGACGGCTGCAGCCACCTGTTCCTGCAGTGTGGCGTCGGATGCTCTCGCGGACCATTCGTGGCCGACGAATTTGACGAACTCCAGCGTCTCTCCCGCACCCAATGAGGCTCGGATCGTCGTCCGCGCAACATCGCCCTCGGCGTGAGAGCGCAGGGTCGCTCCGACACCCCCGGCCGTCCGTCCGCCGCAGAGCACGTGATCCATGGAGGTCGCGACCGTCAACCCGCTCTCCCTGGTGCGGTGCACGACGGTGGCACAAGTACCGGCGACCGCACTGGAGCGGCCGATGAGCGGCTGGGCGAGCAGATCCTTCACACGAGGATCGCCATGATCGGTCGGGAGCGGTTCGTTGGCCAGCACTTCGGATTCCACCGTGATGTCGACGGGCGATTCCAGCGCCCGAACGGAGTACCGCACCGCCGCGATGGATCGGTGTTCGAACGAGACCATTCGCGTGGAGCGGATCTCGACAGCTTCGCCCGCCGGCGTCGTCCAGGTCAGACTCCTGCTCAGCGTCCCCTCCCGGAAATCGAGGCGTCGCACGTGGTCGTCGACCGTTCCGTGTTGCACGGTGAACGGCTCCCCATTCACCGTGAGCCGGATGATCTGCCCGTTCGGCACGTTGATGACGCTTTGGCCGGTCTCCGGGTACCCGTAGCCGTCTTCTGCATACGGCATCGGATGCTCTTCGAAGACGCCGTTGAGATAGCTGCCGGCGACACCGCGAGGGTCGCCCTCGTCGAGGTTCCCGCGCCACCCGACGTGACCGTTGGACAATCCGAAGATCGTCTCCTCGTGCGCGAGGTACCCCGCGTCGATCCCGCCGGTGCTGAGGCCCCACGGGTCCACGTCGAACTTCGGTGCCGTCACAGGATCCTCCTCAATTCGGGCAGCAACTCGGTCTCGCATCGCCTCAGAAACGTCAGCTGATCGCGCCCCACGTGATGCAGGTACACGTGATCGAAACCAGCGGCGAGCTGCGCGATGCGATCGGCCATGTCGATCGCCGAATCGGAGATCACCACTGCGTCTTCGAGCGCCCCGTCCGACAATCGGGCGACGGCCTCGTAGTCCTCGGGATCCTCCAGATCCCACATGAGCTCGCTCGAGACGGTGCTGTGCGCCCACTGCTCCTCGGCTTCGCGCGTCGCCTCCTCCGCGGTCTCGCCCAGACTGACATGCACCTGCAGCCGGGCACTCCCCTCAGCGTTCCCTGCTCGAAATCGTTCGAGGATGCCCTGCGTCTCCGCTGGCGTCGACGCCACCGTGATCAGCCCGTCCGCCCAACCTGCCACCCACTGCGCCGTTTCGGCGCTCGCCGCGGCGCCGAGCAGCGGCACACGTTCGTCCGGGCGACTCCACACCCTGGCGTTGTGCACGTGGGTGAGGTCGCCGCGAACACTCACCCGTTCTCCGTCGAGCAGTCGTCGGATCACGTCGTGGCACTCCCGCAACCGGTCCTGGCGCGCAGACTTCACGGGCCAATCTTCGCCGGTGACATGCTCATTGAGCGCCTCGCCGCTGCCCAGCGCTGCCCAGAAGCGGCCAGGGAACATCTCGGCGAGGGTTGCGATCGCCTGGGCGACGATCACCGGATGGTACCGCTGCCCCGGCGCGTTCACGACGCCGAAGGTCAGGTCGGTCGTCGCCATCGCCGCTCCCAACCAGCTCCACGCGAACCCTGATTCGCCCTGCTGTCGTGTCCAAGGCGCGAGATGATCCGAGCACATCGCCGCTTCGAATCCGGCTTGCTCGGCGAGGCGGACCGTCTCCAGCAGCTCTCTCGGAGAGTGCTGCTCGTGCGACGCGTGGTAGCCGATCACTGCCATCTGTCAGACCCCTTTCCGGCCGGGCACGGGCTCGGCCGCTCGCGCCCGTGCGCACGACTGCGCACTGTTGAAACACGAGGCTACTGAGGCCCGCCGGGGTGCATCAACGGCTTGCGCTCGGCCCACCCGATTCCCTATGCGGCGGTTCCGGCCAGTGCCACTGCTGCCGCGGCCCCGTCAATCCCCCTGCGCCCGGCCCGTCGGTGCGTCATGCTCAGACCAGAGAAGCGGGGGGCGAGGAGAGAAGGCGAGGACGCTGTGCGGCAGCATGAACGCAACAACAGAATCTCCCAGGCGGTTCCGTTCTGGGCGTGGATGACGATCGTGGTCGTCGGCCTCGTCGTCATGATCGCACTGCCGCTGATGGGGCGGTGAGGCGTGATGCGGGAGTTCATGCGGAGTACACGACTCAGCCTCGTGTTCCTGATCATCTTCTTGCTGACGCTCATCGGGCAGTCCGTCGTGGGGTTTCTCTACAACAACGAGGAGCTCACCCAGCACGGCCAACCGGAGATCGGCTACTTCGAATTCGTGACCACCTCGGCGTTCCTCGTGGACGTCGCCGAGAACTGGCAGTCCGAGTTCCTGCAGTTCTTCCTCTTCATTCTGGCGACGATCTGGTTCATCCAGAAAGGGTCGCCGGAATCGAAGAAGCCTGGTGACGAAGGGCTCGGCTCGGATGAGGATCAGCTCGTTGGAAGTCATGCGCGGCGCGATTCTCCGCGCTGGGCCCGCGCGCACGGTGTGCGACTGTGGATCTATTCCAATTCCCTCCTGCTCACCATGGGTGCCGTGTTCGTGCTCTCCTGGTTCGCCCAGTCGCTGGCCGGGCACATCGTGGCGAACGATGAGAACATGCAGCACGGTCTTCCGCCCGAGAGCTGGGGCGCATACGTCGTGTCGGCGGAGTTCTGGAACCGCACGCTCCAGAACTGGCAGTCCGAGTTCCTGGCTGTGGGCGCGATGGTGGCGTTCTCGATCTACCTGCGTCAGCGCGGGTCCAGCGAGTCGAAGCCGGTGGGCATGCCGCACCACACGAGCAGCGAGGAGTCGCAATAGGGGGCTCGCGATGTGCACCCCTCGCGGGGAACGCACGCCCTCCTAGACTGACGACCATGTCTGCGCCGCTGAACTTCGTCGGTTCCATTCGCATCTCAGCGGATCCCCTCACCGTGTACGGCGTGGTGTCTGACGTGACGCGCACCGGCGAGTGGTCGCCGACGTGCCGTGAGTGCTGGTGGGATGAGGATCATGGCCCGCGCCAGGGCGCCTGGTTCACCGGGCTCAACGTCACGTCCGAGCGGGAGTGGAAGACCCGCAGCCAGGTCGTCGTCGCCGACCCCGGGGTCGCGTTCGGCTGGAGCGTCGGCCCGGGCCGCGTCGTATGGACCTACCGCATGGAGCCGTCGGGTGACGGGACCCTGCTCAGCGAATCATGGGAGTTCACGCCGGAGGGGCAGGCGTACTTCGCCGAGCGTTTCGGTGAGCACGCCCCAGAACAGGTGGCGGTGCGCAGCGCGGCGGCGCGCGAGGACATCCCCGCGACGCTCGCCGCGCTCAAGCGCATCATCGAGCAGTAGGCCAGCCGCAGTTCAGGATGTGAGGCGGCAACGAGACGCACTCGATGACCACTTGCTCGCGCATCTGAAATAGACCATATATCCCGGTCACGTTTCACTTCTGTGGCAGCAGGGAACCGCCGATGAGTGAAGCGTGGGTGCACTTCTCTGAACGGCTCCCCATGTGTCCCGCGACCTCGTCGTGCTGAGTGGCGCAGTAGCCGAGCAGTACGTCAAGAAGAATGCTGATCTCATGTGAGTGATCCTCCTTCCAAGGACGAAGCCTGCCCACTGTCCTCAGAGGTCCCGTCAGAGATGCATGACTACCGGTCGCGGCGCGCAGAGCACTCAATGTAATCGAGCGAATACGGCTTTTATGCGGGCGAGTGCGCAAATGTGCACCAACGCTGCTGCATGAGCGTCGGCGAGTGCTGTACTTATCGGCGAAACGCTTGAGCGCCGGTGTGCCGTATCCGCGGCACCGCCAGGGCTCATCGAAGCCAGGACGCGCTCGACCTGCAGACGCATGTGGTCGCCCGCCAACCGAACCGTTGCACGAATACGTCGAGAGTTAGATCGCATGCTGGTAGAGAGCTGCCCCGATGGGGAAGCCGCGCGTCGAATTGCAGCGGAGAACCGGGTCGACACTGAGTCGTTCGCTCCACCGTGGGCCGACGCATCTCGCGTGCTCTTTCAGGGCACCTTCGACCAACTGTGGGAAGTGCGTTGCAAGTCCATTCTCGAAACCGTCATCGACCTTCGCGCACTCGAACCACTCGTACTGCTTCCCGACGACATCCAGTTCGACCACTACAGGAGCCGGTACGAGACGCTCTACGGCGATGCCGCGCTCGATGTACTGGCCTCGCTCACGATGGGCGAAACGGACATCGCCCGTGGTCGCTTCATCTTCATCGATCTCGAGCCCGTCATGCTTGCGCTCAGCACCGAGTTCGACATCGCTCTGCACCGACTGCTGCACAGTGGACGGCTTGGCCTCCCGATGGTCGGTGTCGCCACGTCGCGTCCGGAGTGCATTGCCGTCACCGGCTTTGACCATCTCACCGACCAGACGATGCCGGGGCGTGACAGCGGCACGGCCCATTCTTCGACTGCGCAGTGACCGGGATTTCGAGCGCGTAGCCGCCATCGTTGCTGCTGCCGTGCACCGGGTTCCCTGGATCGCGCGCCTCGCTGAACTGGAAGCCGGTCCCCCGGCCGTGCCAGAGTAACCAAAGCACGTCGGTCACCTCTCCCGGGAACCAAGAAACCCCCTCCGAAGAGGGGGTTTCTCAGAGACTCTCTGTAGCTGAGGCGGGGCTCGATCCCGCGACCTCACGATTATGAGTCGTGCGCTCTAACCAGCTGAGCTACTCAGCCAAACTGGCCCGCACGAGTGCGAGCCAGAGAGTCAGAGCCCCGACCGGGATTTGAACCCGGGACCCCTTCCTTACCATGGAAGTGCTCTACCACTGAGCTATCGGGGCGTGGCCACCGTGCGATGACAACCGTTAGAGAATAGCACTGTTCGCGGCACAAAGTGAAATCTGGTTGGCTAGTACTGCGCACCCGGGCGGGTCTTCTGCCGGAGGTGCTGAGCACAGGTGAGGAGCAGGCGTGCGGAGCCCGGTCGTAGTCGTCGTCGGAGTGGTATTGGCGCTGTGGATGGCGGCCGGCCGCTGGCTGTTCGGCATCGGTGGCAGCCTGACCTGGTGGTACCTCCCGACAATCGGGTTGGTGTTCATCTGGTTGCAGGTGTGGCAGGCGCGCCGGCTGCGCGTGACCGCATCCCGCGGGCGTCGCACGAGCCGGAGCACGATCGTCACGCTGATCCTCGCGTGGGTCTGCGCGATCGGTTTCGGCCTGACCGTTCCCGACCGCGTGGGCGACGACCTCGTCTCCATCCTCAGCCTCGCCGGGGGTTCCGCGTTCTCGGCGGAGATGTCGCTCGCGCTCTGCAACCCGTTCGGCATCCTGGCGTTCACGCTCGCGATCGCCTCGCTCGCATTCGCGTATGCGGATGCCCGTGACCCGAAGCCGGAAGAGGACGAGCACCTGGACGAGCACCCGGGTGGCAGCACTGCCATGATGGCTCACCCGCTCGCCTGAGCATTCCCCTCCCGTGAGCACGAGGGTTCCCGTCGACCGTGCACCGAGAAACGCAGCTCAAACCCTCGGAGTCGAGAGGAACCCTCGCTGTCAGCGCGAAGACGCTGGCAGTGCAGCCTCGATCGCCGTGAGCGACCGGGCGAGCGCGGGCCGGGGGTCGATCGCGTAGCTTCCGTCCCCGAACAGTTCCACGGTCATCCAACACGAGTAGCCGTGCCGGTCGAGGGCCACCAGAATGTCCTCGAGCGGAAGCTCGCCGTCGCGCCAGGCGAGGTGCCCAGTCGGCGTGCCGTCGATGAGGTGCACGTGACGCACACGGTCTGCGAGCAGCTCGAAGTATCCGTCCACCGTGTCTCCCGCCGCCGCCATCGCCACGGTGTCGAGCGCGACGCCGAGGTTCGCAGCGCCCACGTCTTCGAGCGCTCGAGCGGCGTCTTGAGCGGTGTTCACGAGGTTCGACTCCACCCGCTGCAACGGCTCGAGGAGGCACTCGAGTCCGAGCGTCTGCGCGTATGCGGCGATCTCCCCGAGTGCGTCGATCGATCGCCGCCACGCCGATTCTCGAGCCTCGCTCTCGAACCCGCGGCCGGGGGTGAGAAAGAGCTTCGGTGCGCCGAGCTCGACGGCCAACTCGGCCGCACGTCGGAACGTTGCAACGCTCGTCGCACGCATCCGGGGATCAGGGGATGCGATATTCACGGGGTACATCACCTGCTCGGGCGTGAAGCAGACGATCTCGAGACCGCGCGATGCCGCAGCACGACGCATCGCCCGAGCATCGGCGCCACTCATCCACGGCACGTGCAACTGCGGTGCGACGCCCCACAGCTCGACGCCGGTGCGGCCGAGAGCCGCAAGATCGTCGAGGCACTGGTCGAGCGGGTGGTGCTGATACGAGAAATTGGATCCACTGACCTGCGTGAGCGCGAGCGACACGATGCGTCTCCTTACTTTCCGACCCCGTCGGCGAGGCCCTTCACGAAATAGCGCTGGCAGGCGAGAAACAGCACGACGACCGGCACCGCCGCGATGACCATCCCGGCGAAGACCACCGGGTAATCAGTGCCGTGCTTGCTCATCAGGCTCGTCAGCCCCACCGGCAGCGTCTGCGCGCCGACGCTGCTGGTGAAGACCATCGCGAAGAGGTATTCGTTCCATGCGAAGAGCACGTGCAGCAGCACCGTGGAGACGAGAATGGGTTTGCACATCGGCAGAATGATCCGCCAGAACGTCGTCCAGCGGCTCGCGCCATCGATCTGCGCGGCCTCGTCGACCTCCATCGGCAAGTCGATCATGTAAGAGCGGATCAAGAACGTCGTGAAGGGAATGCGGAAGGCGGTGTAGAGCACCATGAGCGCCCAGAAGGTGTTGTAGAGCCCGAGCGCCTGGAACATCTTGACGAGCGGTACCAGTGCGACGGCGGGGGCGAGCATGAGCCCGCCGAGAATGATGCCCGACCAGAATGCGCTGAACGGGATCTTCACGCGAGTGAGCCCGTATGCGGCCCAGGCGCTCACGAGCACCGTCGTGACCGTCGAGACGACCGTGACGAGCAGGCTCGTGGTGAGGAAGTCGCTCACGCCGCGATTCCAGGCGTTCGCGTAGTTCTCCCAGCTCCACTGCTGCGGCAGGGCGAACGGATTGCCGAACAGCTCGGTGTTGGTCTTGAAGCCGTTGAAGATCATCCACAGCAGCGGGTAGATGACGATCACCGCGAGGCCGATCAAGAAGGACCAGGCGAAGACACGACCGATGATCCCGAGAAAACCCGCTCTGCCGATGCGAGCTCGCTGCGGTCGCACCGTCAGCAGTACTGCCGTCTCGGTACTCATACCTCGACCCTCCGTTTCCGTGTGTACCAGAGCTGTGCGAGGCCGATCCCGAGCGATAGCAGGAAGATCACGACGGCGATCGCCGCCGCGTACCCGAAGTCGTTCCTCACGAACCCGTTGCGGTACAGCCATGTGCCGAGCACCTGCGTCGAGTTGTTGGGTCCGCCACTCGTCATCACCATGACCTCGTTGAACACCTGGAATGCGCCCGAGATGGTGACGATCATCATAAGCCCCGACATCTCGCGAACGAGCGGGAGGGTGATGGTGAAGAACCGCCGGAACGGGCCGACGCCATCGATCTGCGCCGCCTCGTAGAGTTCGGTCGGGATCCGCTGGATCGCGACGGTGAAGAGCAGGGCGGAGTAGCCGAATCCCTGCCACTGGCTCATCGCGATGATCCCGAACATCGCCGTGCTCTCCTGCCCGAGCCAGGGTTGCGCGAGGGCGTCGAGGCCGAAGAACCCGAGGGCGCTGTTGAGCATGCCGATGTTCGGCTCGTAGATGAAGTAGAAGAGCAGGCCCGAGACCGTGATCGAGATGGCCGATGGGATGAAGTAGATCACCCTCAGTGCGTTGCGCACCCGGGCATTCCTGACGCTCTCCACCATGGAGGCGATGACCAGCGCACCACCGACCTGGAAGATGATCGAGGCGGCAGCGTAGAGCAGGTTGTTGCCGAGCGAGCGCCAGAAGATCGGATCGTGCAGCAGCTTCTCGAAGTTCTTCGCTCCGACGAACTCCTGCGTTCCCGAGTAGATATCCCACTCGCCGGTCGCAAAACCGAAGTTCTGCACGAGGGGAAGATAGACGAAGGCGATGAGGATGAGAATCGCGGGGGCCAGCCACAGCAGCCCTCTGAGCGATGCGAGGCGCTTTTGCATGTCAGTCACCTATCCGTTCAGGATCCGGCGGGGCGGCCGAGCTGCAGCACTCGACCGCCCCGAGCAGGATCACTGCGCCATCGAATTCGCGTTCTGCACGCTCGCGAGGATCTCATCGGGTGACGTATCACCGCTGATCAGCGCCTCACCGCCCGCGAGCCACGCGTCGGCCACTTCCGGAACGGTGACGGTGTCGAGCCAGACCACGAGCTGCGAGGCATCATTGACCTGCTCGATCCCGCTGAAGACCGCTGCGCTCGAGGTCTCCTCGGTCACCGCTCCGATGACGGTACTCGGCTGACCGTAGGGCGGAGATGAGAGTGTCTGGGCGTTGGCCTGGTCGGTAGCGAACTTCATGAAGTCCACGGCGAGCGGAGCACGAGGAGACTTCGCGTTGATGAGGTAGCCCTCGGGCGACCCTTGGATGGCGTCGGTGTCGCCCTTCGCCCCCTCTGGAACCGGCAGCTTGAAGATGCCGAAGTTCTCGGGAGTGAGTGCTGCGCCCTCGGCCGTAACCGTGTCGAATTCGAGGATCTCCTGGTAGTACATGGCCGCTCGGCCCCCGGAGAGGGCCTCCTGCGCGGTGGTGTACAGCACCCCGTTGGTTCCCCTGCCGGAGTCCGTGCACTCCGTGACCAGCTGATCGAACTGCTCGAGCGACTCGACGTAGCCCGGGTCGCTCCACTCGGCCGTCGCGGGGTCGAAATCGGCGTGCAGGGTATCGGATGGCACGTTGTACCCGAATAGCTGCTGCAGGTAGTGCAGGGCGGGCCAGCCGTCCTTGTTTCCGAACGCGATCGGCTCGTATCCGGCCTCGCGCAGGGGCCCGCAGGTATCGATGAGCTCCTCGAACGTCGTCGGCACCTCCACGCCGGCCTGCTCGAATGCCTCGACGTTGTAGCCCATGAACTTGCCATTGTTGTAGAGCGGTACGCCGAAGTACTTGTCATCGAACTTGAAGGCGTCGAGCGAGGCTTCGCCGAACTGCCCGCCCCACTCCGTTCCCGGCGCGATCACTTCGCTAAGGTCTGCGGCGAGCCCGCCCTCCACGAAGTTCTGAGCCCATGTGCCCGCCCACGTGAAGTAGATATCGGGGAGCGCCCCTGAAGCCGTCAGCGTCTTCGTCTTGTCCTTGACCGACTGATCCGTCTCCTGGATGAACTCGAACTCCACGTCCGGGTGCTGCTTCTGGTATTCCTCGGCGACGTCGAGAAAGTACGGCTCGAGTGGTTCGCCGGCGAACTTGGTGAGGACGCTGAGCGTGCCAGAGTACTCAGGCTCGGCCGTGACGTCGACGGCTTCACCGCCGCCACCGCCGCCCCCGGTGCATCCGCTGAGCGCGATCGCCGCCGCGGCGGCCATCACCATGACCGATGTTGTCTTCCGATGCATATTCATGCCCTCCTCGTTGAGAGCGCCGCTGGTGCGCGACGGCCCGCCAGGTGTATTGAACGGCGTCGGCAAGTTTTCGTCCGGCGTACTGATACCGGTCCCACCTGCCTGAAAAGTATTGTGACCGAATGGCGGCGGCACCGCAAGCCCCGATGACGTGAGCACTCGGTATTTTCGGGCATGAAGCCGCGTGTTATGGGAAATGTGTTGACGGGGTCGGATTCGTCATGGCACGATACTCGAACGTGATACCGGTATCAGACCGGGTCAAGGAAGCGTCACGAAAGGAACGTCACCATGCTCGGTTTCAACGAGGAAGAACTGCGTGAGCAGCTCAGCAGTGCGGTCGCCCTCCGCCCGCAGATCGAATCACTCGTCGATCAGCTGCAGAACATCGACAACGTGCTCCTCATCGGCTCCGGAGGCACCTACGCCCAGATGTGGCCCTACGAGTACCTGGCCCGCCGCCACTCCAAGCTCCCCGTGCGCGCCGCCATCTCCCGTGAGCTCATCGAATCGGGCGACGCCTGGCTCGGCACCGGCACGCTCGCGGTGTTCGCCTCGGCATCCGGCACCACCGAGGACGTGCTGCTGGCGATCGACTACGTGAAGAGCAAGGGAGCGACCACGGTCGCGTTCACCGGCATCGGAGACTCCCCGATCGCGCAGAACGTCGATCATGCGCTCGTCTGCGCGCCCAAGACCTGGCCGTTCGATCCGCAGCTGCTGCTCCTCGTGGGCCGCATCATGCACGTTCGGGGCGAATTCGACGGATACCCGTCGCTCGCAGACGAGCTCGTGCACCTGCCCGACGCCGTGATCGAGGCCGCCAAGGCGACGGAGGAGAAGGCCAGGGCATTCGCGGAGACGCACAAGGACTCCGACTACTACTTCCTCATCGGCGGCGGCCCGCTCTGGGGGCTCACCTACCTCTACTCGATGTGCGTGCTCGAAGAGATGCAGTGGCTCCACACCACGCGCGTGAATGCTGCGGAGTTCTTCCACGGCTCGCTCGAGCTGCTCGAAGAGGACACGCCGGTGCTCATCTTCCAGGGAGAAGACGAGACGCGTCCCCTCACCGATCGCGCCGAGGCATTCGCGAAGCGGATCTCGAAGGACGTCACCGTACTCGACAACCGCGATTATGAACTCGCCGGCTTCAGCCAGGAGAATCGGGCACTCATCGCGCCGATCGTGCTCGACATCGCCGTCGGGCGCTTCAGCAAGCATCTCGAGCGAGTTCGGGATCACTCGCTCGACCTCCGCCGCTACTACCGCGTCATGGACTACTGACCCGGATTCCCACCCGGGCCTGCGCAGACCTCGCCGCGCAGGCCCGGGTCACCCCTCCCCTCCGTGCGCGACGCCCGTTCCGCACGACTATCGCGCTTGAGAGGAACGCTCAGTGAAGATCCTCGGATTCGGCGACAACATCGTCGACCGCTTTCTCGATCGCCGTCTCGACTACCCAGGCGGCAACGCCGTCAACGTCGCCGTGTACGCTCGTCGCCTGGGCGCGAGCGCCGGGTATCTCGGAGTCTTCGGCGACGATCCCCTCGCACGCTTTCTGCAGGCCGCGCTCTCGAACGCGGGTGTGGACCATTCCCGCTCCATCGTGCGTCACGGCGAGACCGGCATCTCCACCCTGAATGTGATCGACGGCGAGCGCGTCTTCCTCGAATGGAACGACGGCGGCGTCACCGTGCGGGAGCCCATCGATCTGAATGAGGGCCGGTCTGAGTATGTGGCAACCTTCGACCTCGTGCACTCCAGCGTGTATTCGCGCACCGAACCCGAACTTCCGCGTCTGCGCCAGACCCCCGCGCTCGTGAGCTTCGACTTCTCCTCTGAACCGGAGTTTCGCACGAACGCGTACATCTCCCGTGTCGCGCCGCACATCGACCTCGCGCTCGTCTCGTGCTCCGATCAGAGCGTCACGCAGACGCACCAGTTGCTCGACCGACTGATCTCGGCCGGCGCCGGCATCGCCCTCGCCACTCGCGGCACCGACGGGGCGATCGTGACGGATGGAACGCAGCGCGTCTCGGCGCCCGCCGCCATCATCAGCGATCCGGCGACCATCGTCGACACCATGGGCTGCGGGGACGCGTTCGTGACCGGATTCATGGTGGAGCTGCTCGAACGCGGGTGGAGCCGTCAACACGCGCCGAGCCACGACGCGCTGCGCGCCGGCCTCGACGCCGGGAACGCATCATCACGCGCGCAGTGCTTCGTCGAGTCGGCGTTCGGCGGAGGCCGGGCGATCCCCGACGAGGAACTGCAGCGCTACGCTTCGACCGGCGACGCCGTTCGCAGCGGCCCCTAAACTGGAGTCTTCGGCATCGAGGAGGTAGACCGTGGGCAAGCCTCGCCCTTCCGCCCCGACGATTTCAGAAGTCGCAGCCGCCGCCGGCGTCGGGCGGGCCACCGCAGCGCGCACACTGGGCGGGTACGGCTATGTCAGCGCCGAGATGCGAGACCGCGTGCTCGCCGCGGCCGATGCCCTGGGGTATCGCACCAATCAGCTCGCACGGAGCGTCTCCACCGGCGTCAGTCACACGATCGGCGTGGTCGTCGCCGACATCTCGAATCCGTTCTTCGGCGGCGTCGCGCTCGGCATATCCGAGGTGGCGAGCGCGCGCGGGTTCGACGCGCTGGTGCTGAGCACCGCAGAGCACCTCGAAGAAGAGATCAACGCCGTCAACGTACTCGTGGACAAACGGGTCGACGGCATCATCCTGTCCTCCGCGGCGTGCGCCGCCGATTCGACGGCGCACCTCCAGCTGCCGAACGAGCAGGGCATCCCACTCGTACTCCTCGACCGACTGATCCCGGGGCTCGACCTCGACGCCGTCGTCATCGACAATCGCGCTGCCGCTCGGCATGCGACGACGGAGCTGATCGCTGCGGGACACTCGCGCATCGGCTTCATCTGGGGCCCGCCCGTGCCGGAGCGGATCGAGTACCGTCGAGAGCTCGTCGAGGCCGCCGGCCGCAATCTCTGGTCGGACGGCGAGCGACTCACCGGGTACCTCGACGCCCTCGACGATGCAGCGATTCCGCTCGACCTCGACCACATCATGCTCGGCGAGAAGACTGAGATGAGAGCGTACGAGGCGGTGACCCGCATGCTCGCACTCGATGCAGCGCCCACCGCGTTCTTCTGCACCGAGACCGATGCGCTGACCGGCACTCTGCACGCACTCCGAGATGCCGGCCTCGCGATCCCGAGCCAGGTCTCGATCGTCGGGTTCGATGACAGCTCGTGGGCTGCGGTGATGAACCCTCCGCTCACGATGGTGCGTCAGCCGATGCTCGAACTCGGCCGCCAGGCCGCCGAATTGCTGCTCAGCCGCATCGACTCGGGAGCGGGCGATGCCGAGCCGCCGATGCAGCGCGAGCTCGAGACGGAGTTCATCGAGCGGGAGTCGGTGGCCCCCGCTCCCACGCACAGCTGAACGGCTGAACAGCTGAACAGCTGAACAGCTGAACAGCTGAACAGCTCGAGGGTCAGCGCGACTATCGCTGGCGCAGCACCGTGAACGATATCTCGCTCCCGCGATGGTAGTCCTTCGCGTGCAGCACGCGGCGCCCGGAGATGCTGAGTCCCACCTCGGTGACCAGCAGCCACGGTCCCATGCCGGAGAGATTGAACTGCGCTTCCCAGTCGGCCGGCAGTTCCACCGCTGAGAGGGTCGCGAGCGCGGTCTGCACGTACTCCCCGTGCGCGGCGAGGGCCGCGGTCAACGAACCGCCCCAGTCCCGATGCTCGATCGGACCGGGGAGGAGCTCTCTGGGTACGATGTTCTCGCTCACCACGAGCGGGCGGTCGTCTCCGAAGCGAATCCTCACGAGCCGGATCACAGGCGCACCGATCTCGACTTCGAGGGCAGCGGCCGCTTCGGCGTCCGCCTCCGCTTCAGAGACGCTCAGCACGGCACTCGTCACGCGGTAGCCGCGTGCGGTGAGCACCTCGGTGATGCTCTCGTACTTCGTCACCGGCCGCTCGACGCGCAGTCCGCCGGAAGCGGAGAGAAAGCGCCCCTGCCCCTGCACCGCGACGACGATGCCGCTCTGCTCGAGCTGACGAAATGCCTCCCGTACCGTGGAGCGGGACGTCTTCAGGCGGTCGGTCAGGGCCGCCTCGGTCGGGAGACGCTCGCCCGGCCGAAGGGCGAGCTCGTCGATGAGCGCGGTGATCTGCGATCGAGTGCGGTCGACGGCACTCTCCCGAGCCCCGCTTCCCGCGGTCGTGTCGGACAAGGCTCCTCCTCTGACAGAACATGCTCGGCGGCCCAATGGTGCGCCGCGCATCTCCGCTTCAGCTTAACGAGATTGCGCATCGCATGGAGAATGCGGAGCTTGCGCGGATGTTGTTGCACTTCTAGATTAGTTGTCAGACAATGAACTACATCAACAGACAGGAGCAATGATGCTGAAGTTCGATCCCGAGTCCTATCTCGCCGTGCAGCGCGGAGCCGTCGCGCTCGCCCCCGAGATCCGCACCGCCGTGCGCGCCTGGCTCGACGACGGAGGCAGGAATCTGTTCTTCATGGGCGCAGGTGGAGTGAACTTCCTCATGCTGCCGGCGGCTCGCCTCCTGCAGACCCGATCCACCCTCCCGGTGCACATCGAGATGAGCGCCGAGATCGTGCACTCCGGCAGTGCGCACCTCGGTCCCGGATCACTCGCCGTCTTCCCCTCGGTCTCAGGCACCACGAAGGAGGCGGTGGCCGCGCTTCGATTCGCCCGGTCGCGCGGCGCGACGATCCTGAGCCTCACCTCTCACCCGTCCACCCCGATCGCGGAACTCGCCGACATCGCATTCTCCAACGCTTGCGCCGATCCGACCTCGAGCGAGAACTTCCACCTGCAGTCGCTGCTGCTCGCACTCGCCATCATGGATGCCCGGGGCGAACTCGACGACTACGACGCCGTCGTGGCAGAGCTGCGCCGACTCCCCGATCTCCTGGTCGCGGCGAAGCAGGCCTTCGAGGCGCGCGCCGAAGCGCTCGCGATCGAGATCGCCGACGAACAGCATCACATCATGACGAGCGCGGGCGGCTCCTGGTTCGAGGCGATGTATTACGGCATGTGCATTCTCGAAGAGATGCAGTGGATCTGGACCCGCCCCGTGCACGCGTCGGACTTCTTCCACGGCACCCTGGAACTTCTGGAGTCAGACACGAGCGTGTTCATCCTCAAGGGCGAGGACGAGCAACGACCATTGACGGATCGAGTCGAGCGCTTCGCACGCACGGTGACCGAACGCGTCAGAGTCATCGACACGCTCGATTTCGAACTCCCCGGACTCAGCCCGCGTGTGCGGGCGCTCGTCTCACCGATCGTGCTCGCCGCCGTGCTCGAACGCCTGAGCACGCACTTGGAGCGCGTGCGCGGCCACGACCTCACGATCCGCAGGTACTACAAGAAGGGAGACTTCTGAGCGGCACCACCACCGTGCCGAACCCGAGGGTTACAGCCGCAGCACTCAGCGCACGCAGCCGCAGCAGCCGGTCAGGCGGTCGTCGGCGCCGCCTCGGACTCGACGGGACGGCGCTTCCGCCCGATCTCGTTGAACAGCAGGTTCAGCAGTACCGCGGCGATCGCGGCCGAGCTGATCCCCGAGTGGAAGATCGTGCTGAACCAGGAGGGGAACTGATCGAAGAAGTCGGGTGCGACGACCGGGATGCACCCGATGGCGAGTGATGCCGCGACGATCAAGAAGTTGAAGTTGTTCTCGTACTGCACCTTGCTCAAGGTGCGGATGCCCGACGCGGCGACCGTGCCGAAGAGCAGAATGCCCGCCCCACCGAGTACGGCCATCGGCAGGGTGGCGACGACGCGGCCGAGCACGGGCAGCAGGCCGAGAACGAGCAGGATCCCGCCTCCCGTCGCGACGACGAATCGGCTTTTCACGCCGGTGATCGCGACGAGCCCGACGTTCTGGGCGAACGCGCTCTGCGTGAACGTGTTGAAGACGGGGGCGACGACGCTCGACAGCATGTCGGCGCGGAGTCCGTCCGCGATGCGACGCGAGTCGACTCTCGATCCGGTGATCTGCCCGACGGCGAGCATGTCGGCCGTCGTCTCGGTGAGGATCACGAGCACGACGATGACCATCGAGATGATTCCGCTGATCTCGAAGACGGGCAGCCCGAAGGCGAAGGGCTGCGGAATCGCGAAGATCGCTCCGTCACCGACCGACGAGAAGTCGGTCTTGCCCGCGATGAAGGCGATGACCGTGCCCAGCGCGAGGGCGAGCAGGATCGCCATCCGGTTGATACCGAAGGCTCGCACGCGAGAGAGCACGAGCGCGATGAGCAGCGTGGCCCCGGCGAGCGCGATGTTCCCCACACTGCCGTAGTCGTCGGCGGTCGCCGATCCTCCCATCGCCCAGCGCGCCGCGACGGGAATGAGGGAGATGCCGATCGTGGTGATCACGACGCCGGTGACCACGGGCGGGAAGAACCGCACGATCCTCGCGAAGAAGGGTGCGATCAGGAGGCCGATGGCGGCGGCGCCGAGCACCGCTCCGAACACGGCTGGCATGCCGCCGCCGCCTCCGACGATGGCGACGAGAGTCGCGACCGAGGCGAAGGAGGTGCCCTGCACGAGCGGGAGCTGACTGCCGAAGAACGGGAGGCCGATGGTCTGCAGGATCGTCGCGAGCCCTCCGATGAAGAGGCAGCTCGCGATGAGCACGCCGATCTCCGTGCTCGACAGGCCCGCGGCGGTGCCGATGATGAGCGGTGGGGCGATGATGCCGCCGTACATGCTCAGCACGTGCTGCATGCCGTGGGCGAGGTTCTTCGTCCAGTGCAGTCGTTCGTCCTCGGGACGAGGAGCTCTGCGGGAGATTCGCGTATTCACAGCCGATGACTCAACTCTCGGTAGAGACTGATGCAGAGACGGAGCCGATGCCGCTTCCTTACCCGTCAGATGATGACCTACCGCGACAATAGCTTAGAATTTGTGTAAAACACATCTAAGCTTAAAATCTAAGCAATTATCGACAGGACGTGGGTGCGGCATGACAGTGGAATCGCTGCTGCGAACGATGCGCGAAACGGGCAGTCTCACCCAGGTGCTCATGGCGTCCGAACGGCTCTCCGACGCGGCGCGAGACGAGCCGACGTCCGTCGATGCCCTGACCGCGGCGATCGAGGGCGAAGATCAGGCCGTCGCAATCGCGGCATTGCACGCCGTCGCGCACATCGAGCACGACGGGCCCGACCCCCACGGAGCTGCCGGTGCGGCCGACGCGGTACTGGCAGAAGCACTGCGCGATCCTCGAGCGTTCATGCGCGCGCACGCAGCCTGGGGCGCCGCGCGGCGGCGCACGCACCTCCCCTCCATCGCCCCGCTCGTCGCCCTGCTGACTGCGGGAGGTCTGGACGGCATGCTCGCTCAACGAGCGCTGGAGGCCTGGTGCATCGACGCGAGCGACGCGATCGTCGACCATCTGACCGTCGCACTCCAGACGCGATCGGACGCACCCGTGCGACGCCGGTTGACGGAAACCCTCGGGCTCATGAGCGGCCCGAGCGCGATCGCAGCACTCGAGAGCATCGCACTCGATACCGGCGAGGCCGACGCAGTGCGCGAAGCCGCACGAGACGCGCTTGACGACGCCCGACGAGGCGACGCCGCACCTCGCGCAACCACACCCGTGGACCCGGGCGCAGACGAAGCGCTGACCGTCGCCCAGCTCTTCCTCGGCGCCGACATCGACTCCGGCCTGCGCACCGTGGGGAGCGGCAACAACGGGGGCATCGCCACACTCCTGGTCCGGCTCGGCGATGCGCTCCTGGCCGGCAGCGATGCGGGTGCAGAAGCGCACTCCGAGAACCCCGCCATCGGCCGTGTACTCACGATCTCCCGAGGCGGTGACGCGGCGGCCGACGGCGATGCGAAGGCCGCCCCGGACGGTCACGCCTACTCGCAGATCGGGCTCCCCGTCGCCGTCACGCGCGCCGAAGACGCCTGGTCGAACTACGTCGCCGCGCGACGCGGCATCGCCCGGGCACTGGCCGCGCACGGCACCGTCCACGCGATCCACCTGCGCATGGCCGACGTGGGAACGCTCGCGGCATGGGATGTCGCTCGTGCAGCCGGGATACCGGTGATCTTCACCGCTGCGCCCGATCCTCACGCGCTCATCGAATCATTGGAGCTCGCAGGCGCCCTCACACGCGAGAACTTCGGAGATCACGACGCGCAGGATCGCTACTGGTTCCGAGCCCAACTCGTCCGAGAGCTCGCGGAAGCCGCCGCGCACACCGTGCTCATGCCGCGCGAGCACCTGCAGGCCGACCTGCAGCGTCTCGTCGGAATCGACATCGACGACCCCGCACAGTACACGCCCGTCGCCGAGGGGATCGACGTGTCCGTCATCGACGCCGCCGTTGCCGAGGCCCGCGCAGCCGCGGCGGGTGCGCCTGCCGGCACCGCACTGCGGGAGCTCACCGGCCTGCTCGAGGAGCTTCCGCCGCACCGCCGCGGCCTCCCACTCCTCATCAGTGTGGGACGCCTGCACCGCGTCAAGGGCATGTCGACGATCGTCGACGCCTGGGCCGACCCCGCACTGCAGGAGCGCTGCAACCTGCTGATCGTGGGAGGCAACCTCGCGCGTCCATCAGCCGACGAAGCCGACCAGCTCGCGCTGATCGACGCCGTGGTGGACCCGCAGGCGCGCGCAGCGCGCGGCCTGCTCATCGTTGGGCACCGCCCGAATCAGGTCGCCGCCCAGTGGATCGCCGCCGCCCGCTTCGGCGTTCCGGGACTCGCCGCGCCGCACGGCGTGTACGTCTGCGGCAGCATGAAGGAGGAATTCGGTCTGGCGATCCTCGAGGCCATGGCCGCAGGGCTCTTCGTCATCGCCCCGCGCCGCGGCGGCCCGGCGACGTACATCGAGCCGAGACGCACCGGGATCCTCACTGACACGACGGACGCCGGGTGCCTGCGAGCCGCGATCGTGGAGGGACTCGGCCTGGCTGCGGAGCGCCCCGACGATCGCGCCGCCGCATCGCGCACGCTCGTATCCGACCGATTCTCCATTCACACGATGGCCCGCACGCTCGCGGGCATCTACGCAACAGCTCATCGACGTCGCACTGCTGCTGGGCTCCCCAGAGACTTGGAAACGAACGCATGACCCTCCTCATCATCAGTCCCGACTACGCATCGCACCTGTACCCCCTGGCAGCCATCGGCCAGGCCTGGCGGGATCACGGGCACCGCGTCGTCGTCGCCACAGGCCCGGCGACGGCGCCCATCGTGCGGTCATTCGACTACGAGCACGTGCCGCTGAGTCTCGGCAAGGGATCCAACCCCGGAACGATTCGCGCCGAGCAGCAGCCGAAAGGTGAGGACGACGTGCTGCGCGGCTTCTTCGATGCGACCCGCGCCGGGATGATCGAGACGCTCGCCTTCCAGGCGCGTGCGCGGCTGCACGACCTCATGTGGCAGCCCGTCCAAACCGCGCGCCGTGTGCTCGACATCGTCGCGGAGGTGCAGCCCGACGAGATCGTGGTGGATCACCTCGCATTCAGCGCGCGACTCGCCCTGCGATCGGCCGGCATCGACTCCATCGACATGGTGCTGGGGCACCCGACGGCGCTGCCGCTGCCCGCGTTTGGCGAGCTCTACGGATACCCGTCGGCGTGGCCTCGGGCGTTCTCGCCGAGCGCGCACGAACTCGATGCGCTTCGCGAACTCTGCTCCCGTGTCAGCGCGTCGTTCACCGCTGAGTGGAACCACGCGCTCGCGGAATTGGATCCTGCACTGCCCCCCTCGCACGAGGCGTTCGCCGAGCACGGCGACTTCTTGGTCTTCAACTATCCGGCAGAGCTCGTGCCCGAGGAGCGCCGCGAGATACTGCCGCCGCACACCTTCATCGGCTCGTCACTGCGACCAGAACAGCCCGACGCCGCAGTGCAGCGTTGGCTCGATGCGAGCGCCGAGCCCTTCGTGTACGTGAGCTTCGGCAGCTTCCTGTCGGTGCGGGGCGACGTCCTGCGGAAGATCGTCGAAGCGCTGCGCCTGCTCGGCGTGCGGGCGGCGATCGCCCACGGCTCGTCGGATGTCGACTCACTCGGGGAGCTGCCCGCCGACTGGCTCGTGCAGGAGTTCCTGCCGCAGGTGACGCTGCTCGAACGCGCGGCAGGCGCGGTGTCGCACGGCGGCAACAACAGCGTGACCGAGTCCTTCTCGTTCGGCACTCCGCTTGTGGTGCTCCCCTTCTCCACCGACCAGTTCGCCGGCGCCGAAGCGCTCGAGCGGGCCGGGCTCGCCGAGGTGCTCGCACCGAACGAGGCGACCGTGCCCGAGCTGCAAGAGGCGATCGCGTCGATGCTCACGCGGCGTCCGCCGCGTCGCACGCTCCCCGAGGCGCTTGCCGATAGCCGCCGCAGCGCCGAGGCGGCGTACGGCGCGCGCCAGGTGGTGCGCGCCTAGCGACGTCGTGGCGCTCAGCGACCGTTCAGCCCAGGAGATAGATCCAGACATTTTCCGCGCCCTGCTCCACTGGCTCGACGGCGCGAACAGCAAGAGCTGACGGTGAGGAGGTGACGGTCAGGCGCTGACCGTCAGGAGTACCCGCTGCCAACCGCTCGACCCGTCGGGGGCAATCGGCGTGCGCTCCTCGGTCTGGGTCTCGCCGTTCTTGTTGATGGCCCGCACCTCGACGTAATGGGTTCCGGCGGTGGCCTCCCACGGCATCATCCACTGCACCCACGTGTCGGAGTTGATGGGATTCGAGAGGGTGGCGGACTGCCAGTCGCCGTCGTCGATTCGCACCTCGACGCGATCGATGCCGACGGTCTGGGCCCACGCGACGCCCGCAACGGCGACTGTGCCCGCCACGACCGGCTTACCGGTACGAGGCGTGTCGATGCGCGAGGCGAACTTGATGGGCGCTTGCGCGGCGTATCCGCGAGGTGTCCAGTACGCCTCGTCGGCGTCGAACGTCGTGACTTTCAACTCGGTGACCCACTTGGTCGCCGAGACGTAGCCGTACAGGCCGGGCACGACCATGCGCACGGGGAAGCCGTGCTCAAGGGGCAGCGGCTCGCCGTTCATCGCGACAGCGAAGATCGCGTCGAGCCCGTCGTCGGTGAGTGATTCGAGCGGGGTGGATGCCGTGTAGCCGTCGACGCTGCGCGAGAGCACCATGTCGGCTCCTGCTTGAGGCCCCGCCATCTTCAGGATGTCGCGGATGGGGACGCCCTGCCAGATCGCGTTGCCGACGAGCCCGCCGCCGACCTCGTTCGAGACGCACGTAAGCGTGACCGAATACTCGTCGAGCCCCATGCCGACGAGATCGTCGAAACTCAGCTCCACCCGCTCGCGGACCATCCCGTCGATCACGAGCCGCCATGTGGTGGGATCGACCGCGGGCACCGTCAAAGCCGTGTCGACGCGGTAGAAGTCGGCGTTGGGGGTGATGAGCGGTGACAGACCATCAACCTCGAACTCGGCACCTTGAGGGATCGTGACGGTCGTCCGCGGCTCAGGCAGCCGCAACTCGCGGCGGGCGGCGTCAATGGAAGCGCTCGTGGCGTTGAGCATGCGAGCCCCGATCCCGACAACCACGGCCGACAGGCCCACAGCGCCAGTGACGATCAAAAACGACCGGCGGCCGACCTCGCGTGCTGCGGGTGTCTCGGCGTCAGGCGGCCCGGTCCGAGCCGCGGAACCCGCGACGACGTCACCCGACCACACGCGCAGCCGGGTAATGAGCAGGATGAGCACGGCGCAGCCGACTAAGGTTCCCAGGACCGGCGGGGCGGCGGCGAGCACCGATGCACCGGAACGAGTGACGGTCGCGGCAGTCGAGAGCGCTCCGGCGATGACGAGGACGACGAGCCCGAACGGGCGCGCGAAGAACTGCAGGATGCCGCCGATCGCGGCGGCGACGGCGACCGCCAGGCCGAGACTGCAGAGCAGAACGACCTTGTCGGCTTCGCCGAAGGTCGCGATTGCGAACTCTTTGATGGGTTGCGGCACGATGTCGATCACGAACGACCCGACCGCGAGGATCGGGCTGCTCTCAGGGGCGACGAGCAGAGTGACGAGTTCGGCGACGGCGAGGAACGCCGCAGCGCTCACAATGCCGGCGAGCGCGCTCCAAAGGGCCCAGACCCCGCGGCGGTTCTTCGACTTGGTCGTTGGTGCCGTCGATTTCGCCATCATCGTCGCCTCTCGATCGGCAGATCATTTTTGCCCTGCACAGTGTGTTCGTCGCCGAGCACGCAACGGATGGAATTTCCGCCGCGCACGGTATTCCAAGAACGCACCGACCAGGCGAGAGGGGACGCTGCGCGGTACACCCTCGCCGTGACGGCACGTTCTCAGCGTCGGATGCCGCTCGGACTCCAGATACTGCTCACGAGTCGATACCCGCGCGTACCCAACGACGTCGACCATCTGACGCCCTCTTCGTGAGCATCCCAGACCACTTTTTCGACGCCTTGGACGCCGCCGTCGCGGAGTAGTCCCTGAAGCGAGAATCCTCCCGACCGGAACTCGGTCGGGAGGATTCACTGGTGGCGGAGGGTAGGGGATTTGAACCCCTGACTGGGGGTTACCCAGTGCTTGTTTTCAAGACAAGTTCCTTCGGCCGCTCGGACAACCCTCCGCGAACGAGCTTAGCAAACGGGGCGCGGCCAGAATGACGGCGAAGCGCGCCGCGAGCTATCGGATCACGGGGAAGCGATCGCGCAGCGCGGCGAGCAGACCGACCTCGTCGATCGTGCCGGTGACGCGACTGGCGACTGCCCGCACATCGTCGACGGCCTGGCCCATGGCGACCGCGTCACCGCGCTTCGCAGCCCACTGCAGCATCTCGATGTCGTTGCGCCCGTCACCCGCCGCGAAGACGCGCGATCCGTCGATCCCCAGGTGCGAGGCGACGACCTCGAGCGCGCTCGCCTTGGTGACCCCGTGGGGGGCGATGTCGAGCCACGACGTGCTGCCGACCGCGTACGACACGTGCGTCAGCCCGAGCGTGTTCACCACGTCGAGGAACTCCTCGAGCCGATGGTCGGGCGAGACGACGACGACGCGCGACGCCTGCACGCCGAGCAGCTGCTCGAACGGCACCCGCCGCTGCCGCGACGGCAGCGTGCCCGTGGGGATGTCGTCGGTGTACAGGAATCCGCCGTCTGCGAGTTCCACCGCGAAACGCGCCGTCACGAGCTGCGTGCGGATCTTCCGCAGGGCATCGCTCGGGTCGAAGGCTTCGACGAACTCGCGTCGGTACGCCCGGTGGGCGAGCGGGTCGCGACGCAGCGTCACCGCGCCGTTCGCCGAGACCACCCACTCGGGGCGGATCCCGAGCCGCTCGACGATGGGCAGCGTCGCGTCGACCGAGCGCCCGGTCGCGAAGACGACCTCATGCCCCATCTCATGGAGGGCGAGGATCGCGTCGGCCAGGTCGGGGTCGATGTGACCGCCGGCGGAATCGTCCCCAGCGCCCGCGCCGAACCCGTGGTTGAGCACGGTCCCGTCGATGTCGAGCGCGATGAGGTGCCGTTCATCGGCGGAGATGCGAGGCGCGGCACTCATCGGCTCACACCCCCGCGATCGGTGTGAGCACGTCGAGTCCGCCGAGGTACGGGCGGAGCGCCTCCGGCACGATGACGCTGCCGTCGGCCTGCTGGTGCGTTTCGAGGATCGCGACGATCCATCGCGTGGTGGCGAGCGTACCGTTCAGCGTCGCCACCGCAGCGGTCTTGCCGCTTTCCGTGCGGTAGCGGGTCGACAGCCGGCGCGACTGGTACGTGGTGCAATTGCTCGTCGAGGTGAGCTCCCGGTACGCGTCTTGCGTCGGCACCCAGGCCTCGATGTCGAACTTGCGCGCAGCGCTCGAGCCCAGATCACCTGCGGCGACGTCGATCACGCGGTAGTGCAGGCCGAGCGCCTGGAGGATCTCCTCCTGCCAGCCCACGAGCCGATCATGCTCAGCTTCCGCCTCTGCGGGGTCGGCGTAGACGAACATCTCCAGCTTGTTGAACTGATGCACGCGCAGGATCCCGCGCGTATCCTTGCCGTGCGAACCGGCCTCGCTGCGGTAGCACGTCGACCACCCGGCGTACCGGATCGGGCCGGCAGAGACGTCGATGATCTCGTCGGAGTGGTAGCCGGCCAGTGCGACCTCGCTCGTGCCGGTGAGGTACAGATCCTGCGCGGGAAGGTGGTACACCTCGTCCGCGTGCTCCCCCAGGAATCCGGTGCCCTGCATGATCTCGGGCTTGACCAGCGTCGGGGTGATGAGCGGCGTGAATCCGTGCTGCAGGGCGCGATCGAGGGCCATGTTCATGAGCGCCAGTTCGAGCCGTGCGCCGACGCCGCGCAAGAAGTAGAAGCGCGCGCCCGACACCTTGGCGCCGCGCTCCATGTCGATCGCCCCGAGCATCTCGCCCAGTTCGAGGTGGTCGCGCGGTGCGAAGTCGAAGGTCGGCTGCTCGCCCACCTCGCGCAGCGTGACGAAGTTCTCCTCGCCGCCCGCCGGCACGCCGTCGATGACCAGGTTCTCGATGCGCAGCGAGATCGCATCGAATTCGGCTTCCGCCGCCTTCGCGCGAGCGTCGGCCGCCTTGACCGAAGCGGCGAGCTGCTGGGCCTGCTGAATCAGTGCCGGCTTCTCGTCTTTGGAGGCCGCCTTCACGCGCTTGCCGAACTCGTTCTGCTCGGCGCGCAGCGTCTCGAACTCTCCGAGCGCGGCTCGGCGAGTCGCGTCGGCGGCGAGCGCCTCATCTACCACCGCCTCGTCATTTCCTCGAGCGCGCTGCGAGCGCTTCACGGCTTCGGGATCGTTGCGGAGGAGGACTGGATCGATCACGCGCTCCAGCTTACCCGCGCCCAGCATCAGAACTGCTGCCCGCCGTTACGCTGGACGCATGCCAGATACCCGCTCGCACCACATTCCGTGGGCGGCGGTCGTGTATCAGCCGTTCAAGACCGACCTCTCGGCACTGCGAGCGGCCGTCGCGCAGCAGGAGCAGGCCTCCGGGTGGGGTGCAGCCCGGTGGTACGAGACCAGCGCGGAGGATGCGGGCGTCTCGGCGGCTCGCCGAGCGGTCGACGACGGCGCGAATGTCGTGCTCGCGAGCGGCGGCGACGGAACGATTCGGGCAGTGGCCGAGGCGCTCAGGGGCAGCGGGGTTCCGGTCGCCGTCGTCCCGCAGGGCACGGGCAACCTGCTCGCGAGGAATCTCGGCGCCCCGCTGAATCGCCTCGACGATGTCGTGCGTGCCGCGTTCACCGGGCGCAACCGACCGATCGACCTCGGCATCGTGCGCATCGTGCGAGAGGACGAGTCGGAGAGCGAGCACGTCTTCCTCGTGCTCGCCGGGATGGGCCTCGACGCGCGCGCCATCTCGGCGACGAAGTCAACGTTGAAGAAGCGGCTCGGGTGGCTGGCCTACGTCGACGCCGGCGTGCGCACCATGATCTCCGACCGACCGCTGCAGATCCACTACTCCATCGACCGTTCGCCGGTGCGGCCGTTGTCGGTCTACACGGTGATGATCGGCAACTGCGGGTTGATGCCGGGAGGCGTGCTGCTGATCCCCGACGCCCAGCTCGACGACGGCAAGCTCGATGTCGTCGCCCTCCACCCGCTCGGCGCGTTCTCGTGGCTGCGCATCTGGCGCAAGATCGGATGGGAGAACGGGGTGCTGCGCCGCTCGCGCACGGGGCGGAAGATCATCGATCTCGTGCGCGACACACGGAGCGTCTCGTACATGCGCGCCGAACGCTATGCGCTCGCGGTGGCGGAGCCGGAGCCCGTGCAGCTCGACGGCGACGATTTCGGGTTCGCGCTCACCGTGAGCGGCGAGGTGGACCCGGGATCGCTCATCGTGCGCGTGCTGCCCGAGTGGCAGGCGCGCGCGTAGGCGTCACGCCTCGCCGTCGCGGGTGCCCTCGATCACTCCGCGCAGCCAATCCCGCGCATCCCGGAACGTGTCGTCGTCGTGCAGGTCGCGGATGGTCGCCGCAACCCGGTCGGCGCGCGGGTACGAACCCAAGAACGAGACCTTCGGGCTAAAGCGCTTCACGCCGAGCAGCGCGTCGGCGACGCGCTCATCCTTGACGTGCCCTTCAGCGTCGATCACGAAGCGGTACCGGCCCATGCGATCCCCGATCGGACGCGATGCGAGCAGCGTGAGGTTCACGCCGCGCGCTGCGAACTGCTCGAGCAGATCGAGCAGAGCGCCCGGCCGATCCTCCGGCAGTTCCACCATGAGCGACGTCTTGTCGGCTCCGGTGGGCTCCCCCACCGGCACGCTGCGGCTCACGAGCACGAAGCGCGTCACCGCGTCGGGGTTCTCGGCGATGCCCTCCGCGAGCACCTCGACGTCGTAGTGCGCCTCGATGCCGGGCGGCGCGATCGCGGCGTCGACGCCCTTCGTCGGGTCGAAGAGGTCGGCGGCGGCCTGCACGTTCGACGTCGCCACCAGGTGGCGATGCGTGGGCGCCGCTCCGTCGAGCCATACGCGGCACTGCCCGTACGCGACCGGGTGCCCGGCGACGACGCTGACGTCGGAGAGCGCGGTTCCCGGCCTCGCCACGAGCACGAAGCGCACCGGCACGAGGTATTCGCCGATGATGCGGAGGCCGGGGATCGTGGCGAGCGCATCCTGCGCGACGGTGACTCCGCCGTCGATCGAGTTCTCAATGGCGATCATCGCCGCGTCGCTGGCGCCCCTGACGACATCGTTCAGCGCCTCGCCGAGGTTGTCGACCGGGTTCCAGACCTGCCCCTCGGCCTCCGGCACCTGCCGCAGCGCCGCCTCGGTGAACGTTCCAGCCGGCCCCAGGTAGGAGTACCGGCGGGGGGCTGCTGAGGCGTGCGACATGCCTCTTAGCGTACCGGCGTCAGTCGGAGAGCACGCGCCCGACCAGCGCCTGCGCGGCTGCCTGCACCTCCGCGAGATGCTCGGCGCCGCGGAAGGACTCCGCGTAGATCTTCATGACGTCCTCGGTGCCGGAGGGTCGGGCAGCGAACCACGCGTGCTCCGTCTGCACTGTGAGCCCCCCGATCGGCGCACCGTTGCCGGGAGCCTCGGTGAGGATCGCCGTGATGCGATCCCCCGCGAGCTCGGTGTCGGTGACGTCGTCGGGCGATAGCGCACCGAGCCGGGCCTTCTGCTCGGGAGTCGCCGCCGCGTCGACGCGCGCGTATGCCGGTTCGCCGAACTGCGCAGTGAGTTCTCGGTAGCGCTCTGACGGGGACTGCCCCGTCACCGCCTGGATCTCGGCGGCGAGCAGTGCGAGCAGGATGCCGTCTTTGTCGGTGCTCCACGCGCTGCCGTCGAAGCAGAGGAATGAGGCGCCAGCACTCTCCTCGCCGCCGAAGACGACGCTCCCGTCGGCGAGCCCCGGCACGAACCATTTGAAGCCGACCGGAACCTCGAGCAGGTCGCGGCCCTGGGCGGCGACGACGCGATCGATGATGCCGGAGGAGACGAGCGTCTTGCCGATGCCCGCCTCGGCAGACCAGTCGGGGCGGTGCCCGAGCAGGTAGTCGATGGCGACGGCGAGGTAGTGGTTGGGGTTCATCAAGCCGTCGCTCGTGACGATGCCGTGACGGTCGGCATCCGCATCGTTGCCCGCGATGATGGCGAACGGGCCGCGGTGCTCGTCGACCGTCGACATGACGTTGGCCGACGACGGATCCATGCGGATCTTGCCGTCCCAGTCGAGATGCATGAAGCCCCACTGCGGGTCGACGCCCGGGCCGAGCACGGTGAGCTCGATGCCGAGTCGATCGCGGATCGCCGCCCAGTAGGCCACGCTCGCCCCGCCCAGCGGGTGCACGGCGAGCGGCACCTTCGCGGCGCGGATCGCGTCGAGGTCGATCGCCTCGCCGAGGGTGTCGACGTAGGCGTTCACGAAGTCGTACCGCTCGACGGCGGCGACCGCTCCCGCGTCCGCGCGCGCGATGTCGGCGCCGGCCTCGAGCAACTCGTTCGCCCGAGCTGCGATCCAACCGGTCGCGTCGCTGTCCGCCGGGCCGCCGTGGGGCGGGTTGTATTTGAACCCGCCGTCGCTCGGCGGGTTGTGGCTGGGGGTGACCACGATGCCGTCGGCTCGGCCGGCGTCATCGGCGTCGCGACCGCGGTTGTGGCGCAGGATCGCATGGCTCAGCGCTGGTGTCGGCACGAAGGCCGCGTCGCCGTCGCCCGCAGCGGCGATCACGCGCACGCCGGCCGCGAGCAGCACCTCGATGGCGGTGCGCTGGGCGGGCGCCGAGAGCGCGTGGGTGTCTGCGCCGATGAACAGCGGGCCGTCGATGCCCTGCGCGGCTCGGTACTCCGCGATCGCCGCGCTGATCGCAGCGATGTGCGCCTCGTTGAAGGAGGCGGCGAGCGCCGAGCCGCGGTGACCGGACGTGCCGAACACGACGCGCTGCGCCGGGTTCGCGGGATCAGGGACGATCTCCGTGTACGCCGCGAGCAGCGCGTCGACGTCGATCAGGTCTTCGGGGCGGGCGGGCGTGCCGGCTCGTTCGTGCATGCTTCCAGTGTGCCAGGCGCCCGGCTGGCGCGGGGCGGGCTTGACGCGCGCCCGGCTAAGTCTCGTGCCGCGTTCGAACGCCCGGCGATCCGCACAGGCCCTTCTCCCTCGCCCCACCCCTATCCATCAAGAGATCGGCGAAACAAAGTCGGTGCAAACGTCTCTCATGAACGGACTTTCTGTCGCATCTCTGGGCATCGGGGAGGGCGGACCGGGAGCGGGAGCGGGAGTGCGCCGCGAAACTGCCTGTTCACACGTGCGAGATACGCTGTGGGCATGACTCAGAACGAACCGCACCCTCGCCGCGCTGAGATCGAATGCTGGCTCACCGATATGGACGGCGTGCTGGTGCACGAGAACCGCGCCGTTCCCGGCGCCGCCGACCTCATCAAGCACTGGCGCGAGAACGAGATCCCCTACCTCGTGCTCACGAACAACTCCATCTTCACCGCACGCGACCTCAGTGCCCGTCTCGCCGCCTCGGGAATCTCGGTGCCCGAGGACCGCATCTGGACGAGCGCGCTCGCCACGGCCGCCTTCTTGAAGCAGCAACAGCCCGGCGGCTCGGCGTTCGTGATCGGCGAGGCCGGGATCCTCACCGCGCTGCACGATGCGGGCTACGTCATGACCGAATCGAACCCCGACTTCGTGGTGGTCGGCGAGACCCGCAATTACTCGTTCGAGGCGATCACGAAGGCGATCCGGCTCATCATCAAGGGCGCTCGCTTCATCTCGACCAATCCCGACGCGACCGGGCCGAGCCACGAAGGGCCCCTTCCCGCAACGGGAGCGATCAACGCGCTCATCACGAAGGCGACGGGCAAGCACCCCTACATCATCGGCAAGCCGAACCCGATGATGTTCCGCTCGGCTCTCAACCAGATCGGCGCCCACTCGCACAACACCGGCATGATCGGCGACCGCATGGACACCGACGTGGTGGCCGGCATCGAGGCGGGCCTGCACACGGTGCTCGTGATGACCGGCATCTCGGACCGCGCAGAGATCGAGCGCTTCCCGTTCCGCCCCGACGAGGTGCTCGGCTCGGTCGCCGACCTGCTGTAGACGCTGTTACCCCTTTCTCTTCTCCCCCTCCCCCGTGCGAGCGGGGTCACTCTTCGTGCGTGTCGGCGGTGCAACACGCACGAAGAGTGACCCCGCTGCAGAGGGCAGTGGTGGCAGTGGGCAGTGGTGCCACGGCCCAGTCCACCCAGCCTGACCCAGCCCAGCCCAGCCCCGCCCAGCGAGGCGGGTCACTTCGGGAGCGTGTCGGAGTTGTGACCGGCCGCGACACCCTCCCGAAGTGACCCGGCTACCGGCCGGACGGGCGGGCGGGCGGCTACCGGGCGGGCGCGGGGCGGCTACGGCGCCGGCGGGGCCCCGGCGGCGGGTGCGACGGGATCGAGCGATTTCGGGTCGATCTCGGGGAGCAGGCGCGGGCCCGGTCCGTCGACGGACAGCGCGTCTCCGGGATTGAAGACCCGACAGGTACCGAGTGACAGGCATCCGCAACCGATGCAGCCCGTGAGTTCGCGCTCCATGCGTTCGATCTCGAGCCTGCGCGCTTCGAGCTTGCCGCGCCAGTGCTCGCTGATGCGCTCCCAATCGCGTCGACTCGGCATGCGGTCCGCCGGCAGGCTGGAGAGTTCCTCTGCGACTTCGGCGAGCGGCACCCCCATGCGGGCCGCCACCCGGATGATGGCGATGCGGCGCAGCACGTGTCGTGCGTAGCGGCGCTGGTTGCCCGCGGTCCGCACGCTGCTGATGAGGCCCTCGCGCTCGTAGAAGTGGAGTGCTGAGACGGCTACTCCCGTGCGCGCGGCCACCTCGCCGACGGAGAGCAGGTCGGTCGGTGCACGCGTCACGGGCTCGGATTCAGGCATCTTCCCTCCCACCAGCAGTCGACACCACATCGACCACTTGACCTCAACCTTAGTTCAGGTTTTACGGTACAGGAATGCCGAATCACACCGCTGACCTCCCGATCATCGCAACCGATGCCGCCGCCCAGGGGCGCGGCCGCCTCCGCAGCGGGCGACCGCCGAGGCCGGGGAGCTGGAGCGAGTTGTTCAGCCCAGGCCACCTCCCGGCCGCCCTCGTTCTCGCGGGCGGCGTCGCACTGTACGCGACGAACGTCTACGTGACAGCCGCGCTTCTGCCATCCGCGGTGGACGAATTCGGGGGCGCTCAGTACTTCGCGTGGGCAGCGACCGTGTTTCTCACCGCCTCAGTCATCTCATCGATGCTCGTGACGCGCACCGTCGCCCGCTCGGGTGCGGCGAGAGCGTACGTCGGGGCGTTCGCGGTGTTCGCCCTGGGCACGCTCATCAACATGCTCGCACCATCCATGGAGCTGCTGCTCGTCGGGCGCACCGTGCAGGGCCTCGGCGGCGGCCTGCTCGCGGGCCTCGGGTACGCGGTGATCCGCACGGCGCTGCCCGAGCGGCTGTGGACACGAGCTGCGGGCCTCGTCTCCGCGATGTGGGGCGTCGGCAATCTTCTCGGGCCGGCCCTCGGAGGGCTCTTCGCGCAGATCGGACTCTGGCGAGGGGCGTTCGCGACGATGGCTCTGCTCGCCCTCGTTCTCGCCTGGGTGTCGCGCAACGCGGTTCCGGGTGGCGCCGAGCAGACGGGGGAGGTTCCGTCGGTGCCGGTGCTCTCGCTCGCGCTCCTCGCATCGACGGCGGCCGCGTTCAGCGTCGCATCGGTGCTGCCCCGCGGTGCGAGCACGGTCGCGTGCCTGGCGGCCGCAGTGCTCCTGCTGTTCGCCTTCGTGCTCCGTGAACGATTCGGCGCGACGACGGTGCTGCCGAAGCTCACGTACCGACGCGGCAATGCGCTGAAGTGGGTGTATCTCGCGCTCGGGCTCTTGAGCGCCGGGGCGATGACCGAGGCCTTCATTCCGCTGTTCGGACAGGAACTCGCCGGCCTGCCACCGCTCCTCGCCGGCTTCCTCGGTGCGTCGCTCTCCGTCGGGTGGACCGCCGCGCAACTCTGCAGCGTCAACATCGAGTCACAGCGCGGCCGAAACGCGGTCATGCTGCTCGGCCCGGCGATCCTCGCCGCCGGACTCTTCGGCTACGCAGCTCTCGTCACTCCTGAAGCCGGCGCCTGGCTCGTCGTGGCCTGGGCGGCTGTGCTGTTCGCAGCCGGAAGTGGCATCGGCATGGCATTCCCCCATCTCAGCGTCGCGGCGATGCGCAGCACCGATGACCCGGTCGAGGGCGGGAAGGCGGCGGCCGGTGTCAGCACCACGCAGCTCATCGCCAACGCCGTATCGTCGTCCGTCGTCGGCATGCTCGTCGTGGCTGGCGGCCCGACCGCGGCGGGTTCGGCTCAGACGATGGCCGTCGGGATCGGGATCGTCGCCGTGCTCGGTGCGGCGTGCGCTCTCCAGGCGATTCGCGGACGCGCCACGCGATGAGACGGGCGCTCTTCGGGCGCTTTTCGGGCGGCGAGCGGGGTCACTCTTCGTGCGTGTCGGCGGTGCAACACGCACGAAGAGTGACCCCGCTGCCACGCGCGCGCCGAGGCGGGTCACTTGCGGAGGGTGTTGCTGTCGCGCACCGCTGCGACACCCTCCGAGAGTGACCCCGCTCGCAGCGGCAGCGGGGCGGAGCGCGCCGGGGCGCTACTTCTTCTTGCGGAGCTTGCGCACCAGCATCTGGATGAGGATGAAGACGAGGTAGATCGAGAAGGCCACGTTGCCCCAGAAGGGGTCGATCAGCACGGCGAAGAGGTTGCCGACCGGCACGAAGACGCACGCGCCGAGCCCCACGATCGCCGCAGCGCGCAGGTCGACGTTCTGCCTGCGGAAGTTGCCGATGGTGCCCGAGATCGATCCGGGAATCATCATGAAGAGCGAGGTTCCCTTCGCGATGAGGTCGCTCGAGCTGAAGAAGAACATGAGCACGGGCACGACGACGACGCCGCCGCCGACGCCGAGCAGGCCCGACAGCACACCCGTGATGAAGCCGGTCACGATGAGCATGATCACCGTCAACACGGAGATCTCGATCTCGTCACCGCGCTGCGGCACGACGAACCAGAGACTCACGATCACGATCGCGAGGAAGCCCATGAACCCCCACTGGATCGCGCCGACCGGCAGTTTCGCGAGCAGCGCGGCGCCCAGCTGCGCCCCGGCAACGATGCCGACGGCGAGGCAGGCGCCGGCGATCCAGTCGACGTGGCCCTGCAGCCCGTAGGTCGTCGCACCGACGATCGCGGTGGGCAGGATCGCCGCTACCGACGTTCCGGCCGAGAGCTTCTGGGGCATGCTCAACCAGAGCGCGAGTGCGGGCACGATGATGGTGCCGCCGCCGATTCCGAAGAGCCCGGACAGAATGCCGCCGGCGATGCCGACGAGGAGGAGCGGGAGAAATCCGGGGCGGACAATCTGGTTCATGTGCTGCTTTCTCGCTGAAGCTGGTGCTGAGAGTTCGTGTGGGACGCGCGCGTTCGGGTGCATGCCGGCTGGTCGTTTCAGACGACGATCGCGGAGCCGTCGGATCGCGGATCGCTCGCGGCGTCGACGCCGTCGGCCCCGTGGACGCCCTCCTGCGCGAGTCGGATCAGGTTCGAGTGGCCGAGATCCTCGTCGACGGGAGGCACGACCTTCAGTGGGAATCCGGCCTCGGCGAGCGCTTGGTGCACCGCGGCGGGCACGTCCTCTTCGATGGTAACGCGCACGACCCCGTCGGCGCCGGGTTCGTCGACGATCCAGCGCGGCGCGTGCGTCGCCTCCTGCGGGGTCGCACCGGCGAGGGACCGCACCAGCAGCTGCGTGTGGATCTGCGGTTGCGCCGACCCGCCCATCGTCGCGGGCACCCATGCGAGTTCGTCGCCTCGGAGCACGAGCACGGGCATGAGCGTGTGCCGCGGCCGCTTGCCGGGGCCGAACGCGTTCGGGTGCGCGGGGTCGAGCGAGAACGACGTCCCGCGATTCTGGAAGAGAATGCCCGTCTCCGGCTCGAGCACGGCAGCGCCGAATCCGAAGTACACGGAGTTGATGAGGGAGATGGCCCAGCCGTCGGCGCTCACGGCGCTGAGCCCGACCGTGTCGCCGCTCGGTTTGGCCTCCCGCACGGGCGGGTGCGCGGGGGCCTCCGCGTCGATCAGGTCGCTCCCAGTCGCGCCGCCGAAGCGCGGGTCGGCGAGGGACGCCGCTCGCACGGCGTTGCTCGCGCGGAACGAGCGGGCGAGTTCGCCGGCACCGCGCCCGAGCGGATCCTCGATGCCCGCCTCGATGTCTCGGAGCGCGCGCAGGAGCATGAAGCCTGAGGTGTTGGGCGGGCCCGTGAGCACGCGGTGCGCTCGGAACGATCCTTCGAGCGGCTCGCCCCACTCCGCGGAGTACGCGGCGGTGTCGGCGAGGGTGATGCGTGAACCGAGCTTCTGCAGGCCGGCGACCCATCGCTCGGCGAGCTCGCCTTCGTAGAACGCGGCGGATCCGCCGGCTGCGAGCGCCCGCAACGATGCGGCGAGCGCCGGTTGCACGAACGGGGCGCCTTCGACGAGCGGCAGCCCCTGATCGAAGAACACTCCGCGGCACCCCTCGTCGAGCTCCAGCACCTCGCGGTTCTCGACGATCGCGGCGGCGACCGACCGGGCGGTGGGCACGCCCGCCTCGGCGTGCCGGGTCGCCGCTTCGAGGTGCTGCTCCCATCGACGTGTGGCGCCGTACTCGTGCAGGGCGTTCCAGCCGCAGATGCCGCCGGGCACCGTGACGGTGTCGATGCCGCGCACTGGGAGCAGGTCGCCGTAGCGCTCCCGCAGCACGTCGATCGACTGGCCGGCCGGAGCGGTGCCCGTCGCGTTCAAGAACCGCACCTCGCCCTCGGGGTTGCGCACGAGCGCCACGAGATCTCCGCCGAGTGCGACGTTGTTCGGGTAGACCACGCAGAGGGTGGCTGCTGCCGCGATCGCCGCGTCGATGGCGTTGCCGCCGGCCCGCAGCACCGCGGCACCGGCTTCCGTCGCCAGGTGGTGTGAGGTCGAGATGGCGCCGCGAGCGGCAGATGCGGTCGTCATACGGGGAGTTCCTCCTGGGTCGTCGCGGCATGCGCGATCTGGTTGCTGATGTCGAGCACGTGAGCGCGCGCTTCGTCTTCGGCGAGCGCTGCGTCGCCGGCGGCGATCGCTTCGAAGATGCGTCGGTGGGCGATGCTCGAAGCCTGGCGTCGTGCCCGCGTCTGATAGCGGCTCGCCCGACTCGGCGCGATGCGCTGCGCGATCTGCTCGTTGATGAGTTCGAGGAGCGGGTTGTGGGCGTACTGCGCGATGGCCTGGTGGAATGCGCGGTCGAGCTCGGCGTAGCGCTCTTTCGTGACGTCGACTTCCATGGCCTCCACGAGTTCGCGCAGCTGCGCGATGTCGCGGTCGGTCGCGCGTGTGGCGGTGATGCGGGCGATCGGCGGTTCGACGATGGCGCGCAGCTCCATGATGTCGTGCAGTTCCGGGCGCAGGGCGGCGAGCCCTCCGAGCGCCCCATCCGCGACGTCGGCGCGTTCGCCGGGTCCGAGGACGATCGTGCCCCGACCCGGGCGGCGGTCGATGAGGCCGCGGTTCTCGAGTTCACGCAGCGCTTCGCGGATCGAGACGCGCGAGACGCCGAAGTGATCGGCGAGTTCGCGCTCGGGTGGAAGGCGCTCCCCCGGGGCGAGTTTGCCGTCGAGGATGAGTCGCTCGATGTCGACCGAGAGCCGATCCGGCAGCGACAGCGTCGTCGCCCGACCGATGTCGTTCCAGTCCACGTGTGCCTCCATCGTGCTCGCGGGATGCGGTCTGCGTCCTCGTGATGCTATCCGACCCCGTGATGGGGCCGGTTGTGTTTCAGTTGCATTTCGGCTCGGCCTGCCCGTTGACGTGGGAGCCGAACCCGGGGTATGTTCCATTCAGTTCATCGGTTGGTCTGACCAACTGCTGATCGAGCATACACCCGAACGAATCGGAGTATGCAATGTTTCTCCCGGCACCAGCCGGGGTCCACCGAACGGAGAAATCATCGTGGCTTTCCCCCCATCCGCGCGGCGCATCGCTCCCGCGCTGGCACTCACCGCGGCCGCCGGCCTCATGCTGTCGCTCGCCGCGTGCACCGTGACCTCGAACGACGCCGGCGACGCAGGCGGCTCCGGCGACACGAGCTCCGCGGAAGCGACCCTCGCACCCCCGACCATCATCAAGGAGGGCACGCTCACCGTCTGCACCGGCGATAGCGCACCCAACATCTTCTACGACGACAACAACGAGCTGCAGGGCGTCGAGATCGACATCGCGAACGCGCTCGCCGACAAGCTCGGCGTGAGCACCACGCTCGGCGAGTACTCGTTCGCCGGCCTCATCCCCGCGTTGCAGGCGAAGCAGTGCGACGTCATCATGGGCTCGCTCTACATCAAGCCGGAGCGCGAGGAGATCGCGAACTTCGTTCCCTACCTCTACTCGGGCACTGCCGTCGCGGTGAGCAAGGACAACCCGAAGGACGTCACCGGGTTCGACGACTCGCTCTGCGGCACCAAGGTCGTCGGCATCACGGGCGCGACGGGCGCCGCATCCGCCCAGGAGAAGTCTGACGAGTGCGTCGCCGACGGCAAGGAGCCGATCGCGATCACCCTCGTCGACGAGGCGACCGGCGCGCTGCAGCAGGTGCTCGCCGATCAGGCCGACGCCTTCATCGACACCACCGAGATCATGAGCTACTACGAGCAGCAGTCCGACGGCGACCTCGTCGCGGTCGGCGAGCCCTTCGGCAAGATCCGCATCGGCGCGGCCACGCTCAAAGACAACACCGAGCTGAACGACGCGCTCGACGAGGCCTTCGCGGCCATGATCGACGACGGCACCTACACCGACATCCTCGCCGAGTGGGGCGTCGAGAGCAACGACATCACCCAGCCCGAGTAACCCGATGTCTGCGGTGGCCCAGCCGGCCGCCGCAGACATCGGCAACAGGAAAGACACTTCATGAAATTCGACTGGGACTACTTCTGGCAGAGCCTCTTCACGCCGAGCGAGAGCTTCCTCAACGGACTCGCGCTCACCATCGTGATCTCGATCGCCGCGATGGCGCTTGCACTGGTGCTGGGCCTGCTCATCGCGCTCATGGGCCGAAGCCGCTTCGTGCCGCTCCGCATCTTCGCGAGCCTCTACATCTGGATCGTGCGCGGCACCCCGCTGCTCGTCCAACTCGTCATCATCTACACCGGTTTCGCCGCGGCGAACCTGTTCAGATTCGAAGATCTGAACCTGACCATGCAACTCCAGGACGTCACAGTCGGCTTCCTCATCAAGGGAGCCGTGCAAGCGGCGATCGTCGCGCTCATGCTCAATGAGAGCGCGTACATCTCGGAGATCGTGCGCGGCGGGCTCGAGTCGATCGAGAAGGGTCAGACCGAAGCGGCGCTGTCGCTCGGCATGACTCCCCTCGCCTCGATGCGGTGGATCATCGTGCCCCAGGCGATCCGCGTCATGGTGCCGCCGCTCGGCAACTCCTTCAACGGCCTGATGAAGAGCACATCGATCCTCTCCATCATCGGCGTCGCCGAGATGTTCCAGGTGGGCAGCTCGATGAGCGCTGCAACGTTCAAGGTCTTCGAGATCTACATCGTCGTCGCGCTGTACTACTTGCTCCTCACGACGGTGTGGACGGTCATCCAGACCATGATCGAGAACTGGTTGAACGCGAAGGCCGGCCTGCCGAAGGCGGAGTCGATCTGGAAGCGCCTGTTCGGCTTCCGCAGCAAGCGCGATCGCGTCGCACCGAAGAGCCCGATCGCCGACCTGGAAGGAGTCGCGGCATGAACGCGCTCAGCGAGTACACCGCCCCCGTCTCCGTATCGGACGGGCCGATCGTTCGCACCGTCGACATCAACAAGTGGTTCGGCGACCGGCACATTCTGACGGATGTGTCGCTCGAGATCGAACGCGGCGAAGTGGTCGTGCTCGTCGGGCCGTCCGGCGCCGGCAAGACGACCTTCCTGCGCACCCTCAACCGGCTCGAACCGATCGACAGCGGCGAGATCTACGTCGACGGGCAGCGCATCGGCGAGCGCGTGAACGAGAACGGCAAGGTCACCGAGATCTCGGCGAAGGCCTTAGCCGCGCAGCGCGCCGACATCGGCTTCGTCTTCCAGCACTTCAACCTGTTTCCGCACATGACGGTGCTCGAGAACATCTGGCATTCGCCGGTGCGGGTGAAGGGCGAGAAGAAGGCCGAAGCGATCGCCTACGCACGGGAACTGCTCGACCGCGTCGGGCTCTCCGACAAGGCCGACGTGCGGCCGCGCTCCCTCTCGGGCGGGCAGCAGCAGCGCGTCGCGATCGCTCGGGCGCTCGCAATGCGCCCGGCTCTCATGCTGTTCGACGAGCCAACGAGCGCGCTCGACCCCGAGATGGTGGGAGAGGTCTTGCAGGTGATGCAGGATCTCGCGAAGGCGGGCATGACGATGATCATCGTGAGCCACGAGATGGGCTTCACCCGCGAGGTGGCGGATCGCCTCATCGTCATGGATGCGGGAGCCATCATCGAGCAGGGCGACCCCGAGCTGGTCTTCTCGAATCCGAAGCAGGAGCGCACGCGGCAGTTCCTGTCGAAGGTGCTCTGAGCCCGACTGAAGCGGCGACGGCCTCCGATCCTCTGGCGGGTTCGGAGGCCGTCGCCGTCTCGGCGCGTGCAGCGCACGGGCCGCGCGCGCTACTGCGGGTCGAGCCCGAGGTCGTCGAGGCCGATCGCGTAGCGGTACTCGAAGCCCGCTGCCTCGATGCGCTCCTTGGCAGGCGCCTGGCGATCCACCACGACCGCGACCGCCGCGATCTCGGCGCCCACCTTCTGCAGCGCCTCGATCGCCTGCAAGGGGGATCCGCCCGTCGTCGACGTGTCCTCGACCACGACCACGCGCTTGCCGGCGAGGTCGGGGCCCTCGACCTGGCGGCCGCGGCCGTGATCCTTCGGCTCCTTGCGCACCACGAACGAGTCGTACACCTTGCCTTGCGCGACGCCCTGGTGCATGATCGCCGAAGCGATCGGGTCAGCGCCCATCGTGAGCCCGCCGACCGCGACGACGCCGTCGATATCCTCGATGAGGTCGAGCATGACCTGCCCGATGAGCGGCGCCGCACGGTGGTCGAGGCTCAGCTTGCGCAGATCGATGTAGTAGGTCGCCTGCTTGCCGCTGGTGAGCGTGAAGTCGCCGTGGAAGACGGCTTCGCTCGTGATGAGGTCGATGAGCTGTTCGCGCGCGCTGGTCATGAAGCCGATTCTACCGGCGGAGAAGCGCGTGCCTCGCGTGCGCCCTCGGCGGAAGCCCCTGACCTCGCGCGCCTGCGTGCGCTAGCGTGAATGCCGGAAGAGGAGGCACATGGCGCATTCGATCGCACTCGAGCGGCTCGCGGGACTCTTCGGAGCCGCACCGCTCGCGGTGCTCACGGGCGCCGGCATCAGCACGGACTCGGGCATTCCCGATTATCGCGGTGCTGGTGCTCCCCCGCGCACGCCCATGAGCATCTCGCAGTTCATGGAGGACCCGGCCTACCGCCGCCGCTTCTGGGCCGGCGCGAGAGTCGGCGCGCTGCGAGCTGCGGGTGTCGCGCCCAATGCCGGTCACCTCGCTCTGGCGCGCTTCGAAGCCGCCGGGCTGACGAACGGCGTCATCACGCAGAACGTCGACAACCTGCATCGACGGGCAGGATCCCGAAGCGTCGTCGAGCTGCACGGCAACGGGAGCGTGATCAGGTGCGTTGAGCACGACCATCGCTTCACCCGCGATCAGGTGCTCGGCTGGTTCGATGAGCTCAACCCGGGATTCGCCGCGCGCAATGCCGCGGCCGAGATCGCACCGGATGGTGATGCGATCGTGAGCGGCACCGACTCCGTCGAAGCCCCGACGTGCCCGGAGTGCGGGTCGATCCTCCGCCCCGACGTCGTCTACTTCGGCGAGCTCGTACCGAAACCCGTGTTCGAGACCGCCGAGTCACTGGTCGCCTCCGCAGGCGGCCTCGTGCTCATCGGAACCTCGCTCGCGGTGAACACCGGCATCCGTCTCGTGCATCGCGCGCAGCTGCGGGGCATCCCGATCGCCGTCATCAACCGCGGGCCGACCGCGATCGATGCGCGCGAGTCGGTCACGGTGCGCATCGACGCCGGGGCGGCCGAGACCCTCGAGCAGCTCGAGCAGCTCCTGCGCTGACGACGCGCCGCCCGCGCCTCAGCTACTCGCCGCGGGAGATGCGAGTCATCTCGTCTCGGGGCACGACCTTGACGCGCGCGCGACCGTGCGGCTCTCCGAGGCCGAGTTCGTGCGCGTCGAGGCGGTGCCAGCCCTCGATCGTCGTGTACGGCACGCCTCGCGCTTCGAGGAGCGCGGGAATGACCTGCGGCTCGGACTCCTCCGGAGTCCAGAGGTTGTCGCGATCCTCGAGCAGGCACTCGAGCGTTTCCATCGCGTCGGACTTGGTGTGCCCGATGAGGCCGACCGGGCCGCGCTTGATCCAACCGGTGGCGTAGACGCCGGGAATCTGCTGCCCTTCGAGGTCGAGTACGCGCCCCTGCGTGTTCGGGATCACGCCCTTCGCATCGTCGAACGGAATCTCGTCGAGCGGGGAGCCGAAGTACCCGACCGCGCGGTAGATGGACTGGATCGGCACGATCTCGAACTCGCCGGTGTCGACGATGCCGCCCTGCCCGTCGGGAGCTGTGCGCTCGACTTTCAGCCCCGCGACGCGGCCGTCCTCGACCACGACCTCAACGGGCTTCGACCAGAAATGCAGGTGCAGGCGACGCGAAGCGGGCGCCACTTCGCCTGCCTCGCGTGCGCGCTGCTCGTCGCGCCACTTGTCCATGATGCGAGTCATCACGATGACCTGTTTGTTCTTCATGAGCGTCTCGTCGGCGAACGCGTCGTCGTGCGAGAAGTCGCGCTCGTCGATCACCATGTCGACGTCGCGCACCTCGCCGAGCTCGCGCAGCTCGAGGGGCGTGAACTTCACGTACTTCGGGCCGCGCCGGCCGAAGAGGTGCAGTTCTTCGATGGGGTTCGCTTCGAGGCCCTCGTGCACGTTCTGCGGAATCTCGGTGGGAAGCAGGTCTTCGGCGTGCTTGATGAGCATGCGGGAGACGTCGAGCGCGACGTTGCCGTTGCCGATGACGCCCACCGACTTCGCTTCGAGCGGCCAGGTGCGAGGAACGTCGGGGTGGCCGTCGAACCAGCTCACGAAATCGGCGGCCCCGTAAGAGCCCGCCGCATCGATGCCGGGAATATCGAGCGCCGCGTCGCGGATCGCGCCGGTCGAGAAGATCACCGCGTGGTAGTGCCGTTTGAGGTCTTCGAGCTTCAGATCCTGCCCGTACCGGACGTTGCCGAAGTAGCGAATCGAGTCCTCGCCGGTCTCCCCTGAGCTCGCGCGATCGAGCACGTCGCGCAATGCGGTGATGATCCCCTTGATGCGCGGGTGGTCGGGTGAGACTCCGTAGCGCACCAGCCCGTACGGCGCGGGAAGCTGCTCGAAGAGGTCGATCTCGACCGCGAAATCGCGTTCCGCCTTCAGCAGCAGGTCAGCAGCGTAGATACCCGCAGGTCCCGCTCCTACGATCGCCAGTCGCATCTTGCTCATCGCTCGGTTCTTCCTTCCATTCCCCTGACGGTATTCTCCGCGGGGAGTCGAGAATTGAGGTGTTCGTAGGGCGCCGCAGCGCGCCGATGTCAGCCCTCGCGGTTGACGATCGAGTCGGCCATGCGCTCGAGCGCACGCTTCACCGAGGACTTCGGCAGCGCATCGAGCGCGCGAACGGCATCTGCGGCCCAGCGGTGCGCGGTGGCCTCGGTCTCACGGGTGACGGCGTGCGTCTGCAGTGCCTGCACCTCGGGATCGAGCAACGCCGGATCCGCGCCGCCCCGAATCTCGGCGACGCCCGCCTCGATGCGTGCGAGCAGCGCCGCATCTTCAGCATTGCCGGCCGCCGCGCTGTCTTGCAGCAGCAGATACGGCAGCGTGACGACGCCGGCGCGCAGGTCGGTGCCGGCGCGCTTGCCCGTCTGCTCCTTCTTCGGCGACAGGTCGATGACGTCGTCGATGAGCTGGAAGGCGACGCCGATGCGCTCGCCGTACTCCGTGACCGGATCTGCGAACTCCGCCGGAGCCTCGCCGAACATCACGCCCATGCGCGCGGCCGTCGAGATGAGCGCGCCGGTCTTGTCTGCGAGCACTTGGATGTAGTGCCCCTTCGGATCATCGCCCTCCTGCGGGCCGACCGTTTCGTGCAGCTGCCCCAGGCAGAGCCGCTCGAAGGTGCGGGCCTGCAGCAGGATCGCCTCCTCGCCCATTCCGGAGACGAGCGATGACGCGCGCGCGAAGAGCAGATCTCCGGCGAGGATCGCGACCGAGTTCGACCACACCGTCTGCGCCGCGTCGACACCGCGACGGAGCTTCGCATCGTCCATGACGTCATCGTGGTAGAGCGACGCGAGATGGGTCATCTCGACGGCCTCCGCCGCGCGACGAACCAGCTCGTTCGGTCCGGAGCCGAGCTCGCTCGTCAGCAGCGTGAGCATGGGGCGGATCCGCTTGCCTCCGGCACCCATCAGGTATCGCGCCGGTGCGTCGGCGACCGGTGAGGCGAAGCGAAGGTGCTCGAGAAGTTCGGATTCGACGAGCTCGAGCTGCTGCTGGATCTCCTTGGCGTGACGACGGTCGGCCGCCCCGCGGAACAGGCGCATCGGCAGCGCCTGGGTTGCCGTGTCTTCGGCGATGGGACGACTCACGGGGTGTCTCCAGGTCGAGGGGCGGTCTCGCCTGCGGCTTCTGTCGAGGCTTGCGGCTGCGGAGCAGCGGGCTTCGGCGCGGCCGGTTTCGGCGCAGTCGGCTTCTTCGCGGAAGCAGGCTTCGCGGCCGCAGGCTTCGCGGCCGCAGGCTTCGCAGCCGCAGGCTTCGCGGCCGCAGGCTTCTTGGCGGCGGTCGGCTTCGCGGCAGCGGATTTCGCAGCAGCGGGCTTCGCGGCAGCGCTGGGCTTCGCAGCAGCGGCCGCCTTCGCGGCAGCAGGCTTCGCTGCAGCGGGCTTCTTCGCGGCAGCGGGCTTGGCAGCAGCCGGCTTCTTCGCGGCAGCCGGCTTGGCAGCAGCGGGCCGCATCGGCGCTTCACGCGGAACGAAGCCGCGATGCAGCGCGACGATGCCGAACGTGAGGTTGCGGTAGGCGACGCGTTCGAACCCCGCCTCGCGCATCCACGCAGCGAGTTCACCCTGGTCGGGCCACGCTTCGATCGATTCGTTCAGATAGCGGTAGGCGGCGGCGGCATCGCGATTGATGGCCCCGGCGATGCGGGGCAGCACGTGCCGACCGTAGAAGGCGTACGGCCCCCGCACGACGGCGGCGGGCGGCGTCGAGAACTCGGCGATGACCACTCGCCCGCCGGGCTTCACCACACGACGCATCTCACGCAGTGCCGCCTTCGGGTCGTTCACGTTGCGCAGCCCATACGAAATGGTGGCTGCATCGAATTCGTCGTCTGCGAACGGCAACTGCGTCGCGTCGGCCCATTGGAACTCGATGAGGTCGTTGCCGGCATGCCGTCTGCGCCCCTCGGCGAGCATCCCCTCGGAGAAGTCCGCGGCGACGACGTGCGCCCCGTGCGCGGCGATGGCAGCCGACGATGTTCCGGTGCCTGCCGCGAGGTCGAGCACCCGCATCCCCTTGCGCGGTGCGATCGCTTTGGTCGTCGCCACGCGCCACAACCGGTCGTTGCCGACCGTGAGCACGTCGTTGATCAGGTCGTATCGCGGCGAGACCTCATCGAACATTGCGGAGACGTCTGCTGCGTGCTTGGTCGCGGTATCGGGGCGGGTCACCCCTCCATCGTATCCCGAACGGCTATGCAACTCCTGGAGCAGTGCTGGCGGCAGCGCTCGGGCCAGTGCGCCCAGGAGGGAGGAGTAGATTGGCACTGTGACGAGCACTCCCCCGGCGCCCCGCCTGCGCGCGACGACCCGGCCTCTGGAGCACGCCCCCGATCTCATCTCGCTCGCCGACCCGAACGCCCCGATGATCTGGACGCGAGGGGATCGCGGCTGCGTGGGGGTCGGCGAGGTGCTGCGCCTGTCGTTCTCCGGTCCGCACCGGTTCACCGATGCTGCTGCCGCATGGCGCCGGATCGCTGAGACGGCGATCGTCGACGACTCCGTCCGCATGCCCGGCTCGGGCCTCATCGCGCTGGGAACGTTCGCGTTCGCCGACGAGAGCTCTGCCGAGAGCGTGCTCATCGTGCCGCGTCTGCTGGTCGCCCGTCACCGCGGGCAGGCTTGGATCACGGAGATCGCCGCCGTCGATGCTGATCCTGCACCGCTCGCCGTACCCGATGCTCCGGCGAGCCGCGCGTGGGAGGGCGTCCGCTTCGGAGATCGCGCGCTCGCCACCGGTGGAGACTCGGTGGCGTCATACCTCGCGGGCGTGCGCGAAGCGGGAGCTCGCATCGAGCGCGGCGAGTTCGAGAAGATCGTCATCGCCCGCCAGCTGGAGGGGGCGCTGCCCGGGGCCTCCGACCTGCGGGTGCCCCTCACCCGCCTCGCCGAGCACTACCTCGATTGCTGGACCTTCGCGGTCGACGGACTCATCGGCGCGAGCCCAGAGACGCTCATCAGGTCGACGAGCGGCGCCGTCTCGGCGCGCGTGCTCGCGGGGACCAGGGGCCGCCACTCCGAGGACGCCGCGCGAGACGCCCGCGCCAGGGACGAACTCCTGACGAGCGCGAAAGAGCAGCACGAGCACGCATTCGCAGTGCAGAGCGTCGTCACCGCACTGTCCCCCCACGTGCGGGACCTGCGCACCAGCGAGGAGCCCTTTCCGCTGCAACTGCCGAACGTCTGGCATCTCGCGACCGACCTCGGAGCGGCGCTCGGCGAGCAGAGCTCGTCGATCGAGCTCGTCGGCGCGCTGCACCCGACCGCCGCAGTCGCGGGCACTCCGACAGCGACCGCTGTCGCAGCGATCGCCGAACTGGAGCCCTTCGACCGCGGCCGCTACTCGGGCGCGGTCGGCTGGATCGACGCCGATGGCGATGGAGAATGGGTCATCGCGCTCCGCTGCGCGCAACTCGGAGCGCCCGATGCGCAGACCGGAGCGCGGCCCGTGGTGGCGAGTGCCGGCGGAGGCATCGTCGCCGGGTCCGATCCCGACCACGAGCTCGGGGAAACCGTGTCGAAGTTCCGCCCCATCACGGAGGCGTTCGCGCGCTGACGGCGTCCGGCACTGCCGTCTCCAACCTGTGGTGAGCAGGCCGGCGGGGACGGGCGGGCCCGGGATCCGCTACGCGGGCCAGCGCATGTCGAGCGAGTCGACCACGCGCTGCCGCTCGGCGGCGACGTCGAACTCCGGCTCCGGCCAATGCGGGCTGAGCTTCGCGAGCTCCGCTGTCACAATGCGCTGCACCGCGACGCGCGCGTACCACTTGGCGTTGGCGGGTACGACGTACCAGGGCGCCGTCTCCGAGTGGGTCCGCTCGATCGCGGTCTGGAACGCCTCCATGTACGCGGGCCAGTGCAACCGCTCATCGACGTCCCCGGGATTGTACTTCCAGTGCTTCTCGGGGTCGTCCAGCCGTGAGATGAGCCGCTCCGCCTGCTCCTCCGGCGAGATGTGCAACATGATCTTCACGATGCGCACGCCCTCAGCCGTGATCCTCGATTCGAATTCGTTGATGGCACCGTATCGCCGCTCGATCTCTTCGGGCGTCGCGAAACCGCGCACCTTCTGGATGAGCACGTCCTCGTAGTGCGAACGATCGAACACCCCGATCACGCCCGCCTCCGGCACCCGACGCTCGACGCGCCAGAGGAAGTCGTGCGCACGCTCCTCAGCGCTCGGCGACTTGAAGGCGGTCAATGCGAGCCCGTAGGGCTCGGTCTGCCCGAAGACGTGGTTGACGATGCCGCCCTTGCCGGCAGCATCCATCGCCTGGAGCACGACGAGCAAGCGATCCTTCGCCCCCAAGCGGCTCTGCGCGAAGAGCTTCTCCTGCAGCACACGCAACTCCTGAGCGGCTCGCTCGAGCTCCTGATATCCCTCGCGCTTGCGCGCATCCGTGCCCGGAGTGGCCGAAGGATCGACCTCGCTCAGCTGGAAGCCGGGCCGCACGCGCAGCAGCTCTCCCACTTCATCGGTCCAGAACGCCTGCGTCATGGTGTCTCCTTCTGTGTTCGTCGCTGTCCACTGTAGGGGCGCACCGACTCGCCGGGTGGCGTCACTCGGCCAGCGGAATCTCCACGATGCTCGGCCCGGTGACCGGCTCGGTGAGCAGCCGCTCGAGCTCACTGCGTGCGGCGACCCGGCGGTAGTCCCACTCATACGCTGCGGCCAGGGAAGCGATATCGACGCGCTGCGGGGTGCGCATCACCCGCGCGAATGCGTCGGCGTCCGCGGTCTCGGCGACCTCCAGACCGTCGAAGATCGTTCCGCCGCCGTCGTTCGCCACGAAGACCTGGATGCGCGGACGGGGCTCCCCCTCGAGCAGCAGGAGCGATCCGGCATCGTGCAGCAGCGCGAGGTCCCCGATGAGCACCCGCGTCGTCCCGGCCGCTCGAGCCGGATCATCGGCGAGCTGGCTCGTCACCGCGATGCCGAGCGCCGTCGCGACGGTGCCGTCGATGCCGGCGAGACCTCGGTTCGCGTGCACGCCCACGCGTCGGGCGGGCGCGAGCGCGTCGAGCACGCGCACCAGACGCGACGCCGCGATGACCAGCCGATCGTGGGGCCACGTGCCGCGCCACACGCTCTCGACGAGCAGCTCGCGCGAGACCGGCTCGCGCATGATGGCGACCTCCGTGCGGGCGTAAGCGTTGCGCTCCTTGTAGCCCGGCGCGAGCGCCGCCTCGAGGTCGGGCTCGTGCACGGTGGAGCGCTCGCGCTGCAGCGCGCGGTCCGCGACGACCCAGGCCCCGAGCCAGCCTCGCAGGGCGCGGGCATCATGCTCGGGTGCGACGCGTGCGGCCGACACCACTCGAGCACCGCGGCTGGGATCGACGTACTCGGCACCGGATCCGTGGTGCGGATCGATCACGACCACGTCGACGTCGTCGCGACGCAGCAGCTGAGGAATCTGACGCGTGAGGGTCGGGTGGCCGAACACGATCGCGCGCTCCGTGAGGCCGCCGATCTGCGGGTCGTCGATCAGCGTGGCGTAGGCGGCGATGGTCTCGCGCCCGAATCGCGCTCCGCTCACCACCTCGGCGAGCAGCGGCAGGCCCGCGGCCTGCGCGAAGGCCTCGGCCTCGGGGCCCGCACCCGCTCCGGCGATCACGACCGCGAGCGCATCCCCAGCGTGCTCGTAGACATCTGCATCGTCCGCGATCGGCCCCGACTCGTCCGGCTCCGGGTGCTGCGCTGCTCGTTCTGCGGCCTCGCGGGCGGCCGCTTCGAAGCCCGCGACGATCATGCGCTCGAAACCTGCGGTCCCGGAGAGCGGGTCCCTGAACGAGAGATTCAGCTGCACCGGCCCGGCGGGCCTTCCGCCGGAAGCACCGAGAGCCGCGGCGAGGCCCCGGGTCACGAGCGTCGCCGGATCGCGCAGGGCATCGCGCACGAGGTCGCCGTCGACGAATTCGGGGGCCGGCACATCGACCGACCAGCGAGCGAATGCGTCGAAGAGACCCGCCTGGTGCGTCGCCTGGTTGCTGCGGATGCCGCGCAACTCCTCGGGGCGGTCCGCGGTGAGCAGCAGCATCGGCACACGGGCCTCGTGCGCTTCGAGCACCGCCGGCATGAGGTTCGCGACCGCCGTCCCGCTCGTCACGACGATCGGTGCCGGCATGCCCGTTTCACGTGCAACCCCCAACGCGAAGAACCCGGCCGATCTCTCGTCGAGCTTCACGTGGAGCCGCAGCGCATCGGCGTGCTGCGCCGCCGCACCAGCCAGAGCGAGCGCCTGAGAACGCGACCCGGGGCACACCACGAGATCGCGCACGCCGCGACGGACGAGTTCGGCGAGCAGTTCGACTGCGAAGACGGAGGCTGCTGCCGGCTGCGCCGAGCTCACGGCTTGGAGTCGCCGTCGGAACGCGTTCCTGGCTCGTCCGCACTCCGGGGCTTCGGCGATTCCTCCGTCGGTACCGCGTCAGGAACAGCGGGCGGAGCATCGGCATCAGCGTCGGCATCGATCTCGGCTTCGGCATCAGCTTCGTTCACGATCGGCGCTCCCGCTTCCGCGGGGGATGTGCGCGCTGCAGCGGCATCGGAAGTCGCCGCATCGCCGGTGCGATCCGGCGTCTCCGCACCATCGCCACCGCGGGCGAGCGTCGGCTCCTCCCCGGGAAACGTCTCGTCGTCGAGTTCGCGCAAGCGGTCTTCGAGATCCCGCATGTGCGCATCGAGGTCGGTGCTCGAAAGACTCGTGCCCGAGAAGCGCGGGTCATCGTCCGGTGCAGGCCGTCGCGTCGCCTGCGCCTGGGCGGACCCCTTGCCGATGAAGAACCAGAGCAGCGCGCCGATCACCGGCAGCACCGCGATGATGACGATCCACACCGGCTTGTTCATTCCGCGCGCACGCGATCCCTCGGTCATCGCCGCGTCGACCAGCGCATACAGCGTCAGTGCTACGGCGATGACGACCCCGATTATCACGAACCGCACCATACCCTTAATCGTACTCGCAAGCGTTCGCGAAACCCTGGGCCTTGCGCGGAGCCTCGCTTCAGGTGCCGCGGGTACACTCGTGCGGGTGAACAACCCGCGCACCGCCTGGATCGTGTACATCGTACTTCGTCTGCTCTTCTTCGCAGTGCCGTTCACCGTGCTCTTCCTCATCGGCCTGCAGCCGTGGATCGCAGCCGTCTTCGCCGCCCTGATCGGGGTCGCCCTCTCGGTCATCTTCCTCGCCCGCCCACGGTCGACGGCCTCCGAGAGCATCTACGACTGGCGCAATCGAGACCGCACACCCGACGACATCGTCGAGGACGAGGCCGTCGAAGCGCGCGAGACGCCGAGCGAGGCCGCTCAGCCGGGCCCTTCCGCCGGACCGGACGCGTCCGGCACTGGCACTGGCACTGGCACCGCATCGAACTCGCGTTGAACCCGCTTCGGTACGCGATTCGGCGTCGGTGAGCCACGTTCCGCGCGAATGATCTCACCGAAGCCGAATCCCACACCGAGTACCGGCGCGGCGGCGCACTCGGAGCAGCGCTACACCTGGGTCGCCTCCCACCCCGCGTAGAGCTGCGCGTACCGTCCGCCGAGCTCCACCAGTTCCGCGGGCGACCCGTCCTCGACGATGCGGCCGCTCTCCATGACGAGCACCCGGTCGGCGATCGCCACGGTTGACAGCCGGTGGGCGATGATGATCGCCGTGCGATCGGCGAGCAGACGCTGCAGCGCGTGCTGCACCAGTCGCTCGCTCGGCAAGTCGAGCGATGCGGTCGCCTCGTCGAGGATGAGCACCGTCGGATCGGCGAGGAACGCGCGTGCGAACGAGATCAGCTGGCGCTGCCCGGCCGACACGCGCCCGCCGCGCTTGTTGACGTCCGTCTCGTACCCGTCGGGGAGGGATTCGATGAATCCTTCCGCACCCACGGCGCGTGCCGCCGCCCGAATCTCGGCCACCGACGCGTCCGGTTTGCCGAGCGCGATGTTCTCGGCGACCGTTCCGCTGAAGAGATACGCCTCCTGGGTCACCATCACGATGGCGCGACGCAGATCGGCGGTATCGAGTTCGCGCAGGTCGACGCCGTCGAGTCGCACCGCCCCGCCAGTCGGATCGTAGAATCGCGCGACGAGCTTCGCGAGCGTCGACTTTCCGGCACCCGTCGTTCCGACGAGCGCGACCGTCTGGCCGGCCGGGATCTCGAGGTCGCAGTTCGCGAGCACCGTGCGGGCTCCACCGCGGTCGCCCCCGTAGGCGAAATCGACGTGATCGAAGCCGAGCTCGCCGCGCGGGCGCTCGAGGCGCACGGGCGCGGCGGGATCCTGCACCGTCGGTTCCTCCTCGAGCACGCCCGAGACCTTCTCGAGCGCCGCCGTCGCCGACTGATAGGAGTTGAGGAACATCGCGACTTCTTCCAACGGCCCGAAGAAGTTGCGCACGTAGAGCACGGCGGCGATGAGCACGCCGATCGCGAGCTCGCCGCCCGTCACGCGGAGCGCGCCCCAGAGCAGCACCACCGCGACCGTGACGTTCGCGAGCAGGATGAGCCCGGGATCGAGCACCCCGAAGAGCCGCAGCACGCGCAGGTTCGCGCGACGGTACTCGTCGGAGACGGCGCCGAAGTCGGCATCGCCGCGGCGCTCGCGCCGGAAGGCCTGCACCGCCCGGATTCCCGTCATCGTCTCCACGAACTGCACGATCAGGCGCGCGCTCGCGACGCGCGTCGAACGGAACCCCTTCTGCGACTCCACGACGAACCATCGCATGAGGATCGCGAGCGGGATCCCCATGAAGAGCAGCACCAGGCCGCTCTTCCAATCCAGCAGGAAGAGCATCACCATCGTGAACGTGCCGATGAGCACCGCGTCGACGAGTTCGTTGAGGCTGCCGTCGAGCAGCTCCTGAATCGATTCGAGATCGCTCGTCTGCCTCGAGATGATGCGACCCGATGTATACCCCTCGTGGAATTCGAGGCTCAACCGCTGGGTATGCCGGAAGATGCGCGTGCGCAGCTCGATCATGACCGCCTGCGTCAGGCGTGCGATGAGCACGACGTACCAGCCGACGAGCAGCGAGCCGATCGCGCCGGTCACCAGGAAAGCGAGCGCGACCCCGACGGCCGGCACCCAGTCCCCGGCGTCCAGCGCGGCCGGCAGCGCCGTGTCGATTCCATAGGCGATCAGTGTCGGACCCACCGCACGCATCGCGGATGAGATGATCACGACGACGGCCGTCAGCGCGATGAGGCGCCGGAGCGGCCGCAGAATCGAACCGAGCAGACGCAACGAACGGCGGCGGATCGCGCGACTCTCCTGGCGGGTGTACGAATCGCGATCCTCGCCGCTCGTTCCCTGCACGCTCGCGAGGCTCATGGGCGAACCTCCTCGGTGTCGGCGTCGGTGTCGGTGTCGGTGTCGGTGTCGGCGGTTGCGGTATCGGTCGGATCGGTCTCGGTCCGACCGGTCTCCGCCGTGTCGGCGAGGGCGTCCCGCTCGATCCCGGCGATCAGGCTGCGGTACTGGGCGCTCGTGCGCAGGAGTTCGGAATGGGTGCCGACGGCATCGATGCGACCGTCGAGCATGACCGCGACGCGATCGGCCAGCGCCACCGTCGACGGACGATGCGCGACGATGAGCGCGGTCGTGTCGGCGAGCACGCGTCGCAGAGCCGCCTCGACGAGCGCCTCGGTGTCGACATCGAGCGCCGAGAGCGGATCATCGAGCACCAGCACATCGGGGGCCGCCGCCACGACCCGGGCGAGCGCGAGCCGCTGGCGCTGACCGCCGGAGAGGCTGAGCCTCTCCTCCCCCACCTCGGTGTCGAGGCCGCGGGGAAGATCGGCGACGAACCCCGCCTGCGCAACGGCGAGCGCATCCTGCAGCACCCGATCCGCCTCGGCGCTGCCGAGAGCGAGATCATGGCGACCGAGCAGCACGTTCTCGCGCACCGTGGCCGAGAACAGGATCGGCTCTTCGAACGCCACGCCGATCCGGCGCCGCAAGTCGTCGAGCGCCAGATCGCGCACGTCGATCCCGTCGAGCGTGATCGCCCCGCCCGTCACGTCGTACAGCCGCGTCGGCAGCGTCGTGAGGGTCGTCTTGCCGCTCCCCGTCGCACCGACGATCGCGAGCGTCTCGCCCGGACGCAGCGCGAGGTCGAGCCCGTCGAGGAGGTCGACCTCTTCGGCACCCGCGTCGGGATACCGGAAATGCACGTCTCGGAAGACGAGTTCGCCGCGCGCCTGGGCGATCGTCTCCGGGCGCTCGGGCTCCCGCACGGTCTGCTCGGCGTCGAACACCTCGAACACCCGGTCGGTCGCGGTGCGCGTGTCGATCAAGAAGGCGAACAGGAAGCCGAGCGAGCCCATCGGCCACCGCAGCGCCGCCGCCATCGCGAAGAACGCCACGAGCTCCCCCGTCGAGAGCAGGTCGTGCGCAGCGAGCCAGACGCCCGTGATGAAGCACGCACCCATGGCGAGGATCGGCACGAGCTCGTACCAGAACCAGAGTCCGCCGACCTCCCGCGCCTTGCGCATCTCCGTCTCGCGCAACGTCTCAGCCCGACGCGTGAACTGCGAGAGCGCATGGCCGCCCCGGCCGAAGGCTTTGAGCACGCGAATGCCGTGCACGCTCTCCTCCACAGCGGTCGCGAGATCACCCGTCTGATCCTGGCTGCGCCGCGACAGCACGCCGTAGCGCTGCTCGAAGCGGTAGCCGACGACCCAGATCGGGATGGAACACGCGACGAAGACGACGCCGAGCGCCCAATGCCAGCGGAAGAGCAGTCCCATACCGATCACGATCGTCAGTACGTTGACGAGCAGCAGGATCAACCCGAACGCCAACCACCGGCGGATCGAGCTGATGTCCTGCATCATGCGGCTGAGCAGCTGGCCCGACTGCCACCGGTCGTGGAAGGCGACGGGCAAGCGCTGCAGTCGCTCGAAGAAGGACTGACGCACCGCGTACTCGATCGCAGCGGACGGGCCGAGCACGAGACGCCGGCGCATGAACACGAGCAGCGCTTCGAGGACGCCGAGCAGCAGCACGGCCAGGGTCGCCCAGGCGATGAGGGTGCGGTCGCCGGACGCGATGGGACCGTCCACCGCCCATTCCAGCACGAGCGGAACGACGAGGCTCGCGAGTGCGGCGCCCAGACCGAGGAACGCGCCGGTGATCAGTTTCGGGAGTGCGGGACGGGCGAACGGGAGCAGACGCGCGAGCGCGCGCGCCGTGGAGACGCGAGCGGGATCGCTCGGTGTGTGCTGAGTCGCAGCGAGGTGGTTCATGATGCCTGACGTGTGCCGGCGCCTGGACGCGGGCGCCCAAGGGCTGGCCGCGCGCGGCGCGAGAGGAAATGCTGAGGTGGAAGCGGAGAAGGGGCGGCCCGCGATCGGAGCCGCGTCGACCTACTGCCCTGGCTTCGGAGTGCCCCGGAGTCGCGGCGCCGACGGCTGGGTGATGATTGCCATGGTGCGCTCCTCTCCGGGGTCAGGGTTTCCGAACCTCAGCCTAGCCAGGCTGCGCGCTCGAGCACAAGGATCGCGTCGAACGCTCGGCGATCCTGCGCCGGATCACTCGGCGTCAGAACGCGAAGGCGATTCCGAGCAGCACACCGTAGGCGAGCGCGGCGAGACTCGTGAGCTGCAGGACGAGGATGAGCTCCCGCGCCGTCTTGGCGGTGAGTGTGATGATCGAAGCCGGAATGGCGAGGAGGAGCACGAACCAGACGAGGATCATGCCCGGCTGCGCGAGCGCGTAGAACGCCGGCACCGCGAACGGCAGCAGCACGCAGACGACGTAGAGGATGCGGGACGCGCGGTCGCCGATGCGAACCGCGAGCGTGCGCTTGCCCGCCAGGCGATCCGTCGGAATATCGCGGATGTTGTTCACCACGAGCACGGCCACCGCGAACAGGCCGACGCCGGCGCCCGCGACCCAGGGCTCCTGCACGTCGATGTCCGTCTGCAGCCACACCGTGCCGACCGTCGCGACGATCCCGAAGAAGACGAAGACGACGATCTCCCCCAGCCCCGCGTACCCGTAGGGGCGCTTGCCCCCCGTGTAGAACCAGGCGGCGACGATGGCCACCGCGCCCAGAGCGAGGAACCACCAGCGCTCACTGAGCACCACTGCGACGAGGCCCGCGACCGCGGCGAGCGCGAAGAACGTCAGCGCGACGGCCAGCACCCGCTTCGGGTTGACGAGCCCCGACCCGGTGAGCCGAGCGGGGCCGACTCGAAACTCGTCCGTACCCCGGATACCGTCGGAATAGTCGTTCGCGTAGTTCACCCCGATCTGCAGGAACACGGCGACGGCGAGCGCGAGCAGACTCAGTGTGAGCGAGAACTCCTGCACCATGTGCGCGATGCCGCTGCCCGCAGCCACCGGCGCCACGGCGAGCGGCAGGGTGCGCAACCGTGCTCCGCCCACCCAGTTGCGCCAGGTGATCCGCGGCGGCGCCCCCGCTGCGGCCTGCCGCTCAGCAGCGGCCCGAGCCGCGGGATTGCCCGATCGTCGACGGTCGTGTGCCTGGTTCACGTCTGATCCTTCTCTCCGTGCGCATCGCCCTGCGCATCTCCGTGCGCTTCGCCGTGCGCATCGCCCTGCGCACGCATGCCGTGCACGTGGGCGGCATCGCCGCGCCGCACCTCGCTGAAACTCGAGCGCAGTCGCCCCATCCATTCGCCGATCGCGGCGTAGTCGGGCTTCCCGCCAGGAAGCCGCGGAATCGCGTCCACCTCCGTCACCCATTCGGGCACGGCCGCAGGGCCGAGCGACGCGCGCAGCACCTCCTGCACGCGCTCGAAGGCGGCGCGTTCGTCGGGGGAGCTCTCCACGGCGGCGCCCGTGCCTGCGCCCGGGACCACATCGACGACGAGCGACACCCGCTCCCCCCACTCGGGATGCGGGGCGCCGAGTGCCACGGCGTGCTCCCACCCCGACTGCTCGCGCACCACGCGCTCGACCTCGTCGAGGGACACGTTGACGCCGCCCGAAATGATGACGCGATCGAGACGGCCGGTGACCGTCAGCATGCCGCCGAGCAGCTCGCCCGAGTCGCCCGTGCGATACCAGCGCACCGGCACCCCGTCACGTCCCGCCTCGGTGATGAAGGCGCGATCCGTGAGCTCCTGATCTCCGACGTAACCCAGCGCGAGGGCGCTGCCGGCGAGCTGCACCTCGCCGGCGCGAATGCGCACACGGGTGTCGCCGATCTCGACGCCGTCGTACACGCACCCGCCCGCCGTCTCCGACATCCCGTAGCTGCGCGTCAAGGCGATGCCCAGCGCGTGCGCACGGCTGCGGAGCGACACGCTCACGGACTGCCCGCCGACGAGCACCGCATCGAAACGGCGCAGCACATCGGCCGCCGAGCGATCCTGCTCGACGTGATCGATCAGTCGCGCGAGCTGCACCGGCACCACCGAGACGTAGCGACGATCGGCGTCGAGGGTCTCCGCCTGCTCGAGAAAGGCGGCTGGCTCGAAGCGGCCGTCGAAGAAGACGGGCTGCGTACCGGCGAGATCGCTGCGCACCAGCATCTGCAGGCCCGAGATGAGGTGCGTCGGCAGCGCCACCAGCCACTGCCCGTGCCCGCCGAACCGCTCGGCCGTCGCCTCGGCGCTCGCGCGCAGGGCGTCGGCGGAGAGCGCGACCGCCTTCGGAGTGCCCGACGACCCTGACGTGCGCACGACGACAGCTGTACCCTCGGGCAGATCCTGCTGCTGCAATGCGACGATCGCGTCGGGGTCGGCACCGGGAGCGACCGGCACGACCGGCGCCCCGCCGCGCAACGCATCGGCGAGACCGGCGGTCAGCCAAGCACGATCTTCGGTCGGGATCGCACGGAGTCTGTGGGGCGCAGTCACCCGACCAGGGTACTCCGCGCAGCCCTGCTGTGCGCATCGCCGGCGAGCGGGCGCGGCGCACGGCGGGCGGGCGGGTCGTGTGGCCGCCGTCGCCGCCGCCACGCCAGCCCAGGCCACCCACATGCGAGCGGGGTCACTGTTTGTGCGTGTCGCGGGCCTGACACGCACGAACAGTGACCCCGCTCCGGTGGAGACGGTGAGCGCAGCGGTGCAGGAGCACCCGTCGCGGTGCCGCCAACGCAAGACGGGTCACTTTGAGAGTGGGTCTGGGCCCGCCGCGCTGCGACACGCTCTGAAAGTGACCCGGCTCGGGTGAGCGCCGCGGAACAGCAGCGGAGCAGCCGCGGAGCAGCAGCGCACCTCGGCGCTCAGTAGTGGTAGGGGAAGGGGCTCCAGTCGGGCTCGCGCTTCTCGAGGAACGAATCGCGGCCCTCGACCGCCTCATCGGTGCCGTAGGCGAGGCGGGTGGTCTCCCCCGCGAAGAGCTGCTGCCCGACGATGCCGTCGTCGACGGCGTTCATCGCGTACTTGAGCATCCGGATCGCGGTCGGCGATTTACCGAGGATCGTGCGCGCCCAGGCGATGCCAGTGCGTTCGAGCTCCGCGTGCGTCACGACCTCGTTAACGGCGCCGATCTCTCGCGCGCGCTCGGCGGAATACTCCTCGGCGAGGAAGAAGATCTCCCGTGCGAACTTCTGGCCGACCTGCTTCGCGAAGTAGGCGCTGCCGTAACCGGCGTCGAACGAGCCGACGTCTGCGTCGGTCTGCTTGAACTTGGCGTGCTCCCGGCTCGCGATGGTGAGATCGCAGACCACGTTGAGCGAGTGGCCGCCGCCCGCCGCCCAGCCCGGGACGAGTGCGATGACGACCTTCGGCATGAATCGGATCAGCCGCTGCACCTCGAGAATGTGCAGCCGCCCGGCGCGCGCCGCGGCCTCCGGCCCCACCTCGGTCTCGTCATCCGAGTACTTGTACCCATCGCGGCCACGAATGCGCTGGTCGCCGCCCGAGCAGAACGCCCAGCCGCCGTCTTTGGGGCTCGGCCCGTTTCCGGTGAGCAGCACGACCCCGACCTTCGGGTTCACTCGCGCACGCTCCAGCGCGTCGGCGAGCTCGTCCACGGTGCGCGGGCGGAAGGCGTTGCGCACCTCGGGCCGGTCGAACGCCACGCGCGCGATGCGGCCGTCGAGGCTGAGGTGGGAGGTGATGTCGGAGTAGTGCTGAGCCCCGGGGGCGATCTCCCACTCGGCGGGGTCGAAGAGCTCGGATACCTGCTGCGTCATGCCCCTAGCCTAGGGCGCGGAAGCGCGACGGACACCGCCAGGGCGTGACAGGATCGAGGCATGACCGACACCCGCAGCGCCGCGCCCGCCGCCCCTCCGCTGGCCGAAGTGCTCGCGGCCGCGCACGTCGTCTCGATTCCGACGCGTACGCGGTTCCGCGGCATCGCCGTGCGCGAGGCGATGATCTTCGATGCTCCGCTGGGCGCGAGCGAGTTCTCGCCGTTTCTCGAGTACGACGACGCAGAGGCCGCTCCGTGGCTCGCGGCGGCCCTCGACTTCGGATGGGCGCCGCAGCCGGAGGCGCTCCGCGCGCGGATCGAGGTGAACGCCACGGTGCCGGCGGTGGGCGCGCACGAGGTACCCGGCGTGCTCGCCCGCTTCCCCGGCTGCACGACCGCGAAGGTGAAGGTCGCCGAACGCGGGCAATCGCTCGCCGATGACGTCGCCCGGGTGCGAGCGGTGCGCGAAGCGCTCGGGCCGGCGGGGCTCGTACGCGTGGATGCGAACGGCGGTTGGAGTGCGGACGACGCTGTCGACGCCCTCGCGGCACTCGCAGACTTCGACCTCGATTACGCTGAGCAGCCGAGCGCGAGCGTCGACGAGCTCGTCGAGGTGCGTTCGAGGCTGCGCGCGTCGGGCGTTTCAGTGCGCATCGCGGCCGACGAGAGTGTGCGCAAGGCCGAGGATCCGCTCGCGGTCGCCCGAGCCGGAGCCGCCGATCTGCTGATCGTCAAGGCCCAGCCTCTCGGCGGCGTGCGCCGCGCGCGGTCGCTCGTGATCGAGGCCGGGTTGCCCGTCGTGGTGTCGAGCGCTCTCGACACGTCGGCCGGCATCGCGATGGGACTGCATCTGGCCGCCGCCCTCCCCGAGGGGATGCTCGCGGGCGCGTGCGGTCTGGGCACCGTCGCGCTGCTCGACGGCGATGTGACGGCGTCGCCCCTGCTGCCGCTCGACGGTGCGATCGAGGTGCGGCGGCCCGGCCTCGACCCCGCGTTGCTCGATCGCTACCGAGCGGCTCCGGATCGCGAGGAGTGGTGGCGGCAGCGCGCGTCTCGCGCTTACGCGCTGCTGCGATCCCGACGCGACCAGCGCTAGGCGGGCGCCGGGCCCGCCTCAGACGAGCTTCGCCGCGCGGCGCGCGCCCTCGCCCAGCGCCTCGAGCTTGGCCCAGGCGATCTGCGGGTGCACGCGGCCGCCGAGGCCGCAGTCAGTCGCGGCGATGACGCGATCCGCTCCCACGACGTTGGCGAAGCGCTGGATGCGCTGCGCGACGAGATCGGGGTGCTCGACGAGGTTCGTCGAGTGGCCGACGACGCCCGGGACGAGGATCAGGTCGTCTGGAACGATGCTCTTGTTCTCCTCCCACACGGCCCACTCGTGCTCGTGGCGCGCGTTCGCCGCCTCGAAGGAGATCTGACCGACGTTCGCTCCGAGCACGGTCTTGAGGATGTGCTTCAGCTCGATGTCGGTGGTGTGCGGGCCGTGCCACGATCCCCAGCACAGATGCAGGCGCACCTGCTCCTTCGGCAGCCCCTTGATGGCCTCATTGATCGCGTCGATACGGATCTGCGTGAACGCGAGGTAGTCCTCGACCGAGGGCTCCGGATTGATCTGATCCCAGTTCTCGGCGAGTGAGGGGTCGTCGAGCTGCACGATCAGCCCGGCGTCGGTGATCGCCCGGTACTCCTCGCTCAGCGCCGCGATCCAGGCGTCGATGTGCTCCTGCTCAGAGGCGTAGAAGTCGTTCTGAATGCGCGCGGCCGATCCCGGTGCGATCGCCGTGATGAACCCCTGCTCGCCCGGCTGCAGCGCCGCTCGCAGGTTGCGGGTGTCGGTCGCGACGAGCTCCTGCCCGGTGTAGGTGATCGCGTCGGTCGTGGTGGGGAACGGCGTCGCGTTCGTGCCCACGTTGATCTCGGCCTGGTAGGCCTCGGAGAAGCGCACCCAGTCGCGGCGATCCGGGAACGACGTCAGCTGGATGTTTCCGGGCGTCGAGCGCACCGGTTCCTGGGTGAAGATGTTGCGCTCGGTGATCGTGAGGCCCGAGGTGCGCTGGAACGAGTACGTCCACCATGCGCCGTAGTCGACGGCGTTCGACATCGCCTTGCCGAACTCGCCGTCGCCGGGCTGCGTGATGCCGAGGTCTCGCTGGCGTGCGACGACGTCGCGCACGGCCTCGGTCACGAGCGCGTCGAACTCCGGCGTCGACTGCAGCGTCAGGCCGTCATCGGCAAAGGTGCGTGCGGCGTTCGCCTCGATGAGCGCCTGCGTGCGGGGCAGGCTGCCTGCGGTGGTGGTTTCGATCTGCGTCATACCTCGAAACTATCCGGCAGGACCCCTCATACGGCAATCGCGTGACGCCGCATGACGGCGGATCAGCCGGCTGGGTGGTTGTCCGGTCGGGGTCCGCCGATCCTGCGCAACGCTCAGCCCTTGAGCCCCGGGAAGTCCTCCTCGCGCCATTCGCTCGCAATGCGTTCGCCCGCCGCATGGGCAGCCTCCTCGCGCTGGCGCAACTCGATGCGACGGATCTTGCCAGAGGTGGTCTTCGGCAGCTCGAAGAACTCGACGCGCCGTACCCGCATGTAAGGCGGCAGTGCGCCGCGCGCGTGGGAGAGGATCTCGCGTGCGGCTGCCTCATCGGCGGTGACACCGGCTGCGAGCGAGACGTACGCCTTGGTCACGTTCAGTCGCGTGCCGTCCGGCGCTCCGACCACGGCGGCTTCGGCGACGAAGGCGTGCTCGATGAGCGCGCTCTCCACTTCGAAGGGCGACACCTTGAAATCGCTGGACTTGAAGATGTCGTCGGTGCGGCCGACGAAGGTGAGCACGCCGTGCTCGTCTCGCTGGGCCACGTCGCCGGTATGGAAGAGGCCGCCTCGGGTCGCGCGCGCCGTCGCTTCCGGATCGCCGTAGTATCCCGGCATCAGGTTGACGGGGCGCTCGGGGTCCAGGCGCAGACAGATCTCGCCCTCTTGCGCCTCCTCGCCGGTCGCAGGATCGATGAGCACTGCCGAGACTCCGGGGAGCGGCCGCCCCATCGCGCCGGGCACGATCGGGTCTCCGGGAAGGTTGCCGATGAGCGCCGTCGTCTCGGTCTGACCGTACCCGTCGCGGATCTCGAGCCCCCACCACTCGCGGATGCGCGCGATGACCTCGGGGTTCAGCGGCTCGCCTGCCGAGACGATCTCGCGCAGCGCGCGCGGCTTCCTCGACAGTTTGCTCTGGATGAGCATGCGCCACACGGTGGGCGGAGCGCAGAAGGTGTTGACCCCCGCGCGGTCGAGCTCGGAGACGAGGAATTCCGCGTCGAAGCGGGCGTAATTCGCGACGAAGATGGTCGCGCCGACGTGCCAGGGGCCGAAGAAGCTCGACCATGCATGCTTCGCCCAGCCCGGGGCGCTGATGACCAGGTGGGTGTCGCCGGGGCGCACCCCGAGCCAGGACAGCGTCGTGAGATGCCCGAGGGGATAGCTCGTGTGGGAGTGCACCACGATCTTCGGCAGGCTCGTCGTGCCGGAGGTGAAGTACAGGAGCGCCGGGTCATCGCTCGTCGTCGTCTTCGCGATCGGAGCGAGTGATGCCGCGGACGACTCCTCGTACCGCGCCCAGTCGTAGAGCCGCGCACGGTGATCGGCGGGTGCCGCATCGAATCCCACCCCGATGCCACGGTAGTCGCCGGGGACCTCGCCGAATTTCATCGCGTCCTCGGCGGCGGCGAACACCCATCGCACCGTGCCGCGCTCGACGCGATCCACGAGCTCGTGCGGCCCGAGCACGACCGAGGTGGGCAGGAGCACGACGCCGAGCTTCATTGCGGCGAGCATGATCTCCCACAGCTCGACCCGGTTGCCGAGCATGAGCATCGCGACGTCGCCGGGCTTGGCGCCGATGCGGCGCAGCCAGTTCGCGACTTGATCGGAGCGCTGCTTCAGCTGCGCGAACGTCCGCTTCAGCTCGCTTCCGTCGGCTTCGGCGATCCACAGGGCGGTGGTGTCGTTGCCCTCGGCGATCACGTCGAAGATGTCGTGCGCCCAGTTGAAATCCGGTCCGACCTCGGGCCACTCGAATTCGGTGCGTTGGCGCTGCGGCTCTCCTGCGAGCGCGAGCAGCTGATCCCGTGCGGCGAGGAATGAGGCCGTGGCGTCGATTTCGGTCATGCTCCCTATTGTCCCTTCTTCCGAGTGCCGGATCCCGTTCGCCGCGCCACCATCGCGCCCTGGGCGATGACCGCGGTGAGCATCACCGCGCCGAGTGCGATGGCTCCGCCGCCCCTGACGTCGCTGCCCGCCATCGGCAGCACGACCCAGCAGAACGTGATGCACTGCGCGAGCGCCAGGATGGGAAGGGTGAGCCACGCGGTCGTCCGCAGACTGGCGCTGGCAGGGCGCCGCACGCGCGTCGTGAAGACGATCACGCCGGCCGAGGCCACGACGACGATGCCCAGGAGCCCGAAGACCGCGACGAACGGCAGGTTGAGGCCGCGCTCGGAGCGTTCGAGGGCCCCGTCGTCGACGCCGCCGAACGTATCCGGGTGAAACCGCAGGAGCGCCCCGAGATCGTCGTCGAGGTCGAGTGCGTACTGGCCGAGTGTGCGGTTGAGGTCCGCATCGACCGTCCATTCGCCAGCTGGTGTGCCCGCGGCGAGGTCCTCGGCGACGCGCGACTCGACGGTGTCCGCGTCGATCTCGACGACGAGTGCCCCGTCGTCGCGCACCCGCTCGGATCCGATGCGCAGCTCTGAGTGCGTGCGATCCTCGAAGTCGGCCTCGTCGGAGTAGTGGCTCTGCTGCGTCACCCAGGGCTTGGCAGCGTTGCCGTCTTCGAGCGGCGAGCGGTCTTCATCCGAATCGGTGGTGATCCAACCGGCGTCGGTGAGGTTCCCGACGAGATCGGGGTGCACTGCGAGCTGGATTCGGAGCGGCCGAACGGGGAGCTTCGCCCCGGAGTAGTCGCCCGGTTCCGCGGAGTACTCGTCTTCCCAGAACGACAACCACGCCGCCCAGCGCACCTCCTGGACAGCGTCGTCCCCGGCGTCGGCGTCGACCGCAGCGTGGTCGAGCGAGTAGGCGATCTCGATCTCGTGCTCCCCAGAACGCACGTCGGGAAAACGGGTGAGCATCGCGAGGCTGCTCGTCTCCGATTGCGGCAGTTCGGTGTAGGGCGCGGCCTCCCCGTCGATCGTGACCGATTCGAGTTCGAAGCCGAGCGACTGCCCGAGGCGTTCCGTCGGCCATTCCTTCGCGAACTGCGGCACTTTCGAAGCCGAGTCGTCGAAGACCACGTCAAGCCGCTCGACGACGTCGAGGCGCGCTCCGCCGTCGTCGCCGCGTCGCAACTCGGCTTCGATGTCGAACCCGGAGACCTCGGTGTACAGCGTGCCGGGGAGGTCGTTCGACCAGGTGACGAAGTCGATATCGGTCCGGTACGGCGCCGGCTGCGTGGATACGGTGACGATCGAGCCCGCGAGCACCACGATCGATGCGAACAGTGCGAGAAGCGCGGGCGCACCCACGAAATGCTCGGTGCGCCATCCGCGTGAGATTGCGCGATCGCCGGTCTCTGCTCCCGCGTGCTCCGCGATCTTCCGACCGGCGCGGCGGGGGCGCTCGAACAGCAGGGCGTAGGGCAGCAGCGGGTCGTCGAGCGGTCCGCGGTCGAGCAGCCGGGTAGCCCGCGCCCACACGTCGATGCCTTTCAGCTGCTGCATCGCGAGTGCGCCGGCTCGCGTGAGGGGGCGGGGGCGGGAGACTGCGACGTTCGACATGATCGCCAGCACGGTCGAGACGAGCACGAATACGGCCGGCCACCAGACGACTGCGAGGATCACCTGGTGCGAGAGCTGACGCAGCACCCCCCACTGCAGCAGCATGATGGCGATGGGGGCGACGGTGAAGAAATCGCGCACGTAACTGTCGGGCACCCATCGAAGCCCGGCCCGCACGGCGGCTCGGCTCGATCCCCACGACCGCGTGCGCCGCAGCACCGTCGGAGTGTTTCCGAGGCTGCCCGCCCGACGGCCCGCCCGGGCGAGACGCCGGAGCCATTCCGCTCGTCGAGACGACCGCGGCCGGGGAGGGTGCTCGAGCGCAGTGAGGAGCTCGACGTGCCGTCTCTGCCCCATGAGCTCCGCGGCGAGCATGGGCGAGAGCCGTTCCGGCGGCTCGTTTCTCGGGAGGTACCACGGGTCGCCGGCGCTGTCGGCCCACACCACGCGCCGAGCGGCGAACGCGAAGAGCGTGAGCACGACGAGCACGGCCATCGGGAGCAGCGGCCCGTACGTCTGCACCCAGAAGAGCGTCGTCGTCTGCGGTTGCGTGAACGTGCCGGGTGCGAACTGGGCGCTGACCGAGAGGTCCGCGTTCGGCGGCAGCGCGTCATCGTTCGAGAAGGCGTACCGCACCCCGGCGGCGTCCTCCCCCTCGGGGGTCAACCACTCGGTGCCGCTGATGAGCAACCAGCCGATGTAGGCCCGCGGGGCCCGCACCAGAGCCTGGTCGATCTCGCGGGCGAGCGTCACGGATACGTCGATGCCTTTCGTCGCCTGCGGCCACGTCGGGGCGAAGAGCGGCCAGTCGAAACGATCGACGCGTTCCGCGGTCGCCTCGTCGACATCCGTCGTGACGAGGTCGTGCAGCTCGTATGTGAGCGCGATCTCCCGTGTACCGGAAAGCGCTTCGCCGTCGCTGCGGGTGAGCCGCACCTCCGTGGTGGTCGGCTCGTGTTGCACGTCGATCTCGGCTTCGGCGCCGTCGATCGTCGCACTCGTCAATGAGAAGCGCACGTCGTGTCCGTGGTACTCGGTCAGAACGGTGCGCGCCACGCTCGATTCGGGGCCGTTGCGGAATTCGGCGTCGAAGCGCTCGCTCACCTGCGCGACGAAGCCTCCTGCTGCGTCGCGGTCGATGACGTAGTCCACCTCGGCGTCTCGCGCGACCCAGTCGACGTCGTCGATCTCGGCTGATGCGATGACGTCATCGAAGTCGAGCGGCTCATTGATGACGGGGCCGACCAGCAGGAAGACTCCGACAAGGGCTACGAGAACCCAGAAGAACCGGATCGCGTTCCGCAGCGCGGTGTCGCCGCGAGCGCGCAGGCGCGACTCGACGAGCTGCAGCACGTTCGCGAGCCACCGGAACACGGGCGTGTGCTCGGGGAGCGGATCAGGGATCCTCCCGGACGTGAGCAACTCGGGGTCGCTTCCCGCGAGATCGAAGAAGTCGGAGGCGGGCAGCCGCTGCCCGCTGCGCTTCGATGATCGACTCATACTGCAAGCATCAGGCGAACCGCGGACATCGCGGCGTCAGCTCCGGAAGACCGTGTGCAGCGAGGCATCGGCGACGGTCTCGCGCCCGCCGAGGCCATCGATCTCGAAGAGCACCGACGTGCCTGCGGCGACGTAGCCGAGCCGCTCGACGAGTTCGTGGGCGGCCGCGAGCGTCCCGCCGGTGGCGAGAACGTCGTCGATCAACAGCACGCGGGTGCCCGGCGCGAAATCGTCGTGCGCTTCGACCTCTGCGGTGCCGTACTCCAGCTTGTAGCCGACGCTCGCCGCAGGACGGGGGAGCTTGCCCGCCTTCCGAATCGGCATGAGGCCGGTGCCGCTGGCGTACGCCGCGGCACTCGCGAGCAGAAACCCGCGCGCTTCGAGGCCCGCTACGACGTCGAACGAACCGTTGAACGGTTCGATGAGGGCGTCGACCGTCGCGCGCAGCGCGCCAGCATCGCCGAGCAGCGGCGTGATGTCGCGGAAGAGGATGCCGGGCGACGGATAGTTGGCGATCTCGCGGATCAGTGCTTCCGCGCGGGCGAGTTCTGGGCTCAGTGACACGGGTTCCAGGGTACCGCTCGCTCGCGACACGCGCGGCGCCATTGTGCGAAGGGGGCGTGATTTTCGTTTTTCGATCGTCTCGTGTAGTCTCTTTCGAGTTGGGAAACCAACGGGCGCCCCTAGCTCAGCTGGATAGAGCATCTGACTACGGATCAGAAGGTCAGGGGTTCGAATCCCTTGGGGCGCACCAGTTCACGCAGAACCCCCGTCGCGAAAGCGGCGGGGGTTCTGTCGTTTCGAGGCGGAGCACCGATTTCAGCTGGAGCCCGCGTACCGCCTCGTGACGTTCCTGACGATCACCGTACCGGCCGCAGGAGCCGTCGCTGCGATCGCTCGAGCCGTTACCTGATTCGAACTCGCCGCGCCTGCCGTTCATAGCCGAGCACGCCTGCCGCGCAAGCCGCTGCGGCCGCGACGCCGAACGCTCCCGCGTACCCCAGCTGCGCGACGAGGGCACCGACGACGGCCGCCCCCGCCGCCTGGCCGATCATGAACACGACGAAGAGCACGGCGGTGCCCGTAGCAGCGCGCGAACCATCGATCTGCGTAGTCCACTCGATCAGGGCGCCGGTCGCGGTCACGTATCCCCAACCGAACACGGCGCACACCGCTCCCGCAAGCAGAGGAGAGCCGGAGGACACTCCGAGAGCGGCTGTGGAGACTGCGGCCGGGATCGTGGAGACTGCCCAGAGGCTGCGCGGCCGCAGCCTCCGCACGAGCGGCGCCGTGAGGATCACTGCCGTCCCGCCGACACCGAGCAGCACCCACGCGAGCAATGAGACACCTGCAGAGGCGCCGGCATCGATGAGCGCAGTTCGCCCGTAGTTCCAGACCGCTGCAGCTCCGAAGCCGAAGGCGGCAGCGGCCAGGAGCGCTGCGCGATGAGACGCCCACCAGGCCGCGGGCGGCAACCGGAGCGCGGACCGCGCTTCCACGGCTTCCGACGCTTGCTCCCGACCCAACCAGAGCACCGCGATGGTCGCGAGCGCCGTCACTCCGCCGGCGATCACCCAGGCGAGCCGCCAGTCGGGCGCGAGCGACCACGCGATGCAGCCCGCTGCGACGAGGCCGGGGCCGGTCCCCGCGTTGACGACCGATTGCATCGTCGCCCGGTCGCCGGAGGACGCGGCCCGATGAATGATGCGCACGAGCCCGGGAGACGCGCACCCTGCACCGGCCGAACTCACGATCGCGCACGCGCTGAAGATTCCGACGTCGTGCGTCAACGCGATGCCGATCGATCCGCCGCCCGCGGTGAGACCGGCCGCGAGCACCAGCGCGCGCGGAAAGCGGTCCCCGACGAGGAACCCGGCGCAGGCGGCGAGCCCGTAGACCACGGATGCCCCGGCCGAGATCAACCCGAGGGTCGCGATGCCGAGACCGAACTCACGGCTCATCTCGGGGAGGTGGAGGCCGAACGCGAGTCTGACGAGGCCGTAGGTCGCGGCGATCACCGCGGTGCCCGCGACGACGAGTGCCCACATCTGCGGCGTGGCTCGCCGTGAACGAGTTCGCTGCTGCGCCGACATGCGCACCCCCAAAACGATAACGTGCGTTTCACTTATCGCTAGCCTAGAGTATTCCCATGGGGCTCAGGTCGAGTACGGAAGCGCGAATTCTCGACGCCGCCGAAGATCTGTTCTTCTCGCAGGGGATCATCTCGACCCCGATCGACGCCATCACGGCGCGCGCCGGAGTCTCCCCCGCGACGCTGTATCGCGGATACGCCAGCAAAGACGCACTCCTCGCGGCCGTGCTCGAGCGACGCCAGAACGCCTGGATCGAATCCTGGGATGAGGCGATCGCGAGAGCTTCGACCGATGAGCAGCGTCTGCTCGCGATCTTCGAGGCGCTCGACGCGTTTCGCGAGCTGCCCCGCGGCTCGCGCTGGTGCGCGTTTCTCGGAGCATCGGCCGAATACGCGTCGGCTCCTCCCGAAGTGGCTGCGGCGATCCGCGCAGAAACCGACGCCATGCGGTATCGCTTGACGCGACTCGCCGAACCGGTGTCGGCGCAGGACGCGCCCGCACTGGCGGAGCAACTCCTCCTCATCGTCAGCGGCGATCTCGCCATGCGCTTGCGCGCGCCCGATCACACCACGGGCACTGCTCGCGCGATCGCCGCATCGCTGATCGCTCAGCGCGCCTGAGAGCTATGCAAGTACGGCCACGCCGAGCGCCGCGAGCACGCCGAACACGACGCCCCAGATGATGATCGAGATGATCTGCCAGAAGATGACCTGGTTCTTCGGAGCCCCGAACGAGACCATCGCCGCCGACGTGATCTGACTCGGCAGGAACACCTGGCCGAGCAGGCTGACCCCGGGCACCCCGTAGCGCTCGAACCGCTGCTTGAGCTTCTCGCGTCGCGGCGTCAGCGGCTTCGCGTCCTTGCCTTTCGTCGCGCTGGCACGGACCCCGTGCGCGGTGAGCACGAAGACGAGCATCGAGATCACGTTTCCGACGACCGCTGCTGCAACCGCGATCACCGGATGAATACCGACGATGACTCCGATCGCCGAACCGAAGTAGGACTCGACGAACGGAATGGCCGCGATGACCAGTACGCCGAGCCACTGCAGCGGCTCCGGGAGCGAGGCGGCGAATTCCTGGAGAGTGGTGATCATGGGGACCTTTCACGTCGGGAGAGGATCAGCCCCGCCGTCGGTCGTGAGGGCGCTGCTGATGAGGTACGTCCATCGTTTCCCACTCGTCGTCGGCGCCGTAGTGCCCCCGTGTCATCGGTCGGCATGCACATCCGCACCACTTCGGCATGACATGTGTCACGCGACGGCGCACGCCGGGCCCGATCGCCCGAGATGCTCGTAGTCTGGTCAACGCTATGATTTCAGCTGACATGCACCGGGCTCCTGGCGCCGGTGTGACCGCGACGTGGAACTACACGCTCGGCTCCATCGTGTTCTTGTTCGTCGTCATCGACGCGATCATCGCGTTCGACTACCTCGCCGACTTCGCGGCGACGCGCGATCCTCTCGTGCTCGCGCTCCTGATCACGAGCGTCCTCGCCGCGGCCGCTCGGATCCGCTACTGCTGGTTTCTCCGCGATGATGCGCCCGACACGCGACCGCACCGCGGGTGGACCGTCGCACTCTTCCTGCCCCCCGCGATCTCGTGGGCCCTCGCCTTCGCCTCTCCCGAGTTGGCGGTCTACGCCGCGGCGCAGCTCTGGTTCTCCGGCGTCCTGTTCGCGGCCGTGCTCTCGGGCGGGCGCCGATGGGGGGCCACCGGCCTGGCGCTGGCTCTGGCCGCGATCCCGCTCCTCGTTCACATCAGCCGGGGATCGGCGATCCTGCAGCACTCACTGGATATCTCGAGCGGATTCGTGCTCCTCTACGGCGCTCTGCTCCCCTTCATGCTGTTCACCAGCCTGTGGATGTGGCGGATCATCCGGCGGCTGGACGAGGCCCGGTCTCTCGCGGCGACGCTCGCCGTCACCCGAGAACGACTGCGCTTCGCCGCAGACCTCCACGACATTCAAGGTCACCATCTGCAAGTCATCGCGTTGCAGGCCGAACTCGCCGAACGCACGCTCGGCCGCGACGCAGCTCGCACCGCCGAGCAGCTCACCGAGATCCGCCTCACCGCCAAGCACGCCATGGAGGAGACGCGAGCGCTCGTCGCCGGACTCCGGGACGTCGACCTCCCGGATGAACTCGAGAACGCTCGCGACGTGCTGACCCTCTCGGGAGCGGAATGCACGCTGGACATCGCGAGGAGCCCGGAGGACCCAGCCGCTCAGCGCGCGCTGGCCTTCGCGGTGCGCGAGGCCACGACCAACATCCTCCGGCACAGCGTCGCCGCCCGCGCGACCATCGCTCTCGCGCCTCAGCGAGACGGATTCGCGCTCGCGATCACCAACGACGGCGTGGAAACCACGCATGATGCGCATGCTGGCTCCGGACTCGCTGGGCTGCGCGACCGCATCATGGCCGTCGGCGGCACGCTGACCGCGTCGCACGACGACGAAGCGGGGCGTTTCGAGCTCACGGTATGGGTCCCGGGCGGAGGAGCACGATGACAGAACCGATCCGGCTGCTCATCGCCGACGACGAGCAGCTCATCAGAAGCGCACTCGAAGCGCTTCTCGAACTCGAACCGGATATCGAGGTCGTCACGGGCGCCGACGACGGCGCAACAGCCGCTGCGCTCGCGATCGAGCTGCGGCCCGATGTGTGCCTGCTCGACCTCGAGATGCCCGGCACCGATGGCATCGAGGCTGCAACGCTCATCGCGGCAGGCGCTCCCAGTACGCGCATCATCATCGTCACGCGACACGCGAGGCCGGGCGTGCTCCGACGTGCACTCGCCGCGAAGATCGTCGGATTCGTGCCGAAGTCGACGCCCGCCGGTGAACTCGCGCAGGTCATTCGCGACGTGGCTGCAGGCAAGCGCTACATCGATCCGGAGATCGCGGCCGCCGCGCTCTCGGCCGAGCACTGCCCGCTCACGGATCGCGAACTCGACGTGCTGCGCGCCACCCGCGTCCACTCGAACGTGCGCGACATCGCCGAAGCGCTGTTCCTCTCACCCGGCACGGTGCGCAACTACCTCTCCGCGGCGATGACGAAACTCGGAATGGGAAATCGCCAAGAGGCGGCTGAACACGCCTGGCAACAGGGGTGGATCTGACCCCTACGCACAGTTCGAGGCCGCAGTGCCAGGGGCTTGCACGTCGCCACGCATTCTTCGACGATGGAACCACTGCGCGGCGGACTCGTCCGCCGCAATGTGCGAACAGGAAGGAGCACTCATGACCGGTCGCGCCGATGACGAACAGGTGAATGAGCAGGTACCCGGATCCGAGGAGTCGCAGGACATCACGGAGAACGCGGAGAATGCGGAGTCACGCGAGGATATCGCGGAGCACCCGGGTTCGACCGAGGTGTCGCACGAGCACGCGGACGCCGTGGCAGACGAATGGGGCGAGGATTCCTTCCCCGGAAGCGACCCGCCCGCGCACTACTGATCCGATGAACGCAGAGGGCCGGCGGATTCCGCCGGCCCTCCGTCGTCCCGGCGAAGCACCCACGGGCGAAGCGGGCAGGTCGTTCTACTCCCGAGACGCCCCGCCGCGATCCTCCATGATCGAATTGCCGCCGTCGACGACGATGACCTGGCCGGTCACGTACGAGGCATCTGCCCGGGCGAGCCAGGCGATGGCACTCGCGACCTCCTCGGGCCGCCCCGATCGTCCGACCGGCGTCGCGTCTCCCATGCGGAGCTCGTGGGGCGTGGACGATCCGGTGTCGATCCACCCGGGCGCCACAGCGTTCACCGTCACCCCCTGCTCGGCGAGGTCGATGGCGGCGGCCCGTGTCAGACCGACGGCGCCGGCTTTCGCCGCGTGATACGCGATGTCGCCCGCGTAGGCCGTCACCGGCCCGGAGAGCGAGGCGACGTTGATGATCCGGCCGGCGCCGCTTCGCACCAGGGGCGGGGTCGCCGCGCGCGTGACGAACAGCATGGTGTCGAGATTGCGGCGGAGCGCCGCGTCCCACTGCGCGTTCGAGATGTCTCGAATGCCCGCCGGCTGCTCCGGATCACTGACCGAGGTCATGCCCGCGTTGTTCACGAGCACATCGAGTCGACCGAAGGCCTCGAGCACCTCGGCGACCGCACGATCCGCCTCCGCCGCATCAGTCAGGTCGGCGATCACGGTCACCACCTCGTGCCCGAGAGCGCGGAGCTCCGCCGCACGCTCCTCGATGCGGTCGGACGTTGCTGCGATACCGAGCCGGTGACCCGCCTCCGCGAGCGCCCGAGCCGCCGCGAACCCGATTCCGCGGTCGCTCCCCGCGCCCGTGATGAGCGCAACACGAGCCTCCGATGAACGCACGGCTGTCATGGCACCTCCTCGGCCCTCTACCATGGGTAAGCGTACAACCCGTTCTCCTCGCTGGGGCGAGAGGAACCGCATGCCGTGCGCATCCGTCGACCATTTCAGAGAAAGCACTATGGCGCAGTCACCACCGCAGACCGGATCGACGTTCCCCGAGTACGGGAGCTACCGCGAAGCCGGGCGTATCACGACACTGCTGCGCAAGGAGACGGTGGGCGGCATGCTGCTCGTCGTCGCTGCGATCGTCGCGATCATCTGGGCCAACTCGCCGTGGTCTGACGCGTACGTCGCACTGCGCGATTTCGAGTTCGGCTACGAGCCGTGGCATCTGAAGCTGAGCCTCGGCACCTGGGCCGCGGACGGATTGCTCGCCATCTTCTTCTTCCTCGTCGGGCTCGAGCTCAAACGAGAGTTCGTCGCCGGAGATCTGCGGAGCTTCCGCTCCGCAGTCGTACCGATCGTGGCCGCCGCCGGCGGCGTGCTCGTTCCCGCCCTGATCTACACCGCGGTCGCTGCACAGCGACCCGACCTGCATCACGGCTGGGCGATTCCCACCGCCACCGACATCGCGTTCGCGGTGGCGGTGCTCGCGATCATCGGCTCGCACCTGCCGCCGGCGCTCCGCATCTTCCTCCTCACGCTCGCGGTCGTCGACGATCTGCTCGCGATCAGCATCATCGCGGTCTTCTACACCGACCACATCGAGGTCGTTCCCCTCGTTCTCGCCGTCGCCGTGATCCTGGTCTACGGCATGCTCGCGCAGCGATTCCGGGTGTTCTTCAGTCGCCATGCGTCCGCGGCGTGGTGCATCCTCCTGCCCGTCGGCGCGGTCGCCTGGGCGCTGATGCATGCCTCCGGCATCCACGCGACCATCGCCGGCGTGCTGCTCGGCTTCGCGATCCCCGTGCTGCACCGGAAGGGAGCGCGCGACGACCGCTCCTCCGCCCCGGGCCTCGCCGAGGAGTTCGAGCACCGCTTCCGACCGATCTCCGCCGGGTTCGCCGTTCCCGTGTTCGCGTTCTTCGCCGCCGGGGTCTCGCTCGGCGGCGTCGACGGACTCCGCGAGGCGTTCACGCAGCCGCTCACCTTCGCCATCATGGCGGCGCTCGTGATCGGCAAGCCGATCGGCATTCTCGCATCGACCTGGTTGACGACGAAGGTGCTGCGCGCCCGGCTCGACCCGGATCTCCGGTGGATCGACATGGTCGGCGTCGGGCTCCTCGCCGGAATCGGGTTCACGGTGTCGCTGCTCATCGCGGAGCTCACCTTCGCGCCGGGCACCGAGGAGCACGACATCGCGAAGGTCGCCATTCTCAGCGCATCCGTGGTCGCGGCCGTGCTCGCCTCGCTGCTCCTCGGTTCTCGCAATCGCAGGTACCGGCGCATGGCGCTGCGCGATGCGGTCGACGAGGACGGCGACGGGATCCCCGACGTGTACCAGCGGAACCGCGAGGATCGGGCGCCCGAGACGGATGGCCGCGCTGACGCCGCGTCAGACCGTTAACCTCCGAGGAAACCGGCGAGCGCCTCGGTGATCTCGGCGCGCGCCTGGTCGTCGGAGATCGTCGGCGTTCCATCTCCGGGCTGCTCGCCGTACGCGCCGAACTGCGCGTGCACGGCCCCTGCGATCGTCTCGAAGCGGGTGCCATCCGGCAAGTCCGCGGCCGACGCCTCGATCTTCTCCGGCGTCGCGAGCCCGTCATTCGTCGCCGAGAGCGACAGCACGTCGACATCATCGCGACCGGCGAGGGCGTCGTCTGCGCAGTACGACGCGAACAGCACGAGAGCTGTGACGTCCTCCGGCTCGGATTCCGCGAACATGCAGGCCTTGACGCCGCCCATGCTGTGGCCGCCGACCGCCCACGTCTCGATCTCCGGGGCGAGACTCGTGAAATCGCTCAACGGGCGCGTCTCGAACAGGGGCAGGTTCAAGAACGATTGCACGATGACCACCGTCTGGCCTGCAGCCACCGTCTCACGGAAGGTCGCCTGGTACGCCCCGGGTTCGACTTTCGCCCCGGCGAAGAAGACGAGGCCGCTCGTCTCGGCACCCTGCGACGGGCTCATCACGATCGCCCCGTCTCGCTCGGTCACCGTGACGCGCTCGTCCTGCGCCACCGATTCGAGCGGGCCTCGCTCCGCTGGATACGTGAGGTTGGCCCAGACCACGAAGGCGACGACGGCGAGCACGAGCAGCGCACCGATCGCCGCTCCGCCGATACCGACGATGCGGCGCGCTCGACCCGTTCGCCCGGGCATCAGAGGGTGGCCTCGTCCCAGCCCTGCTGGGGCGTGCGGCACGTCTCCCGGTATACGAACTGCGATGGCGGGCGGCGCTCACGACTCGACCAGTCGATCTTCGGCCGTCGCTGGTCCTGCGGCACGTAGCCGAGCCGATACAGCGCCATCAGTTCGAGGTGATCGGGAACGTCGAGCAGTTTCGTCAACCGCTCCCACTGCTCCGGCGCCTCCATCGGGAACGAGATGAACTGGATGCCCATGCCGAGCTCGACGGTCGTCAGCCAGATGTTCTCGACGGCGGCCCCCATGCTGAACTGGCAGTAGAAGTCTGCGAGCGGGTGAGCCCCGCGCTCCGCCCGATCGAGCATCACGCCGAAGATCAGCGGGGATCCCGCGACCAGCTTGCGATTCTCCTCGCCGAGCGTCTGCGGCACCCTCAGCATCCGCATCATCGCGAGCCCCGAGGCCGTGAACACCGCGCGCGTGAACGGGCGCAGAGGTGCGGGCAGCTTGTCGAAGTACATGCCGGAGCGATGCTCGGCCATCTCCTCCGCACTGAATCGGAAGTGTCGCTTGTAGCGGGTGAAGAACGATCCCTCGCCGATGACCGCGGTCATCGACTCTCCGCTCACCCGCGCGATCGTCTCGATGGTGTCGCGATCCTCGATCACCACGAAGCGCCAGGGCTGACTGTTGAACTGCGACGGCGCGGAGGCCGCGGCCGCGATCAGCAGACGCTGATGCTCCTCTGAGACCGGATCCGGGAGGAACGGTCCGTTCGTCGTTCTCCGATTGAACAGCACATCGCGAAACTCCATGCTCGCCTTCCTCTCACTCCTTCCTGGACCCTACACGCGGTGCAGTGTCAGAAGGCGGCGACCGCCCAGAGCAGCAGCGCAATCGCGAAGCACGGTGCGGCCACCAATCCGATGATGATGTGCGTGCTGGGACGGCGGCGCACCGGTCTCCCCACGAAGGGCAGCGTCAGGAGTGGCACCAGCGCGACGATGAGAGCGGCGCCTCGAGCACCGTGCTCTGGGAACGAGGTCGCCGCGGCGATCGCGGTGAGCGCGAGCGCGACGAGGAAGACGCGACCGTGCCATGAGCGCGGCACACGGCGGCCGCGCAGGCTCGCCGTGCCGATGCAGACGTTGCCGGCATACGCGAGACATGCGAGCAGCGTCCACGGCACCTCCGCAACCATCAGCGTGCGGTCACATCAGGTCGGGATTCTTCTTCGCGTAGGCCTCAGCCTCTTCCTCACTGATGACGATCAGCCCACGCGGGGTGTTGGAAAGCGCGTTCAGCGCCTTCAACCAGGTCATGTTGAGTTCGGGGCGCTTGCTGCCGGAGAAGCGGAAGGCGACCGTGACGTACGGCGAGAGCCACACCGATACGCGTCCGCTGCCCTGGTCCGGAGTGCGCGACCAGCTGAGGAAGAAGCTCTCCTGCTTCACCAGTTTCTGCCCGATGACCGTCTTCAAATGCGTGAGGAGACGATCCTCGAACTCGTAATCGTTGCCGCCATGAATCAGAAAACCCATGCAAGCAGCATGGCACATCCGGACGGATTCGGGCAGGCTCGATTTCGTTTTGCCCGCAGTGCTGCGACCTCCGCTCGGCTCCCGCGTATACCCGCCCCTCCCCCGAAAACACAACCGTCTAATCAATACCGCGAATGCATGCGAGAGTCTCACCATGAGAACGATCACCTACGCTGGAGAAACCGTCACCACCACTGACGACGTCGCCGAGGCGCTGGTCAAACTCACGGCCGCCGTCGCGAAGAACGGACGTGCCGAGGCGGTGAGGATCCCGATCGTGACCGACGATCACGATCGGGTGGGCACCGCCGATCTCGTCATCGGAGTCGGCAACGACGTGCTCTCGCTCCCCGCCAACTGGGAGGGAGAGGAGCAGCCGGACTTCTCAGAGCACGCCGAAGAGCTGCGCACGCATCCCAGCTTCCCGCAGCCGGTGACCGGAGGCCCGCTCCTCGATGAAGAGATGCGAGCCCCCGATTGGGATTACGAGTTCGACGGCTTCGATCGATCCTGACGCGCCGGTCACGCGGTGGGCTCTCCCCGCGAGAGCGCTTATACCGAGCCGAACGCGTGCACCGGCCTTCCATGCGCTCCCCCGTCGAACATGTAGATGGCTCCTGAACCCGGAGCGGCCCGCAACTGCGCTTCGGTGAGGTTCTCGCGCGCAGTGCCGACGAGGGCCCGACCGAGACCCGGTCCGGCGAAGGCGACCGAGGTGACATTCGGCACAGGAATCGCGACCTCCTCGATCAGTTCTCCCGCTTCCGACCACCGCGCCACCACGCCCTCGCCGTAGAGCGCATTCCAGAACGTCCCGTCCGCGGCGAGCGCGAGGCCGTCACTCGGACGGCCCGACACGAATTGCTCGAGCTCCCCGAGGAGGCCATCCGGGCCGTACGAGCCGCGGTAGACCGTCTCGGTCGAGGTATCCGTCACGTACATGGTGCGCCCGTCGTCCGACCATTCCATGCCGTTCGTGATGCCGAAACCGCCCCGGAGTACCGTGACCGCGCCGTCCGGCGCGACAGACCAGAGATCCGCATCCGGGGTCTCACCGATGACGCTCATCCCGCCGACCACGAAACGTCCGAACGGATCGACCTTTCCCTCGTTCAGACGCATCCCGTCGCGACGGTGCCGCAGCAGCGCCAACTCGCGAACCACTGCGCCGTCGGCGTCGAGCAGCACGACGGAGTCCCGGAGCGATGCGACATACCCCTCGTCGGGGCCGGGTTGCACCGCCGAGAGCGGTGGGGGCAGGTGGACCACGCGATCCTCACTGCCATCCACCGCCCCGTCGAGACGTCCGCGATGCAGCAGTCCAGCCACGATGTCGACCCACACGACCTCCTCGGTACGGGCATCCCACCAGATGCTCTCGACGAGAATTCCGGGCGTCGAGCGGAACACCTGCATCTCGCGCTCGCTCATCACGGAGTCGGCATGCCGCCGTTGACGTTGAGCGTCTCCCCCGCGACATAGCTCGACTCCGCCGAAGCGAGGAAGACGTATGCGGGCGCGAGCTCTGCAGGCTGGCCCATCCTGCCGAACGGGGTCTCTGCGCCGAACTCCTCGATCTTCTCCTGCGGCTGGCCGTCGCTCGGCTGCAGCGGCGTCCAGATCGGCCCCGGCGCGACCGCGTTGACGCGAATGCCCTTGGGGGCGAGCTGAGCCGCGAGCCCCTTCGTGAATGCGTTGATCGTCGCCTTCGTCGACGCGTAGTCGACGAGGATCGCAGCCGGCGAGTACGCCTGGATCGACGTGGTGTTGATGATGGTCGACCCGGGAGCAAGATGAGGCAGGGCCGCCTTCGTGATCCAGAACATCGCGTACACATTCGTCTTGAACGTGTCGTCGAACTGCTCATCGCTGAGGTCGGCGAGTGATTCCTGGAACACCTGCTTGCCGCCGTTGTTCACCAGGATGTCGAGCCCGCCGAGCTGGGACACCGCATCGGCGACGAGCGTGCGGCAGTACTCGGCATCGCGCAGGTCTCCGGGCAGCGTCGCCACCGTGACTCCGGCGTCGCGGAGGATGCCTGCGATGCGCTGCGCATCGGTCTCCTCCTCCGGCAAGTAGGAGATCGCGACGTCGGCGCCCTCGCGCGCGAAGGCGATGGCGGTCGCCGCACCGATTCCCGAATCTCCACCGGTGATGAGGGCTTTGCGGCCCTGCAGACGGCCGGTTCCGCGGTAGCTCTCCTCGCCGAGATCCGCCTTCGGGGTGAGGTCGGCGTCGAGGCCCGGTTCGGGCATGTGCTGCTTCTGCGGCTTGATATCCGCGTACAGTTCGGCAGGGTTGACGAAGGTGTACTGGTCACGTGACATGGTGTTTCCTTTCACTCGTGTTTCCTGTTAGGGGTGCGTGCGCCCGGCGCGACCGTCAGCGGCCGTCGAGCATGTCTGGTGGCACGACATTATGAATCGTCATCGCCGCTCCGAGAAAGGCGAGGTGGCTGAGCGCCTGCGGCGTATTGCCCCACGCGGCCCCCGTCTCGGCATCGATCATCTCTGCGTAGATGCCCACGTCGTTGGCATGCTCGACGAGGGCCTCCATCAGCTCGAGGGCTTCGGCGTGGCGGCCGACGCAGGCGAGTGCCTCGACGCGCCAGAAGGCGCACGCCACGAACGTGTGCTCCTCGCGCTCGGCGCCGCTGTAGCGGTAGAGCAATGGGCCGGCCCCGAGTTCGTCGGTCAACGCATCGATGGTCGACGACATGCGCTCGCCGCGGTCGAAGCCGGTCGGGGCGTGCAGCAGCACGGATGCATCCAATTCGTTCCCTCCCGCGTAGAAGAGATACGAGCCGCGCTCCTCAGACCAGCCGTGTGCATCGATCCAGGCGCGGATGCGGTCTCGCTCCGCCCGCCATCGGCTGGCGTTCCCCGGGATAGCCGCAGCCTCGACGAGCGCGACAGCGTCGTCGAGCGCCTTCCAGCAGCCCATCTTCGAGGAGATGTAGTGCCGCTCCACTGCGAGCTCCCACATTCCCGCATCCGGATTGCGCCACAGATCGCAGGTGCGGTCGGCGACGCCAGCGAGCATGCGAGCCGTCGCCACGTCAAGTACGTTCCCGGCATCGACGTAGGTTCGGCAGATCGCGATGAGGTCGCCGTACACGCCGAGCTGCAGTTGCTCGCTGGCGGGATTGCCCGAGACGACCGGACCGATTCCTCGCCATCCGGCCACATGATGCTCCTGAGGGCCCGCCACGAGATCACCGTCGAGTGTGTACATCACCTGCAGCTCCGGGCCGTGCTTGCGAATGGTCTGCAGCATCCAGGAGAGCGCAGCCTGGGTCTCCTCTCGAAGCCCGAACCGCACCAGCGAGTGGGCCGTGTACGCGAGATCTCGCACCCAGGCGAAGCGATAGTCCCAGTTCTTGCCACCCTCGGGGTTCTCGGGCAGCGATGTCGTCGCTGCCGCAGCGATGGCTCCTGTCGGACTGTAGATCAGGAGTTTCAGCGCAAGCGCGTTCCGCTGCATCAGCTCGGCGTAGGGGCCGTCGTAGGAGAACACGTGCGACCAATGCCGCCAGTTCTCGATGGTCCGATCGATCCCAGCGTCGACGTTCTCAGGTTTCGGAAAGTGCAACGGCTCGTCATGCGTCGCGGCGATCGCGATGAGATGCCGCGACCCCGCCCGTGCGGTGAACCCGCCTTCGAGCTCCGGCCCCCGAGCACCGTCGGAGTCGGGCTCGCCCGGGCCATGCTCGAGACCGACGACGGTGAAGGCGGTCGCGCCGCTGCGCACCACATGCCCATGAGCGGTCGCTTCGATCCACGGCGCCGCGGTCTGCAACGACGTGCCAGGGTGCACGGCCCAGCGCACGGGCACTTCTCCCTCGATACCCGTCACCCGACGCGCGAGCTCCGCCCACGGGAGACGGCCCGAGACGCCGACGAGCAGGGCATCGGTGACGCGCACGCTTCCCGACTCGGCGACGAACGTCGTCTCGAGTACGTTGGTGCCGGGCACGTATCGACGCTCGGTCCGGTACTCCGTCTCGGGGAGGTCTGGCGCAACCTCGAAGTACCCGCCCGTGTCGGCGTCGAGAAGGTGCGCGAACACCGGAACATTCGTGAGGTTCGGCAGGGGAAGCCAGTCGATCCGCCCGTTCGAGCCGACCAGGGCGACCGTGCGGCCGTCGCCGATCGGCGCATATGACTCAATCGGGCGCGCCATGTGAGCCCGCCGAGGCGATCGCGATCCGGAATGCCATGCGCCCATCGTCGAATGCGGTGCGGGATCACGGCAGAGCCTTGCGTCCGGCCCGTCTCCCGCGATAAGAGTGTGGCATGCCCACCCGTCTGCTCATCATCGCCGATACCCACTTGCCGAAACGGGCGAAGCGAATGCCAGGGGCGGTGCTCGCGGCTGCGGCGACGGCCGACGTCGTGCTGCACGCGGGCGACTGGGTGGATGCCGCAACCCTCGACCTGCTGCAGGCGTCCTCTCGTTCGCTCGTCGGCGTGTGGGGCAACAACGACGGCCCGGAGTTGCGGGCGCGGCTTCCCGAGGTCGCGCACATCCGCGTCGAGGAGCTCGATATCGCGATGGTGCACGAGACCGGTGCTGCAGCGGGGCGCGAGCAACGGGCGGACACCGCATTCCCCGACGCCGACGTGCTGGTCTTCGGCCATTCGCACATTCCTTGGGACACGGTCTCACCCGGCGGCATGCGCCTGCTCAACCCGGGTTCCCCGACCGATCGTCGCCGCCAGCCGCAGTGCACCATGATGCTCGCCGATGTCGACGGCGCGGATCTCTCCGTCGAGCTGATCCCCGTGGATCGCGACGCCTGACTCACTCCCCCTGATTAGGCGCGGATGGCACATGATCGGCACTCGTGCAAGGCCCGTCCCCTCTCGAATTCCTTCGACTACAAACGGTGTCACACCGGCAACGATCCGGCGTGGAAGGAGAGAACATGTCCCATGAGAATGAGCTCCTCGGGAGCGGAAACGCGAATCCGAATCGCACACCATCATCCGGCACGGTCGACACCGCGAAGGAGGAGGCCGGCGAACTCGCCCACACGGTGCAGGAGGGTGCGAGCAACGTCGCCCACACCGCGAAGGACGAGATCGGCAACGTCGCTGAGGAAGCGTCGATGCAGTTGCACGAGCTCGTCGCGCAGACGACTCGCGAGCTGAACGACGAAGCCTCCAAGCAGCAGTCGCGGCTCGCCTCCGGCCTGCAGCGCGCCGGCGACGATCTCGAAGCAATGGCTTCGAGCGCTTCGGGCGGTGGTGTCGCACCCGATCTCGTGCGCCAGACGTCTGAGAAGGTCGCGCGCATCGGCGACTGGCTCGACAGCCACGAACCGCGCGAAGTCGTCAGCGAGGTCAAGGCGTTCGCGCGCCGACGGCCGGGCGCCTTCATCGGTATCGCCGCGGTCGCAGGCGTCGTCGCGGGGCGCCTCACCCGCGCTCTCGCTGCGAATGCGCACGAGCAGTCCTCGTCCGAGTCGAGCGCTCCCGCGGGCGGGACGACCCCGGCGCGCCCCGTAACCAGTCCCAGCACCAGCACGTCGGCTCCGGGTTCGAGCCCGGCTGCACCCGTATCGCGCCCCGTCGCTCCCGCTGCACCTCCGGCAGCGCCCGCGGCCCCGGTCGCGCCGGCATCTGGTCAGCCAGCACCCCCTGCTCCGGTCGCGCCGGAATCTCCCCTTCCAGGAGTGGGCCCAGGCGCCCCGGGAACCGCGCCCGGTGCGCCGGGAGCCTCGCGCCACGGCGACGTCACGGGAGGAGGCGCAGATGGTCGACCCAACCCCCTCTGAAGAACGGGCAGCGAACGAATCGCTCGGTGACCTGCTGAGCGAGGTGACCGGAGACCTCTCGACGCTCATGCGCCAGGAGCTCGCCCTCGCGAAAGCCGAGCTCCGCGAATCGGCGAAGAACACCGGCCGCGGAGCAGGCATGCTGGGCGGCGCGGCGTACGCCGGGAGCATGGTGGTGCTCTTCCTCTCGATCGCGCTCTGGGCAGCGCTCGCGACCCTGGTCGGCGGCGGGTGGTCGGGCGTCATCGTGGCCGCGATCTGGGCGGTGATCGCCGCCGTACTGTTCGTCATCGGCAAGGCGCAGCTCAAGAAGGTCAAGGGCGCGCCGCAGACGATGGAAACCCTGCAGGAATTCATTCCGACACTCAAGAGAAATGAGGAGAACTTATGAACGAGTCACCGGATGCCATCCGAGCCGATATCGAGCGCACGCGCCGTTCCCTGGGCCAAGACACCGACGCCCTGGTCGACAAGGTCACTCCCGGCAAGATCGTGGACCGCCAGAAGGACAAGGTGCGCACGAAATTCGGATCCATCAAGGAGCGCGTGATGGGCGCCGCGGACGATGCGAGCGGCACCGCATCGGGAGTCGCAGGTCGAGCCGGGGATGCCGCCCATGACGCCGCGCACACGGTCAAGGCGAAGGCCGAGGGGAACCCTCTCGCCGTCGGGCTCGTCGCGTTCGGCGTCGGGCTGGTCGCTGCGTCGCTGATCCCGAGCACTGACAAGGAGAAGGAACTGTCGCAGACGCTCCGCGACGAGGCGCAGCCCCTCGTCGACGAGGCCACGGCTGCGGCGAAGTCGGTCGCATCGAACCTGCAGGACCCCGCCACGGAGGCCGCTGAGGCCGTGAAGTCGACGGCGACGGAGGCTGCCGAGCACGTGAAGAGCGAAGCCACCTCGGCGACCGGCGACGTGCAGTCGCGCGCGGGCGAGGCGCGCGAGAACCTCTCCAACCAGTAGGGGCCGGTGCCGGCGAGTCGCCCGGCGTCGACGGACCTCCCGCTTCGGCGGGCGCCTCGTCGGCGCCGGGCACTGGCGTGCGCGGCCCGGTGCCCGCCCCCGTCGCCGCAGGGCCTCCGTTCGGCGATGCCCGCTCCGACCGCAACCCCCTGGCGCTCCACGGTCTGGATGGGCAGAGTGGAGCGCACGTGGCCGAGGCGGCCATGCGATCAGCGAAGGGGGCGTCGCTCATATGGATGCGCAGGTAGACGAAGATGTCATCGCCCGGGCGAAGGGACCGACGACGTTGCGCCAGGTGCTCGTCGCCGTCATCTTCCTGGTCATCGTGGCCGCGGTGGCCTTCGGCGGTTCCATCGCTTCCACTGGCAACGTCGACGGGTGGTACGCCGATGCGGAGAAGGTCCCGTGGGATCCGCCGAACGCCGTATTCGGGCCCGTGTGGACGGCGCTGTACGCCCTCATCGCACTCGCAGGCTTCCTGATCTGGCGCCCGGGTTTCCGCATGGGCGGGCCGAACGCCGCCCGTTCCACCCTCTCGCTCTTCGTTCTGCAGCTGGTGCTCAATGCCCTGTGGACCCCGGTGTTCTTCGCCGGATATCCCGTTTTCGGCGAAGCAGCCTGGTGGATCGCCGCCGTCATCATCATCGCTCTGATCGTCGTGGTCATCGCACTCGCCGTGTCGGCTGCGAAGTGGTCGCGGATCGCCAGCCTCATCATGGTGCCCTACCTCCTGTGGCTGTGCTTCGCGAGCACGCTGAACATCGGCATCATCGTCCTCAACTGAAGCGGGGGCGTCGTCTCCCTGAGAAGCTCGGGGCATCATACTGCCTCCGATTGGGCAAATCCGCCGGAATCGGCTAAAATTAGTAGGAAGTGCAAGTTCGGGGGCACAGCGGACCGCATATCGCGGCGTCCAGTCCCTTCGCACTCGTCGAGACCGTGAGGCATCCAGCCCGCGCGTCCGCACACGACATTGCCTGAGGAGATCACTATGCAGCAGTCTCACGTCGTGGGACATACCCTCGTGTACCCGCACCACGGTGCGGTTACGATCACTGCGATCGAGGTGAAGAAGATCGGCGGCGTCGAGCGCACCTGGCTGACGCTGCAGCCCCTGCTCAACGAGCTCTCCATTCAGATCCCCGCGGATCAGCTGAACGAGATCGGCGTGCGCGAACTCATCGATCGCGATGGCATCGAGTCGCTCATCCAGATCCTTCAGGAGGAGTTCACCGAGGAGCCAGGCAACTGGTCGCGGCGCTTCAAGGCCAATGGCGAGAAGCTCGCCTCCGGCAGTGTGCACCGCGTCGGCGAGGTCGTACGCGACCTGTGGCGCCGCAGCCAGGGCGCAAAGCTCTCCACGGGCGAGAAGGCGATGTACCAGCGGGCAAGCGGCATCCTCGTCACGGAGTTCGCGCTCGCCCGGGGCATCTCGGAGACTGACGCATACGAAGAGGTCGAGAAGATTCTCGCCGGCGAGAAGATCGCCGTCTGAGTTCCCTCTCCCGCAGAACGGGCCGCGCACGATGACTCGTGCGCGGCCCGTTCTGCGTGGTGAGGAGCTTCGGCCGCGGCTGATGTCGAGTGGCGCCTTCGGCAAACCAGTGGCTGCCGCCGGAAGACGGTGACGGTCAGGCGGCGGCGTTCGCGACTCGCGCTGCGCGAAGCACTTCGACGAGCGAGGTAGTCGGGCGGCCGATCAACTCGGTGAGCGTCGGATCCTCGACATCGAGATCCCCCGCCGCGATGCCAGCGTCGAGCCCCTCGAGGAAGCCGATCGTCCCCGCATCCAGTCCGGCGCGTTCGAGCGCCGCGCGGAATTCGGCAGCTGACACGTCGTGGTGCACGACCTCGCGACCCACCGCTTCGCCGATCGCCGCAGCGATCTCGTCGTACGTGACGGGTTCGCCCGCGAGCTCGTACACCTTGCCGACGTGCGCGTCATCGGCGAGCACGACCGCTGCCGCTGCCGCGTAGTCAGCACGAGCAGCCGCTGAGACGCGACCCCCGTGCGTGGCGGAGAGCAGCACGCCCGTCGCCTCGGCCTGGTCGAGGTTCGCCACGTAGTTCTCCGCATACCAGTCGTTGCGGAGAATCGTGGCGGGGAGACCCGACTCCGCGATGGCGCGCTCCGTAGCGAGGTGCTCCGGCGCCAGCGCCAGGGAACTGCGCTCGACGTTCGCGAGGCTCGTGTACACGAGATGCTTGACGCCCGCGCGGGCCGCCGCCTCGATGACGGCGAGGTGCTGAGCCGTGCGCTTGCCGACCTCGCTCCCCGAGATGAGCAGTACGCGGTCGACGCCGGCGAACGCTCCCTCGACGGACGAGGCGTCGTCGTAGTCGAGCGGCACGACTGTGACGCCGCGCTCCGCGATGTCAGCGGCCTTCGCGGGCGTGCGCGCACCGGCGACGATCTGCGCAGGGTCGATGCCGCGAGCGAGCAGTGCATCGATGACGAGGTGGCCGAGGGCGCCGGTGGCGCCGGTGACGAGAATGGTCATGGGGTTCCTTTCTGGAGGGGTTCGAGGAGTGCAGCGGTCTTCGACGGCCGCACATTCCCGAACGCGGGTACCCACTTTCCGGTAAGGTACTCCCCAAATGGTAAGTTATGCGGAATTGCGCGAAACCGGAGCCTTCGCTCCGGCGTGCTCGACGCGCGTGGTCCTCGATCACGTCATGAGTCGCTGGGGCGTGCTCGTGCTCTGCACGCTCTCAGACGGCACTCATCGCTGGGGAGAGCTGCGCCGTGAGGTCGAGGGCATCAGCGAGAAGATGCTCGCTTCGACCCTGCGCCAACTCGTCGCGGATGGCATCGTCCACCGGGAGTCACTGCCGACGGTGCCGCCGCACGTCGAGTACTGCCTCACCGAGCGCGGCCGCGACCTGATGGACCGCATGCTCCCGCTCATCGAATGGATCGCGGTGCGAGCCGATGACATCGTCGGCGTCGCATCGCGTACCACGCCGAACGCCCGCTGATCCCGCACTCCGAGACCACCGGGTGGACGACGGAATGGCTACATCTCTTCGTGGGTTCGGGGATCCGCACCGAACAATCGGCCGTCGGAGCGCCCGAGCGCGGTGATGGCCGACACCTCGGCCTCGTCCAGCACCACGTCGACAGCAGCGAGATTCTCCCGCTGCCGCTCCAGGTGCTGCGACCGCGGGATTGAGACGACGCCCCTCGCCGCATGCCACGCCAACACGACCTGCACCGGGGTGCACTCATGCGACTGCGCCAGCTCACGGATGACGGGTTCGCTGAGGATCGCCCCCGCGCGCCCGATCGGGCTCCACGCCTCCGTGATGATTCCGAGCTCGCGATGCGCTTCGACCGCTTCCACCTGAGGGAAGTACGGGTGCACCTCCAGCTGGTTCACGACGGGACGCACGCCGGTCTCCCCCTCGATGCGTTCGAGGTGTTCGAGGAGGAAGTTCGACACGCCGATCTGATCGACCACTCCCCGCTCGCGAGCGTCGATGAGACCCTGCCAGGCATCGACGTACTGCGCCTGCGACGGATTCGGCCAGTGGATGAGATGCAGACCGATCGCATCGACGCCGATACGGGAGCGGCTCTCCTCGATGCTCGTCCGATTCGCGGGCGCCTCATGATGCCGGCCGGGCAGCTTGGACGTGACGATCACCCCGGCACCGGAGTCACCGGCGAGGCGCACACCGCGGCCGACGGAGCCCTCGTTCTCGTAGTTGACGGCGGTGTCGAGCAGACGGTAGCCGGCACGCACCGCTGCCGCGACCGATTCAGCCCCAGCGTCGCCGTTCAGTCGATAGGTTCCGAGCCCGATGGGCGGGAGGACGAACCCGTTGTGCGCGGTGAACGGTGCGTACTCTGCCATGTTGCTCCTCCATTGGTCGCCGACTCGCGTACCTCCTGTCTAGCACGCCGCGCTCGGCGCGGCCTGCCTCTCCCCGCCCCAATCTGCGAGCGGGGTCACTCTTCGTGCGTGTCGGGGATGCAACACGCACGAAGAGTGACCCCGCTCGGTGGGTGGGTGGGTGGGTGGGGTGAAGGTGGTGGGTGGGTGGGGTGACGGTGGTGGGGGGGGGGGGTGCGGTGCGGTGCCGCGTCGCGTCAGGCGAGCCAGGCCGGCGCGCGACCGCGCAGGAGCGGGCGGTCGAGGGAGAGCGATCCGGCGCCAGTGAGTGCGATCCCGAGCGCCGCCGCACCGAGCACCGCGACGAATTCATAACCACCCTCGGCGACCCAGAATCCGGCCGCCGCGTGCACGAGCACGAGCGCCACGACCATGTCGATGGCGAGCAACAGGGCGACGAGCCGAGTCAGCAGCCCCAGAATCAGCAGGATCCCGCCGGCGAATTCGAGCACGGCGACCAGCGGCGCGGTGATCTCGGGAAGCGGAGCGCCCATCGCGCCGAACGATTCGACCGTGCCCGGGATCGTGAATTCGAAGAGCTTCTGCGCGCCGTGCATCAGGAAGACCGCGCCGAGCGCGAGGCGGATGATCAGCAGACCCCACGCTGTCGAGGCGGTCGGGGTGGAGGCGTGTGGCGAACGGGTGCGGGGCATGTGTGTCTCGCTTTCATGGCATCGGTTCATTCGGCCGTTGGGGCCGGGCGCCAGGTTAGGAGATGCGGAGAGTATGAATCTGAGGAGTTGCGAACTCTGCGGTTTCGAGACGTCCGCATCTGGTACTCGTACCGGCGAGCCGGGTCAGCGCCGCCCGGTCTCCCGCGCCACCCGGGCTCCCGCGCCGTCCGGCGGGCCGGGTCAGCGCCGCCCAGCCTTCCGCGCCACCGCTGCCTTGCCTTGCCTTGCCTGTACGAGCCGGGTCACTTGTGGAGGGTGTCGCGAAGCGAAACCGGCCGACACACGCCGAAAGTGACCCCGCTCGCATAGGGACGGCAGCGCAGCAGCGCAGCGCAGCGCAGCGCAGCGCAGCGCAGCGCAGGGACGGCAGCGCAGCGCAGCGGCTGGTCAGGCAGAGTGGATGTAGCTGCGCGGCACGCGCGAACCGATGCTGGTGAGGATCTCCCACGGGATCGTCTGAGCGGCGTGCGCCCATTCCCGCGCGTTCGGGCGCCACCCCTCCGCCGGGCCGAAGAGCACGACCTCGTCTCCCTCGGCGACACCCGAAGCATCCGGCCCGAGATCGACGACGAACTGGTCCATGCAGACGCGTCCCACGCTCGGGAATCGGCGCTCTCCGATGGCGACGTCGAACTTGCCCGACATGATGCGCGGCACTCCGTCGGCGTAGCCGAGCGGCACGAGCCCGAGCGTGGTGTCTCGCTCGGCGGTCCAGGTGTGGCCGTACGAGACGCCGTCGCCGGCGTGCACGCGCTTCATCAGCGCGAGCGGAGCCTTCAACGTCATCGCGGGCGTCAGCGACGTGTCGGGGTTCTCGAACGGGGTGTACCCGTACATCGCGAGTCCCGGGCGCAGAGCATCCAGGTGCAGGTCTGGGCGGGCGAGTGCGGTGCCAGAATTGCCGAGGTGCATCTGCTCGACAGGGATGCCGTGCCGGTCGAATGAGGCCCGGGCGGCCAGCAGTCGCTCGAGTTGCACGCTGTTCTGCGGATGATCGGGTACATCGGCGTGCGAGAGGTGGCTGAAGAGGCCGTGCACGCGCACGGCGCCTTCCGCCCGAAGGCGCCCCAGCTGACGCAGCACCTCCGGCAGCTCGGCCTCGGTCACGCCGTTGCGGCTGAGCCCGGTGTCGACCTTGACGTGGACCTCCACGGGCCGGCCGATCTCGCGGGCGGCGGCGGCGATCGCGTCGAGCTGGCTGCGCGAGTTCACACCGAGACGCACGTCTTGCGCGATGGCTTCGGCGTACCCGCTCGTCGACAACCAGCTCAGTATCGGGGCGGTGACCCCACCGGCGCGGAGCGCCAGGGCCTCGGAGATCGTGGCCACGCCCAGCGACCCTGCGCCGGCCGCGATGGCGGCGTGCGCGACCGGAAGTGCCCCGTGCCCGTATCCGTCGGCTTTGACGACTGCCATGAGCTCGGCGGAGGGCGCGAGCGCGGCGAGCACCCGGATATTCGACGCGATCGCGTCGAGGTCGACTTCGGCTACGGGTTCGGTGATCATCTGAGCGGCAACCACCCTTCCTTGGTTCGCCGCCACGTACGGAACGCAGCGTACCCACCAGTCTAGGCCGCGCGCGCAGTGCAACCTGCGCGCACCCCTCGGCTATGCCACGCGCACCCCGTGATCGAGTCGCACGATACGGTCGGCATTTGCGATCGCCGCGTCGTCGTGGGTCACGCACGCGACGGTGGCCCCGCGATTCGCTTCTTCGACGAGAATTGTCTGCGTGCGTGCGCGGCTCGCGGCGTCGAGGCCGGATGCCGGCTCGTCGAGGAGGAAGATCCGAGCCCGGCGTGCGATGCCCTGGGCGAGGAGCACCCGTTGGCGCTGCCCGCCGGAGAGCGCACTGAACGGCCGCTCGGCGAGGTCGGCGAGGGCGACTCGCTCGAGCGCATCGACGACCCGGTCCCGCCGCTCGCTGCGGGCGAGTCGCCGCCGCTCCCAGGTGCCCATGGCGACCACCTCGCGAACGGTGACGGGGAGCGCGTCGGGTGCGGCGATGCGCTGCACGACGAGCGCGACGGATCCGGATCGCTCGACGCGGCCGCTCGACGGGGTGCGCACGCCCGCCAGCACTTCGAGCAGCGTGGATTTGCCCGCACCGTTCGATCCAGCGATGACGGTGACGCTGCCGGGTTCGAGCTCGATGTCGATGCCTCGGAGCACCGGGGTGGTGTTGAACGAGAAGTGGATGCCGGTGGCGCGGAGGACGGCCGGTGGAGCGGCCGCGCGGGAGGTGCGCCGGTCCGTGAGAAGTGACATGCCTCAAGCCTAACTGATTTTGATAATGATTCTCGTTTATGAATATGATGAACGCGTGCTGCCACTTCTCGAACCCTTCACCGCCGACTTCGTGCTCCGCGCGCTCGTCGGCGGCGCCCTCGTCGCAGTCGTCTGCGGCGTCGTCGGCACCTGGGTCGTGATTCGCGGCATGGCCTTTCTTGGCGAAGCGCTCGGACACGGGATGCTGCCGGGCGTCGCCCTCGCGACCGTGCTCGGTCTGCCGACCCTGGCCGGGGCCGCTGTGAGCGCCGTCGCGATGAGCGTGCTCATCGGATGGGTGCAACGCCGCGGGCGCCTCTCGTACGACACCAGCATCGGCCTGCTCTTCGTCGCCATGCTCTCTCTCGGCATCATCATCGTGTCGCACTCCCGCAGTTTCGCCACGGATGCGACGGTGATGCTCTTCGGCGACATTCTCGCCATCACCCCCGCCGATCTCTGGCTGCTCGTCGGAGCCGCCGCGATCACGATCGCGGTCGCCGCCGGGTTCCACCGCCGATTCGTCGCCGCGGCGTTCGATCAGCGCATCGCTGCAACGCTGCATCTGCGGCCGCAGCTCGCCCAGGTCGTCCTGGTCGGCCTCGTCACGCTCGCAGTCGTCAGCTCCTATCAGGCCGTCGGCTCGTTGCTGGTCGTCGGCCTCCTGCTCGCCCCCGCGGTCGCAGCAGCGCCATGGACCAGCAGCATCGCGACCCGCATGGCGCTCGCCACCGCGATCGGCGTGCTCGCGGTCTTCGCAGGCCTGCTCGCATCGTGGCATCTCGGCACCGCCGCGGGCGCATCGATCGCGGCGGCCGCCATCGCTCTCGCAGCCCTCTCCGGGGTCGGCGTCCGCATGGTCGATGTCGTCCGTCGCGCCCCGCTTCCCCAGATCACCGCACTCTCGTGAAAGGCACGATGTCTCCGCACCCCCTCCGCCCGTCCCGCGCCACTCCTCTGGCCGGAGCCGCCATCCTCGGCCTGCTGCTCGCCGGATGCAGCGCTTCCCCCTCCGATTCGAGTGCGCCAGCAGACGCAGCGTCGTCTGCTGAAACTCCGAGCGACGACACGGGCTCCGGCCACGGCGAGATCGAAGGAGCCGCCGAAGCCTCCGAGCCGCCGCTGCATCTCGTCTCCATCGATGCTGCCGGATCGGTCTCGCTGCTCGACCTGCTCGACGGCACCGAGACCGAACTCGACAGCGTCCGCGCTCCGCGCTCGGTCGCCTCTGATGGGCGGTACGCTTTCGTCGCTGACGAGCACGGCGTTGACGTCGTCGACAGCGGCGCCTGGACGTGGGATCACGTCGACCACTTCCACTACTACCGGGCCGACCCGGCTTCGCCCGGAACCGTCGAGGGCTCCGGCGTCGCGTCGATCGCCACCGGCATGCTCTCGACCGCCGGCGGCACCGGCGTCTTCTTCCCCGACTCGGGTGAGGCGGTGCTGCTCGACAACGGAGCCCTCTCGAAGGGTGAGATCAACGAGACGCTGCGCCTCGAGGTCGCGCCGCACGACGGACTCATCGCCCCGCTCGGCGAGGGAGCCCTCGTCACCGAGGCTGACGGCAGTGGGCGGATCGAGCGCGTGCGCGCCGTCGATGCCGCGGGTGACGAGATCGACTCCATCGCGTGCACCGAGGCCTCTGGCACGATCACCACGCGGCTCGCGCTCGTGGTGGGTTGCGCCGACGGGGCTGTGCTCGCGACTTCCGTGGCAGGCGAGACCGCATTGACGAAGGTGGCGTACCCCGCTGACGCGAGCGGTGACGCCCCTCCCGCGACGGAGTTCTCCGCCCGAAAGGGCCGCCCCACCGTCGCGGGCCTCGGAGATGGGAGCGGTGTCTGGCTCCTCGATACCCGCGAGCAGTCATGGCGCTGGATCGCGATGCCCGAGCGTCCCGTCGCCGCGTCCGCCGTCGATGATGAGGCGGGTCACGTCGTGACGCTCACTCCCGACGGCAGGGTGCGCGTCTTCGACGCGGACGGGGCGGAGCGCGCGGCGACCGCTCCGATCGTCACCGATGCAGTGGGCGGCGGCGGCCAGGTTTCGCTCACCGTCGACGCGCAGCGCGCCTATGTGAACGACCCCGCTACGGGTGCGGTCTTCGAGATCGACTACGCCGACGGGGCACGCGTCGCTCGCACGCTCGAGACCGGGGTCCCGGCTCATTTCGTCGCGGAGGTCGGCCGATGACCCGGGCGTTCGAGGCGTCCGCATCTCGACGCCGCGCTCGGCGGGGAGATCATCGCACGCGGCGGCCGATCCGGCACGCGACTCTCGCGGCTCTCGCGACCGCGGTATTCGCCCTCACGGGCTGCTCAGCAGCGGCCGGATCCGGCGGCCCCGATCAGCCCCAGATCGTGGTCACCACCAACATCCTCGGCGACGTGGTCGGCGAGGTCGTTGGCGATCAGGCCGAAGTGACGACGCTCATGCGCGCGAACGCCGACCCGCATTCCTTCGAGATCTCAGCGCAGGAGGCCGCCCTGCTGGGCGACGCCGACCTGATCGTGTCGAGCGGGCTCGGCCTCGAAGAGGGGTTGCAGCAGCACCTCGATCGCGCCGCCGGGGCGGGCGCCCCCCTGCTCGTGGCCGGCGACGCCGTCGAAGCGCTGCCCTACACGAGCGGTGACGCCACGGGCGCCCCCGATCCGCATTTCTGGACCGACCCCGGCACCATGATCGACGTCGTCGATGCCATCGAGGTCTCCGCGTCGGAGATCGACGGCATCGACCGGACGAAGCTCGCCGAGCACGCGGATGCGTACCGGGAGGAACTGCGCACGCTCGATGCGGAGATGACATCCGCCTTCGAGGCCATTCCGCAGGAGCGCCGCGCTCTCGTGACGAACCATCACGTGTTCGGATACCTCGCCGAACGCTACGGCTTCCGCGTGGTCGGTGCGGCGATTCCCGGCGGCACGACCCTCGCCGCCCCGAGCGCCGCCGACCTGCGGGAGCTCAGCGATGCCATCACCCGGGCGGGGGTCTCCACGATCTTCGCCGAATCCTCCCAACCCGACCGCTTGGTGCAGGTGCTCGCCAGCGAGGCCGACATCGATGTGCGCGTCGAGGAGCTCTACACGGAGTCGCTCACGGGCCCCGGCGAGGGCGCAGAGACCTACCTCGAGATGATGCGCGCGAACACCGCTCGCATCTCCGAGGGACTGACGAAGTAACACCCACCGAAAGAAAGCAGGACACCACTATGACCCGACGACACCTTCGATACGCCGCTCCCGCGGCGCTGCTCGGGCTCGCGCTGCTCGCAACCGGCTGCTCCTCGAGCACCGCGAACGATTCAGCGGCGGAAGAGTCGCCAGCGGACGCGTCGAGCGAGGATCACGCCCACTCCGACGAGCAGCGCGTCGCCGTCTCGTACGAGGGAGGCATCGCCGTGCTCGACGCCGAGACGCTCGAGCTGGTCGACGAATTCGAGAGCGAGGAGTTCACCCGTCTGAACGCTGCTGGCGATGGCCGCCACGTCTTCGTGACGACGTCGAAGGGGTTCGAGCTGCTCGATACCGCGAAGCCGGCGCTCACCGGTCTGACCGTGGACGCCTCGGCCGCCGGGCACGTCGTGCGCCATGCCGGCAAGACCGTGCTCTTCGACGACGGCACGGGCGAGACGACGATCTTCGACTCCCACGACCTCGCCCACGCGGAGGATGCGCTGCCCGAATCGGTGACGCACACCGCCGAGCACCCGCACCACGGCGTATCGATCGAGCTCGAGGACGGCACGCTCGTGACGACCCTCGGCGATGAGACCACTCGTTCGGGGGCCGTCGCCCTGCACGCGCACGACGACCACTGGGACGAGGTCGCTTCGAACGACCAGTGCCCCGGCATCCACGGCGAGGGGACTGCTGCTGACGAGGCGGTCGTCTTCGGATGCGAGAACGGCGCGCTGCTCTACCAGGACGGCGCGTTCACCAAGCTCGATGCCCCCGATGCCTACGGCCGCATGGGCAACGCATTCGTCTCCGAGACGAGCCCCATCGTCGTTGGCGACTACAAGTCCGACCCCGACGCGGAGGGTTACCTGCTCGGCTCGGTCGCACTCATCGACACCGCCACACAGGAGCTGCAGGTCGTCGATCTGCCGGAGAACGTGCGCTACACCTTCCGCGATGTCACTCGCGGCACCGACGATCTCGCGTACATCCTCTCGACCGACGGCTCCATCCACGTGCTGGATCCGGAGACCGGCGAACTGGTCGACGAGTTCCCCGTGATCGACGCCTGGGAGGGTCCGGCCGAGTGGCAGGATGCGCACCCGGCGATCATCGGCACCGGAGGCGACACCGCGTACGTGACGGAACCGGCGGCGAATTCGGTGCACGCGGTCGACCTGCGCACTGGTGAGATCACCGCCACAGCGGAGCTCGAGCACACGCCGAACGAGTTCGCGGTCGCGCTCGGCGAGCACTGACCCGCACCGACCGCAGCGATGCCGCGGTCGGCGGGAGTGCGCTGAGCAGCGCGCACTCACCCCTGAGGGCGTCGCATCACTCCGATGCGGCGCCCTCAGCCGTCTCTGCGAGCGCTCCGGCTTCGGCCGCCTCCGCCCAGGCGATGCCGCTGACGTCGATCTCCGCGGTCATGTCGCGCAGGAAGCGCTCGACGACCTCGCGCTCGTCGGGAGTGAGGCGCGCGGCGGCGTTGAAGCGGTTCGCCTGCTGCTGACCGACCGTGCGCTTCGCGGCTTCATGGGTCTCGGGCGTGATGCGGATGACGAGTGCTCGCCGATCATCTGGATGCCGCTCTCGCGAGATGTGCCCGCCTCGCTCGAGACGATCGAGCAGTTTCGTCGTGGACGCGCTCGATATCCCCAGGTGGGCGGCGATGGCTCCGGGTGTCGGCAGCACCTCGGTGTTGCCTGCGACGATCAAGAAGTGCAGCGCCCGCATGTCGACGCTGCTGAGGCGCATGTACTTGAGCGAAGCGGCCGAGAGTCGTTCCTCCGCTTCTCGCAGTGTTCTGAGCGCCTCCATGAGCCGCGCGATCTGCTGCAGATCGTCGTGGCTGAGACCGGTCCGGTCGACGAGTTCTGACTTCGGGTCGGAATGGTCCATCCGGTAGAGGGCGGAGGCGTCGCCGACATCGGCCGACACGTCGGTCTCAGCGCTCCGCTTGTTTTTCGTCACACGAGAATATTATCCTGAAGTTGATCACTTTCTAGGTGAGTAATCAAGATTTCTACATGAGCGGGGGCAACGTGGACGAGTTGCGAGAACACCGCGCGGTGCCGGGCACCGCAGCGCCGCTCGACAACGCGGGCCTGGTCTCCCGTTCGATCTCCGAAGTCTTCGCCACCCGCGGGCGTTCGGCCGAGGCCTATCACCCCGCGTTCGCGCAGCTCTGGAAGATCTGCGGTGAACGCATCGCCGGCGGCAAGCGCATCCGCCCACGTCTGATGCTCGACATGTTCGCAGCGCTGAGCGACGACGATCTGCCTCCCGCGGCGATCGAGATCGCAGCGGCGATCGAGCTGCTGCACGCCTCGTTCCTGCTGCACGACGACGTGTTCGACGGGGACCTGACCCGCCGTGGCTCCCTGAACCTCGTCGGCCTGCTCGCGCACGATGAACGGCTGTCCCACGAGCGACCCTCCCCGCAGCGCCTGCACTGGGCGCGCAGCTGCGGCATTCTCATGGGCGACCTCCTGCTCGCCGAAGTGCATCAGATCTTCGCCAGGGTCGACGTCGAGCCCGCCATGCGCACGCGCCTCCTCGACCTCCTCGCTCACGCGATCACCGAATCCGTGGTCGGAGAGCAGCTCGATATCGGGCTCGAAGACGGCACCGTCGTCGCCGACACCGCGACCGTCCTCGAGATGTGCCGCCTCAAGACGGCGACCTACACGTTCGAACTGCCGCTGCGAGCGGCCGCCATCCTGGCAGGGGCCGACTCCCCCGCAACCGACGCCGCGCTCGCTGCGGCAGGCGCTCACCTCGGGCTCGCGTTCCAGTTGCAGGACGACGTGCTCTCGACCTTCGGCGATCCCGCCGCGCACGGCAAGGATGCGTTCTCGGATCTGCGCGAGGGCAAGGAGACCGCTGTCATCTCGGCGGCGCGGATGACGAGCGCGTGGCCCGAGATCGAGCCGTCGTTCGGCACCGGATCCCTCACGAACGCCGAGGGCGAGCGCCTGAGAGGCCTGCTGCGGGAGTGCGGGGCCGAAGCGTTCGTGCGCGGCCTCATCGACGATCAGATGCGCGCACTGCACGAAACGCTCGCCGATCCCGCATCCGGCCTCCCCGACAGCGCGCGGCAGCCTCTCGCGGCACTGGCCGGTCGACTCGACGGGCGACGCTCGTGAGGGCCGACACCCCGCTCGACCGGTACACCCGTTCGGCGATGCGCGCCTCCGCCGTCGTGATCCGCAGCTACTCCACCTCGTTCGGCGCCGCGACCCGACTGCTCGGGCGACGGCACCGCGCGCACGTGCGCAATGTCTATGCACTGGTGCGCGTCGCCGATGAACTCGTCGACGGCGTCACCGAAGGGGCCGGGCTCACGCCCGGCGAGCAGGCGGACGCGCTGCAGCGACTCGAAAGCGAGGTCGGGAGAGCGATCGGCTCTGGCTACTCGAGCGACCTCATCGTGCACGCCTTCGCGCGCACCGCGCGGGCCGCTGGGATCGACGCGGCGCTCACCGCCCCGTTCTTCGCCTCGATGCGCGCCGACCTGCCCGCGCCGACCGACACGGCGGAGCTGCGCGGGTTCGATGCCGAGCAGCACGGCGCCTACGTCTACGGCTCGGCCGAAGTCGTCGGTCTCATGTGCCTGCGCATCTTCACCCGGCATCGCTCGCTCGACGCGCTCGAGCAGCACCGCCTCGAACGCGGGGCCCGCAGCCTCGGCGCCGCATTTCAGAACGTCAACTTCTTGCGCGATCTCGCAGATGACACCGACCGCCTCGGCCGCAACTATCTCGGCACGCAGGAGCGTCTCACCGACGCCGATCGGATCGATTGGGTGCGTCGAATCGAAGCGGAGCTCGCCGACGCGCGAGCGGTGCTCCCGCTCCTGCCCAAGGACGCGCGGGCCGCGGTGCGCTCCGCACTGAACCTCTTCGCAGCCCTGAGCCGCCGGATCTCGCGCACGACGATCGATGAGCTGTACGCTCGCAGGGTGCGCGTGCCCGACTGGCAGAAGACCGCGATCATCGTGCGATCCATCGCCCGCACTGCGGGGGAGACTCGATGAGCGCGGCATCCGCACGCCGTCGCGGCTTCGACCCGGCTCCGCGCACCGTCGTCATCGGCGGCGGTATCGCCGGTCTCGCGACGGCGGCGCTCCTGGCCAAGGAGGGCCATGCCGTGACGGTGCTCGAGCGCGGAAACCGCGTCGGCGGCCGTGCGGGCACCGTCTCACGAGACGGCTTCCGGTTCGACACCGGACCCTCCTGGTATCTGATGCCGAGCGTGTTCGATCACTACTTCGAGATGCTCGGCACGACGACGCGGGAGCAGCTCGACCTCCGCCTGCTCGACCCCGGCTACCGCGTCTTCAGTGAGCCGGGCGCCGACGGCAGCGCGCCGGAGCCGATCACGATCCCCGCGGGCCGCGGCGCCGCGCGAGCCGTGTTCGAGCGCCTCGAGCCTGAGAGCGGGCAGGCGTTCGACGCATACCTCGATTCGGCGGCCGAAACCACGGTGATGGCCGAGCGGTACTTCCTCTACAACCCATTCACCCGGCTGCGCACGCTCGGCGTCCCGCCCGTGCTGCGCGCACTGCCCCGGCTGGCACGGCTGCTCGGCACCTCGCTGCGATCCTTCGTGGCGCAGCGCTTCGAGCACCCGGTACTGCGCCAGGTGCTCGGGTATCCGGCGGTCTTTCTCGGCACGAACCCGAAAGACGCCCCCGCCATGTACCACCTCATGAGCGCCCTCGATCTCGACGAGGGCGTGCGCTACCCGATGGGCGGTTTCCACTTCCTGGTCGAGCGCCTCGCCGCGCTCGCGGAGGAGGCGGGTGCGCGCATCGTGCTCGGCGCCGACGTGACCGAGATCGAGGTGGGCGCCGGATCCCCTCAGGCCGATCACCCGGTGGCCGGACGCAGCACCGGCTTCTCGACGTCCGCGCGGGCCGTGCGCTGGCGGGATGCCGACGGCGACGAGCACCGCCTTCCCGCAGACGTCGTGGTCTCCACCGCCGACCTGCACCACACCGAGACGCAGCTGCTGCCGGAGGCCGCTCGCACCTACCCCGAAGCCTGGTGGTCGAAGCAGATCAGCGGCCCCGGCGCCGTGCTCGTGCTGCTCGGGGTGCGCGGGGCGCTGCCGGAACTCCCCCATCATTCGCTCTTCTTCGCCCGCGACTGGGAGCGGAACTTCGGCGACATCTTCGACGAGCCGCGGCGCATCCCGGCGCCCGCCTCGTCGTACGTGTGCAAGCCGAGCGAGACCGATCCGAGCGTGGCGCCCGCCGGCCACGAGAACCTCTTCGTGCTCGTGCCCGTGCCGGCCGATCCCGAGATCGGCAGCGGGGGCAACGACGGCGCAGGTGACGGCGTCGTCGAACGAGTCGCCGATGCTGCGATCGATCAGATCAGTGCGTGGGCGGGTATTCCCGACCTGCGCGAGCGCATCGTCGTGCGCGAGACGATCGGCCCGCGCGATTTCGTCGACGACTACCACTCGTGGAGCGGCGGCATGCTGGGGCCGGCGCACGTGCTGCGCCAGAGCGCGCTGTTCCGCGCCCAGAACCAGTCGAAGCGCGTCGACAACCTCTACTACGCCGGGGCGACGACCGCTCCGGGCGTCGGCATCCCGATGTGCCTGATCAGCGCCGAACTCGTGCTCAAGCGCATCCGAGGCGATCACTCAGCCGGCCCGCTGCCGACCCCGGAGCGATCCTGACGTGGGAATCATCTACCTCGCATCCCTGCTCGGAGCGAGTGGCTGCATGCTGCTGCTCGATGCGCGCTTCCGGCTCTTCTTCTGGAGCGACTGGCGCGCCGCGACCATCGTCACCGCCGTCGGCGTGCTGTTCCTGCTCGCCTGGGATCTCGTCGGCATTGTGACGGGCGTCTTCCAGATGGGCGCGAGCCCGGGCATGACGGGCATTCTCATCGCGCACGAGCTTCCGATCGAGGAGCCCGTCTTCCTGGCCTTCCTCGTGCTGTGCACCATGGTGACGTTCACCGGCGCCGTTCGCATCATCGAACGGCGAACGAGCCGGGCGGGCCGCGCGGGCCAGGGTGAAACCATCGGGGAGGATCGATGACCTACCTCCTCATCAGCATCCCGTTTCTCGCCGCAGCGCTCCTCGGAGCGCTCGCGCTGACGCCCTGGCGCGAACCGGCCGTCGCGCGACGCCAATGGGCGGCGACCGGCATCGCGATCGTCGTGCTCGCGATCCTCACCGCCGTCTTCGACTCACTCATGATCGCCGCCGATCTCTTCTCGTACGGCCACGGGCGCACGCTCGGCCCGACCGTCGGCCTCGTCCCCGTGGAAGACTTCAGCTACCCGGTGACCGTGGCGCTGCTCGCCCCGGCGCTCTGGACCCGGCTCACCACGCGGAAACGCGTCGCAGGAGAGGACCCGACCGATGAACGCGCGTGAGCACTCCGGCTGGAACGCACAGCTGCTGAGGCAGGCATTCGTCGCATCTCGACCTGTGAGCTGGATCAACACGGCGTACCCCTTCGCGGCCGCGATGCTGCTCACCACCCGCGAGGTCGACTGGGTACTCATCGTGGGAGCGATCTACTACCTGATTCCGTACAACCTCGCCATGTACGGCATCAATGACGTCTTCGATTACGCCTCCGACATCAACAACCCCAGAAAGGGCGGGATCGAGGGCGCTCTGCTCGCTCCGAAGTACCACCGGCCGATGCTGTGGCTCGCCGCTCTAACGAATATCCCGTTCCTCGTGGTGCTCGCCATCGCCGGCGGGCCCGGATCATGGCTCGCCCTCGCGGTGAGCACATTCGCGGTCCTCGCCTACTCCGCGCCGGTGCTGCGATTCAAAGAACGACCGTTCATCGACTCCGCGACATCGAGCACCCACTTCGTGAGCCCCGCGATCGTCGGGCTCACGGCGGCCGGCGCGCACTTCACCCCGGAGCTCTGGCTGATCCTGCTCGCCTTCTTCTGCTGGGGCATGGCCGCGCACGCCTTCGGCGCCGTGCAAGACGTCGTGCCCGACCGGGAGGCCGATATCGGGTCGATCGCTACCGTGCTCGGCGCGGCAGCGACCGTGCGAGTCGCGCTCGCACTGTGGGCGCTCGCGGGAGTGCTGATGCTCTTCACACCGTTCCCCGGACCGCTCGCCGCAATCGTCGCGATTCCGTATCTCGCGAACTGCGCGCCGTACGCCCGCATCAGCGACGCCGACTCCGGGCGCACCAATCGTGCCTGGCGCCGCTTCATCTGGCTGAACTACGCCTCGGGGGCGCTCGTCACGATGATTCTCATCGTCTGGTGGTTGCGCACCGCGTAGCACTCGGTCTCACCACTGCTCCGGTTCGCAACATTTCGTGCCCTAAGAACCTCGTTACGTCAAGGGCTTATCGGGAAACGGCGCGCACTCGTACGCTGATGCATGCAGGAGCCGCACTGCGGGGTCCCCTGCCGCGGCAGTTCAGAAGGAGTTTGGCATGCGCTTCCCATCGGATCTCAGCCGCGAACCGGAAGCCCTCCGCACCGTCGGCGTCGAGGAGGAGTTGCTGCTCGTCGACCCGCGCACCGGCCGGCCGGCCCCGGCGATCGAACTCGTTCTCGCCGCCGCCGCTTCTGACGACGTCGCCGCCCTCGTTCCCGAGGCGGCGGGCGTCACGCATCTCGAGCGCGAGAGCAAGCGCGAGCAGATCGAAGTCATCTCGGTGCCGCACACCTCGCTCTCCGACCTCGCACGGAGCGTCATGGCGGGGCGCACGCTCGCCGACGCGGCCGCTCAGCAGCTCGGCTTGCGCGCGGCGGCGATGGCGACCAGCGCGACAGCGGGGCCGACGCAGCTCACCGTCTCCGGTCGCTACAGCGCGATGGAAGAGCGATTCCAGGGCATGATGCGCGAGCAGCTGACCTGCGGCCTGCACGTGCATGTCGGCGTGAGCGATGACTCCGAGGGCGTCGCCGTGCTCGATCGCATTCGGCCCTGGCTGCCGCTCGTCCTCGCGCTCAGCGCGAACTCCCCCATGTGGAACGGCGCGGACAGCGGCTACGCGAGCCAGCGGTACCAGGTGTGGAGCCGATGGCCGACGGCGGGGCCGTACGACACCTTCGGCTCTCCCGCGGACTACCACCGCACGGTCGACGAGCTGCTCGCCACCGACGTGCTCGTCGACGAGGGAATGATCTACTTCGACGCGCGCCTCAGCCCGCGCTACCCGACCGTCGAGATCCGCGTCGCCGATGTCTGCCTGGAGGCCACGCATTCCGTTGCGATCGCCGGGATCATCCGCGCCCTCGTCACGACTGCCGCGCACGAGTGGCGCTCGGGCTTCTCGCCCGACCCGTTGCCGACCCCCGTGCTGCGCCTCGCAATGTGGTCGGCGAGCCGGCACGGTGTCACGGGTCCGCTCCTGAACCCGATCCTCGGCAAGCCGAGCGCCCCCGACGTCGCGATCGACGCACTCCTCGCGCACATCGCTCCGGCCCTCTCGGCGTCCGGAGATCTCGATCGCGTGTCGCGGATGGTCGCCGACGTCTTCGCGAACGGGACCGGTGCGGAGCGGCAGCTTCGCGCACTGCACGCCCGTCGCAGCGCCCGGGCGCTCGTGGAGGAGGCGATCGAGCAGACGCACCGCTCGATCGGCCCCTCATCATCGGTGCTCGATCCACTGCCCATCTGAGCCGATCGACGATGTCGCTGCGTGCACCGGCATCGATCCGTCCGACCGCATCTCGCACCACATCCATCTCCAAAGGAGTTCACCGTGATAGAGCCGCATCGCGCTCGGCCGACCCAGCCCTCGGCGGGACCCGTCGCAGCAGCCACGGCGGTTTCACTGTCGTCGACGGCTCGTTCGCAACCCGTGATTCCGGTGCACGCGGACGCGGAGCCGCCGCAGCAGCACCCGCTGCGGCTCGCGAGTCTCGCCGCGCTCTTCGGTCTGAGCCGCCGCCGGTCGGTTCCCGCGAATTCGGCACTCCCCGATGATGACCCGTACATCGCCTACCTGCGGTGGGCGTCGAAGAGTGCCGCGGCAACCGCGGACCGCTCGATCCCCCGCGACCGCCTCGGCCGGAGTTCAGCTCTCGACGATAGCGAAACCGCGGCCGCGTAGCCGGGAGCGCTCCTCGGCGAGATAGTCCACGAGCCGGACTCGTGTGGCCTGCGTGTGAGCGGCGATGAGCGTCGCCGCCCGGTCGGCGTCTCGTGCCTGCACGGCGCCCAGAATCTCACGATGGCCGTCGCGCACCTGGGCTCGGGATACCGCGGTGCGCACGACGAGCCATCGCGGGCGAGCAAGCCGCGTGAGCGTCGACGTGACGGCGTCGAGCAAGAAGGGGTTGCCGCTCAGCTGGGCGAGCGATTGGTGGAATCCGCTCCCCTCGCGCAGGCTCGTCGCCTGGTCGTCGAGTTCTCCCGGCGCGATGAGCGACTCCTCCAGTGCGCGCAGTTCGGCGTCGCTCGCACGCTCCACCACCAGGCGCACGACGCCGACCTCGAGGAGCTCCCGGTACTCCATGACCGCGCGCACCTCGGTCACGTCGATCGGGGCGACGCGCCAGCCACGACCCTCGCGCCCGGTGAGCCCTTCCGCTTCCAGCCGGATCAGCGCGGCGCGAATCGGGGTGCGCGATGCGCCGAGAGCCTGCTCGAGCCCCCGCTCCGAGAGCCGTTCGCCGGGCATGACGTCGAATTCGAGGATCGCCGTTCGCAGAGCTTCGTACGCTCCGGATTCAGAGCTCGTCACCATGCCGCCAGTATGACATACCGAATTGGTATACCATTCGGGTACACCAGAGGGGGCAGGATGAGTCACGAGTCGGCGAGATCGAGCGACGCAGTACCCGCGCGGGCCTGGGCCGTGCTCGTGCTCGGTCTCCTCGCGCAGGCTGCCGGCACCATGCTGGTCAGCGCACCCGTCTACCTCATCCCACTGCTGCACCTCGAGTTGGGGTTGCCGCTCGCCGCGGTCGGGATGCTCACCGCTGCTCCGACGCTCGGCATGGTGCTCACCCTCGTGCTCTGGGGCGCAGCGGCGGATCGCTTCGGCGAGCGCTGGGTGATCGCAGGCGGGCTCGGACTCACGGCGGCGGCGGCGGGCGCTGCCGCCGTGACTGCCGCGATGACCAGCGACCTCATCCCGCTCGGCATCGCGCTCTTCTGCGGAGGCGCGGCCGCCGCGAGCACCAACGCGGCAAGCGGCAGAGTCGTCGTCGGTTGGTTTCCGCGTCACCGGCGCGGACTCGCCATGGGCGTGCGTCAGATGTCTCAGCCCCTCGGTGTCGCAGCTGCCGCGGTCGCCGTGCCTCCCATCGCGTCGGCGCTGCAGACCGCAGGCGTCTTCCTCGTGCTCAGCGCACTGCTCGCCGTCATCACCGTCGCGTGCGCCATCGGCATCCGCAACCCGCCGAGACCGAGCCTCACCGGCGCCGCCAGGAGTGAGCCGGTCCGCCATTCGAATCCGTACCGAGCGAGCGGGTTCCTCGCGCGAATCCATGGAGTCTCCGTACTGCTCGTCGTGCCTCAGTTCGCCCTCGCGACCTTCGGCATGGTGTGGCTGATCTCGGGGCTCGGGTGGAACGCCACTGCTGCAGGTCTCCTCATGGGCTGCGCTCAGTTCATCGGCGCCCTCGGCCGCATCGTGATCGGCGGCCTGAGCGACCGCGTCGGCGATCGCGTGCGCGTACTGCGCTGGGTCGCCATCGGCGGCGTGATCGTCATGGTGCTCCTCGCCCTCATCGGCTTCACCCACGAAGCGATCCCGGGAGGGTTCGCCATCGGCGGCATCGTGCTCGTGCTCGCCACCGTGGTGAGCGTGGCCGACAACGGCCTGGCGTACACCTCCGTCGCCGAGGCGGCGGGCAGCGCTTGGGCCGGACGCGCCCTGGGTGTGCAGAACACCGGTCAGTTCATCGCCGCATCGGCCGTGGGTCCAGGTATCGGAGCGGCGATCGCATTGCTCGGCTATCCGCTCGTGTTCGGCATCATCGCGCTCGCCCCGCTGATCGCCATCCCGCTGATCCCGCAAGAGGATCGGCACGGGTAAGGCGATCCGCCGCGCATCGCGCGCAGCTTCGGCGTGGCGCCGCCGCGATCCTCGCGCGTTACCAGTCACATCTGCCGACAACAACCCCGCTCCGCGAAGCAGCGGCCTCCCGTAGCGTCGAGAACCAAGGAGGTCATCATGACATCGAAAGACGCATCACACCCGACCGCAGCATCGCCCGACTCCGTCGAGGAATCGGTGCCGGAGGCCATGGACCGGGTCGGCCAGACCGGCCCCGACGCTGCAGACCCACCGCGCGCCGGCGCAGACGATCCACTCGACAGCACGAACGGCAAGCCCAACAGCGACGCGCAGCTCGACGGCAAGACCTCGAACCCGGCGTCCGATGAGGAACTCGACGACGACGAGGGCGCCGATGCCTTCGAGACCCAGCAAGAAGCGGATCGCAACAGCCGAGACGAGGGCGGCGAGCGAGACGACCTGGATCACATCACGGTCGACACCCCCGACTGATCACTCATCATCGCCCGGCCCGCGAGGGTCGGGCGTGGGGCCGCGCCGGACCGCGAGGCGCGGCAGCACGGCCCACACGCCGACGACGACGACACCGCCGATCGCCAGCGTGATGAGTCCCGCGGAGCGCCCGACGGCGAAGTCGAACACCAGCGCCGTGACGCCCGCTGCGAGCAGTGCGAGTACGACGAGGTCGGCTGAGAGCAGACGGCCGCCGAGCCGCACGATGTCTGGCTTGCGCCCTTTCCCGAAGAACGTGCGGTGCAACGTGACCGGAGCGAGACCCAGCACGGCGGCGATGCCGGCGAGCGCCACGAGCACCAGGTACAGGGTGAGCTGAAACCGATCGAGATCCTGAAACCTCGGCTGGAACGCGAGCGCCAGCAGAAAGCCGCCGAGGATCTGCGTGCCCGTCTGCGCGACGCGCAACTCCTGGAGTATCTCGTTCCAGTTTCGGTCGGCGCGCTCATTCGTCGACTCGGAGCGGCCGTCGCCGTTCAGATCGGTCATACGCCGACTGTACGTCGTCAGACGTTTCCTGAGCTAGCGCTTGCGTCGGCAGGAACTCGGATCTGCAGAGCCCCGGGTTCGATCCACGCGTTGAACGCTGCGGCTTTGCCGAAGCCGTCGCCATCGAGCTCGATCTCCTCCGGGCGGGAGAGGCGAGCGACGAAGCGCTTGCCCGTGCGGTAGCTGAGGTCGCCGTCGTCCTTCTGCTTCCCGGTGAGCGCTCTGCCCGAACGAGTGCGGCGGAGGACGCCGTTCACCCACGCCACTTTCGCCCATACCCGGATCCAACCGAGAAGCCCGCCGGGGCGAATGAGGAGGATATCGAACTGACCGTCGTCCACGACCGCGTCCGGCAGGAGAAGGATATTCGCCGGCAGAGACCCGCAGTTTCCGATGATCACCGTATGCGCGACGGCCCGTTTCGTCCGCCCGTCATCGAGACGGAAGCGGAAGTGCAGCTCGTTCGGGTCCCTGAGCGATTTGACGATCGCACCGAGATACGCCAGCCAGCCGGCCTTCGCCTTGAGGTCGTCATCCGTGTTCTTGATCATCTTCGCGTCGATGCCCATACCTGCCATCACGACGAAGACGTGCTGGTCTCTCGACGCATCCGGCCGCTCGATGTCGATCACGCCCAGATCGATGGGCCGATCCCTCCCGGTGAACGCCGAGGTGACGGATCCCGGCATGTCGTTGAGCGTCAGCTTGAGGTTGCGCGCGAGCAAGTTGCCCGTGCCTGAGGGGAGCAGGGCGAGCGGGATCGCCGATCCGCGAAGCCCCTCCGCGACCGCGCGCACCGTCCCATCGCCACCGGCGGCGATCACGAGATCGACATCAGCTCGCCTCGCTTCTTCGACCATGCCCTGGCCGGCATCGTCCGCCGTGGTCTCCAACCAGACCGGCTCGTTCCAGCCTGCGTCTGCAGCCGCTCGCTGCACTTCACCCCGAAGCACGTCGAGGTCGACCTTGATCGGGTTGTAGATGACGGCAGCAGTCTTCAGATGGGTATCGACCATTTGCTCATCGTACGATCTCGGGGCGCTGATGCGCCAACCTCATCGTGGGGTTGACAGGCCGCCGGATCACGCCGCTGCCGCCCGCAGACGGTGTCTCGCTCGACGACGCGAGTGCGAGCCGCGCTCAAGGCATCAGTAGCTGATACTGGGCGCGAGGAGCCCGCCGATCACCGCCACGTACCCCAGCCCGATGAAACCGGCGACAACGATCAGTGCAGCGATGCAGCGCAGCCACCCCCTCCGACTGGGCTCGTTCCATGTCCGTCGGCCGCGGATCACAGCCAGGAGCACTGCCGGGACCACTCCGAGGACGGCGACGAGCGTCAACACCTGGGCGCCGCGAATCAGAGCTTCTGATACCGGAGGCGCATCGGAGAGCAACGCCGAGGCGATGACGCCCCACAGCACCCCAGCGCATGCCAAGGCGAGCAGACACGCGAACCTCGTCCAGCTCAGCACCGATTCGGAACGAGTTGCCTGCGAAGGCTGCTGATACCAGCGGCGCAAGAGCCACATGAGCGGGCCCGCCAGCAGGGTGAGGAGCAGAATCGCTCCTGAAACGCCCGCGAACATGGGAAGCACTGCAGAGGTCGCCGGCATGGGCTGGAGCGCGAACGCCGGGTTCAGCCCGATGGCGCGGACCTCCCCGTTCTCGTAGTCGACCGCGACCCGACGCTGACCCTCGACTTCCTCCCACACCCAGGGTTCGACCTCGATCAGGTCCACAGGCGCACCGCTCGCATCCGTCAGTGCAGAGATCGACACCGTGCTTCCGCCGCCGCGCACGACATCCACCTCGGAGAGCGCGAAGAACAATCGCATGAATGTCGACTCGCTGCGGCGAGCGACCTGGTAGGCGCCCGCGATGGCGTCGGCGTGCTCACCGGCGGTCTCGGTTGCTGCGCTCGCGTCATCCCGCTCGTCGGGGAAGTACCGATCGGAGAACGCCCTCGAGAGCATGTCGCGAATCGCCGTCGTTCCGTCCCCCCTGATACCCGTGCTGTTGAGCGAGATATAGATACCGGCCCGGTCATCGGGATAGAGGTCGAGCTGGGCGTGGAACGCCGTGAGATCGCCCCCGTGGCTCAGAATACGATGGCCGTTGCGGTCGCCGCCGAAGAACCCCACAGCCATCCGGGGGCCGGCCGCGAGCCCGCCGAGCTGCTCCTCCGAAAGCGCTGGCGCCTGCATCTCATCGAGGGACGCAGGCTGCAGCAGAGCGGTGCTCCCCGGCAGGAGTGCGAGCATGAAAGCGCTCATATCCGACGCCGTAGCGGAGATCGCCCCTGCGGGCGCCGGCGAGTTCATTTCGAATGGGATCTCGTCACCGCCCGCGTACGCGTACCCGTGCGACATGTTCTCCTGCTGCGAAGCGGCTACCGGCTGGTCGAGTGTCGCATTCGACATGCCCGCCGGGTCGAATATCTCCCGCTGCACATACTTCGCATACGGTTCTCCCACGACCTGCTCGACGACATACGCGGCGAGCCCGTTCGAGTAATTGGAGTAGGCCGGAGTCGTGCCTGGCTCGAAGATCTGCTCCGGCGGATCCACGGTCACCGCTTCTCGCAGGGAGGGCGCCGCAGCAGTCGGGTCGCCGATGACACCGGCGACCTTGTCCTCGAAGCCCGCCGTGTGCGTCAGGAGGTGGCGCAGCGTGACCGGAGTGGCGAAACGGGTCTCAAGGCTGAAGTCGAGGTACTCGCCGACGGGCGCGTCCAGGTCGACGAGGTCGCGTTCGACGAGCTGCATGACCGCAGTCGCCGTGACGAGCTTGGAGATGGAGCCGATGCGGAACAGGCTCTCTTCGGGCACCACCGGCACCTGCTCCCCGTCGGACGCATCTTCGACCGCGCCGTACCCGCGCTCAGTGACCACGCCTCCGTCGCCGACCACCGCTACGGTTGCTCCCACAATCGCTTCTCGCTCCAACAGCGACGGCAGCATGCCGTCCAACCACGCATTCACGTCTTCACGTGTGAGCTCGGGAGTTTCCACCGCTCGCGGTGCCGCGTGGGCGCCCGCGGCACCGAGTGAGAGGAAGAGTCCGACGGCCATCGCGAGCGCGCCGGTGCGTACGAGACGCCGAACAAGTAAGTGCATCAAACGTCCTCGGATTCGGCGTGCCACAGTGGTGCCTTGCAACACGACTGTACCGGGACTGCGACGGTGCGGCGCGCTGACGCCGGGGCGGCACGTTCGTCCGGCGCACTGGCCGACCACGACGCAACGAGTACACAATCGGCAGAAAACCTGCGCTCGGTGTCACAGCCTGGACCGGGAAGCCCCGCTGCCTGTTGACTGAAAGCACTGCTCGGCTGTTGCGCGCAGTCTCACGTTCACGGGAAAGGACCATCGCCAGGTGGGATCGATTCAGTACGACGGTCTGATCACGCAGTTCGAGGATCGTCTGCTCACGCACCTGCAGATCGTCATCGTGCAGAAGCTCATGCGGGAGGAGTCGTTCTTGATGTCATGGAAGGACGGCACGAGCGCGGGCAGCGGACGAACTGCGATTTGGATCTCTCCCCAGACCACTCTCACCTTCAAGTTCTCGGAAAGCCGCGTGCCGGAAGTCAACAGGGAGTGGTTGCAGCGCCTGGCAGAGTCTGCGAGCGCGACGACGGGTCTGATCGTGACAACGGAAGACGGCGCCCTCGCCATCGCAGATGCGACCGACGATCAGTACCCCGGGACGTTCCGGAAGTACCGCGAACGCTGATCTCCGCCGTTGCGCACGCCAGAGCTAGCGATTCCTGCCGGGTGCCTCGTCTCGGTCGTCCGTTCCGGTCTCTTCGTGCGCACTCGTCTCGGCGACGTCCGGGCGCTCTGATCCGGTTTCCGATCCGAGCGAGTCCGCCGCGGGCACTCGCTCCACTCGGATCTCCTCGTGACGCACGGGAACAGTGATGGTCTGCTGCTCGGTGATCACGTATTTGCGCAACCGAACGCGGCTCCTGGAAACGTCATTCTCAGACCGGTTCCGGCGCGCTTCCTGCTGCGTCCCCGGATCCTCGTCACTCCCGGGCGCCTGACTCCTACCGGGAGCCTGGGCGTCGTCTGCTGCAGTGTGATCGTGCTCGTTCCCCGTCTTCCCGCGGTAGTAGTCCCACAGTCGATCGTGCTCGCCGTCGGAGAGCGCGCCGTCCGCGTCGATCCTAGGCGCGTCCTTCACCGTGGCCTTGTCATACGCCACGCGCAGGGAGTCGCCGTCGAAACTCGCGTCCCGCAGTGGGACGAAAGACTCGGATGTTCCGAAGAGGCCGGTCGCGACGCTCACGAACAGTGGCTGCTGATCGTCTTGGTCGACGAACACCTGCTTCACGCTGCCGATCTTGTCTCCGTCGACGTCGAAGACGTTCGCGTCGAACATGCCGTTGATGGAGGTGGAATCGATCATGGGTGCATTCCTCTCAGTCTGTGGTGCATCGGTGACGTGCTGAACTCATCGTCCGAGACCGATATGGTCGACCTTCCGGTGGTATCGCATCCCCGAGACGCCGCCGAGGATTGCTCCGCCCAGACTGACGACGACGAGCACAACCGCGGTGATGATGCCGGTGGCCGTCAGAGTGCCCTCATCGATCGGAATGCGGGGAAACCCGTTGAGGTTTCCGAGGACGTTGAACTGGGAACCGGCGATCGCCGTGAGTATTGCGACGAGGATCGCGATGACGATGGCCCACACCCACACGGCGACGCCCTGTTTCGCGCCGGAGAATCGGGCCATGCGTCCGGCGACGTACCCGCCGCAGAAGTAGGCCACGAAGAGGATCACGGCGAGCACAATCGCTCCGATGATCCCGACCGTGTCAGCGTTCGAGGTGAGATCCTCGGCAGCCGCCTGCGCATCCCCGTCCGCAGCCCCGAGCCCGACTCCTGCGCCGACTGCGCTGAGAATCGCGGTCAGCAGAACTGCTGTTCCCATCGCGGTGAGCCAGCCGAAGAAGGCGGAACCCCACTTGATTCCCCCGAATTGCTGCTTCTCCCGATCGAGAACCTCTTCTCGGCGGGTCGGGCCTCGCTCCGCCGCAACAGCAGCGTGGTTTCCCGAAGATTCAGAATTGTGCTCAGTGTTCATTTCCGTGCTCCTGCCCTCGTCGTCAGTGCGGGATCGACCCTCTCCATGTGGGGGCCCGGCACCAGGCTCCCCCGACTTTCCTCTCCGCGCGCGGGGGTTGACCTCTGGCAATGCGGTGAGAAAATAGCCCTTGGCGACGGGGCTTGCAGGGCGCGCTCGTCGCCGCGTTGGAGAGACTCTCGAGGGAATCAGGTTTTTGCGCGACAGATCGTCGATCAGCTCATGCAGCGGAAGGCCGGTCAGGACGCCCCGTGATCGCTGTCGGCGAGCACATCGGAGGTGCCCGTCTCGACGGACTGCTCGGTGCGGATGAGGTGATGGAACAACGCCACTGCGAGTGCCTCGTCCCGGCTACTCGTCCCCAACTTGCGGTAGAGGCTCCGCAGCTGCGACTTCACGGTGTTCGCGGAAACGTAGAGCTCGGCGGCGATCCCGCTCACGGACGGATTCCTCGACAACGCTTCGAGCACAGCGAACTCCCTCGGTGTGAGCGACGGGAGCGACCGGGAGAGCAGGAGAGACTCGGGAGCACCCTCGCCCGCCGCAGCACCGAGACGAGCTGCTGCACGACGGCGTCTCTGCGTGCAGCCAGACGTAGGTCATAGGCCGCCGGAAACGCGCAGCGTGGCCCCCGTGGTGTATCCGGCTTCTTCCGACAGCAGCCACGCGACCGCCCCGGCAACTTCGACGGGCTCACCGGCCCGACCCCAGGGAATCGAAGCAGCGACTTTCGCCGGCCGTTGAGGGTCTTGGTGAAAGTCCGTCCAGATGGTTCCGGGCTCGACGCAGTTGACTCGGACACCTTGGGCAGCGAGCTCTTTCGAGAGTCCTACCGTGAGGGCAGCAGTACCCGCTTTTGCCGCCGCGTAATGCACGTAGGTACCGGGGCTGCCGAGTGTGGCCGCCGCTGAGCCGATGAGAACGATTGAGCCTCGCGTGCCCGTCAGCCTCGAAATAGCCGCGCGCGCCGTCAGAACTGCGCCGAGGAGGTTGATTTCCAGGTCTTTCTTGAGGTCTGCGGGGTCGAGATCGACGAGAGCTCCGACGGCCCAGACCTCGCCTGCGGCGGCGACAAGGCCCGTGAGCGGACCGAGCTCCTGGCCGGCATCAAGAAATTCTTCGATGGACTTCGGGTCCGTAATGTCGACGCGAGCCGTTGCCGCTTCGCACCCTAAGCTGCGGATGCGCTCGGCGACTTTCGAAGCTGCGTCCTCGTTGCTTCGATACCCGATGAGGACATCGTGCCCGTCGACGGCGACGCGTTCCGCGATGGCCGCACCGATGCCGCGCGACCCGCCCGTTATTGCGATCATTGCACCCCTCCGAAGCTGTGGCTCGGTCCGCTTCGACTCACGATGCGGTCAGATCCTTACTGAACGTCAGGGCGGTAGTGGTCCACCCGAGCTTTTCGTAAGCGGCGTGAGCGACTTCGCGGCTCATCTGAGAACTCAAACTGGCCTGTGCGGCACCGTTCTCCCGCGCCCAGTCTTCGAAGACTGACACAAGCCGCCGCGCGATGCCCTGACCACGTGCGCGTTCGTCGACCACGAGCGCTGAGAGGCGCGCTACGAACCCGTCTCGTTCAATGCACCGACTGAGAGCTCCAACCAACAAGCCCACCGTTTTCGCGTCGCCCTCCGCGATCCAGCATCCGACACGCGAATCCGAGAGGAGAGACGCGACGCGCTGACGGATCGCTTCTTCGGTGGACGGATAACCGAGCTGATCGAGAAGTGGAACGAGAGCCGCGGAGTCTTCGATCTCGAGCTGGCGAACAATCATTCATCGAGCTTAGTAGACCCACTAGTCCGTGTTCGTGAGGAGCGATCATGGATGGTCGTTGGCCGGTAATCGCAGGCGAGGTGTTCCTGGCGGAGCAAAGAAGCAGCTTACGCACCTTCGAATTCGGTAACGATGCATCCGTGACCGCCCGTTCGCGCGGCGCTACTCCATGCCTTCGAGCAATTCGGAGAGGTTGTTCGGCGTCGCGCCGGAAGCCTCGGCGAGTTCGCCGAAGCGCGCATCAGAGGCCGTGTTCGCTGCGTCGCCCGCGTCCGTGAAGAGCGAAAGGTACTCCGCGTCGCCCCCGGTCTCCTCGACCGACTGCACGCGGATGAGCCAACACGTTGCATCCGGCGTGAAGCCCTCATGAACGTCCCACGCGATTGCAAGCGCGCCGATGCAGACGGTATTGGCATCGAGGAGTTCGTTGACCGTAGCGTCCTCGTGCACCAGCGCCAACTCGAAGAGATCGGCCATCGTGTGCGTGGGTGAGATGCTCGCGTCCTTGGAGAGGAACTCGTCCGCGACCTCGCGGTGCTCTTCGCAGAGGAACCGTGCGGCGAGCCAGGTAATGGCCGGATCCTCGAGTTCCGATGCGGCAGCCGCGTCGTCCGCCCGCTTGCAGGCGTCGAGCCCCATGCCCACCACGGTCTCTCGCATCGTCGGGTCGGCATCGTCCCACGCCGTCGGCTCGACGGAAGCCCAGGAGGACGAGGGATCGAGGCTTGCGACCATCGGGGCCATCAGCATGACATTGTCGAAGAACTGCTGCTGAGCTGCAGCATCCCCACGCTTGTCTGGAGCACTGGACTCAGCGGGGGCGCCCGGAGCATTGCCGTCGGTCGTGAAACTCGGAAGCAATCCGCATCCGCTCAGCACCAAGGATCCAGCAATCGCTGCACTGGCAGCCAGCGCTGACCATGTCCGCTGTGATCGTGAATTCGACACTGCGACGTTCCTCACTCTTCGGCGATCCGCGGCCTCGAGAACCTCGGACATGCTCTGGCCTGATGCCTGCACTCTATCGCGGCCGGGATCACCGGTCGCGATAGTCACGGGACGCGGTGATCGAATCAGTCATTCCTGGCGCTGAAATGCGAAACGACCCCACGCGTGAATAGCTGAGTCCTTCGGGAGAGGTCAAGCCCCTTCGTGGACTGCGTCCACCGTTTCAAGATGTTCGCGTCGTCCCGGATCTCCGTGTACCCCATACCTGTGACTGGGAACGACACAGCCGCCCCTCTCAGAACCACGGGAGGGGCGGCTTTCTTCGACGTCAGATCACGTCGGGGTTTTGCTTGGCGAAGCGCTCTGCTTCCTCCTCGGAGATCGCGGTCAGGCCGCGCGGGGTGTACGCGAGCGCGTTGAGCGCGCGTATCCACACCTTGCTGAGCTCTGCCTCCTTGCTCCCCGAGAAGTGGAACGCCACAGTGCCGTAGGGAGACATCCAGAGAGACACCCGTCCGCCTCCTTGATCATGCGGCTTGTGCCAGCTGAGAAAGAAGCTCTCCTGCTTCTTGAGCTTCTGCCCGATGACGAACTTCAGGTGCGCTAACAACCTGTCTTCGAGTTCGTACTGCCGTCCGCCGTGTATCAAGTTCCCCATATTCGGCAGTCTGTCAAACAAAACAGACGGTGGTAGAGGTTGCTTTCCACCGCAGAGTGTGCAGCCCCGAAAACCAGCCGCGGTCGCGACTTGGGATCACATGTCGCCCGGGTAATGGGTCGTGTTTGGCGCTTCGGCGATGGCCAACGAGCCGTCCTCTTCGGTGACTACCAGGCCGGTGCTCGCGTTCGCCGATTCGCCCAAACGTTCCAACCATTCCTTGTTGACGTCGGGCATGACATGCTCCATGAATGTGAAGGTGAGTGGTATCTGTGGTGAGAGCCAGACCGATGTACGCCCATCGCCACTGCTCTGGCCAGCCTTCCAGGACATCAAAAAACTCTCCTCGCGCATCAGCTTCTGCACGATGACGATCTGCATGTGTGTCAGCAACTCGTCGTTGAAGTGCGTGGTGATTCCGTCGTATCGAATAGAGCCCATGGTGGTCGTCCTTCCGTTGACGTTGTTCGACCACTCGGGTGCGAGTAAGCCAGACCTCTAGGGAAGCACGCTCGCCGCTCGTAGGCACAGACCTTGACAGTCGGCGGAAGCTGCCCGAAACGACGAGAAGGTCCCTGCGGCATCCCACGGACTCGGGACCGAGTAAGTAGCGCACCTATCTCACGTTGACGTCGGACTCGTCGTCAAACGTAGGCTTCAGCTGCCCCGAACTCGAAGATCGGCGATGCGCCAGCGAAACCTGCACCGAGTACAACCTCGCCGCCCCCTGCGCGCTTTCCGTATGATAGCTTTTTCCCGTTAGTCAACTATGGCCGGGCGGCCGACAACCGGGGGTCATTGGTAATGGAGCTGCGCGACTATGTTCGTATCCTGCATAAGAATTGGATACTCATTGTCGCAATAGCCCTCCTCGGCCTGTGCGGCGGAGCCGTGGCATCGATTCTGACCACTCCTCAGTACGAGGCGAGCACGCAGCTGTACGTCTCCGTGCGTAACGAGACGCAGGCCTCGGGCGACCTCGTGCAAGGCTCGAATTTCGCACGTCAGAGCGTGCAAAGCTACGTCAATATTGTTGGCACCGAGAGCGTGCTCGGACCCGTGGTCGAGGAACTGGGGCTCACCGAGACATCCGCCTCGCTCGCGAAGCGAGTTGCGGCGAGCACGCCGCTCAACACTTCGCTCGTTGACGTGACCGTCACAGATGACGACCCCGTGCAGGCTGCAGAGATCGCGAACGCCGTTGGCGCGAGCTTCTCGAACCTCGTGCAAGATCAGCTGGAGGTGATCGAGAGTGCCGACGCGGTGAGCCCGGTGAAGATGACCATGGTGCAGCCCGCGACCGTTCCGGAAGCTCCGGTCAGCCCGCGCGTTCCCATGAATTTGGCGCTCGGTGCGCTCGTCGGCCTCGCACTCGGTGTCGGCATCTCTGTGCTGCGCACCGTGCTCGACACGCGTATCCACTCGCTCCACGACATCGAGCAGCTCACCGATGCACCCATGCTCGGTGGCATCGCTTACGATGAGGATGCCTCTTCCCGCCCCCTGATCGTGCATGCCGACCCGCGCAACCCTCGCGCCGAGTCCTTCCGCAAGCTGCGCACGAACCTGCAGTTCCTCGCGGTGAGCGCGGATTCTGACGTGCGCGGTCGCAGCTTCGTAGTCTCTTCGGCTGGCCCCGGTGAGGGCAAGAGCACGACGACTGCGAACCTCGCCATCGCACTCACGGAGTCGGGCGCTCGGGTAGCGCTCATCGATGCCGACCTGCGGCTTCCGAAGATCGCAGACTATATGGGTCTCGAGGGCGGCGCGGGCCTCAGCGATGTGCTGATCGGGCGGGCCCAGCCGACCGACGTACTGCAACGTTGGGGATCGAGCCAGCTGTTCGTCCTGCCCGCCGGCCGCATTCCCCCGAACCCGAGCGAGTTGCTCGGGTCGAAGGCGATGACCAACCTGCTCGACCTGCTGCACACGCACTTCGACTACGTGCTCATCGATTCTCCGCCGCTGCTGCTCGTCACCGATGCGGCCGTCGTTGCGAAGCACACGAACGGCGTGATCCTCGTCGCCTCTTCGGGAGCGACTCGCAAGCCCGAGTTTGAGATGGCCGTCAAGACGCTCGAGGCCGCAGGGGGCCAGCTGCGAGGTTTCATCGTCACCATGCTTCCGACCAAGGGGCCCGACAGCTACGGCTACGGATACGGATACGGCTCATACTACGGAGCGGGCACGGCAGCGGTGCCGGACGACGTGGAGCAGAGCGATCAACCCTTTGGCACGAAGCAGCAGTCCCCTGCCCCCGAGAGCGAGTCTGCACAATGAGCTTCGACCTCTTCGACGAGACGGTACCCCCAGGGCCTCTGCACATTCTCACCGTGTGCACGGGCAATGTGTGCCGTTCGCCGCTCGTCGAGGTGCTGCTGCGGCAGGTGCTGCGCGGGCTGCCCGTCTCTGTGACGAGCGCCGGAACAGCGGCGTTGGTCGGCGATGCGATGACCCCGCAGAACCAGCGCATCGCAGACGAGCTCGGCATCGCAGATGGCGCATCGCACCGCGCGCGTCAGGTGACGCGAGACATGCTTGAAGCTGCAGACTTGGTGCTGGCGCTCACGCGAGAGCACCGCCGCGCAGTGGTCGAGCTCTGCCCGCGAGCCGCAAAGAAAGCCTTCACTCTGCGCGAGTTCGCGCGCCTCGCAGATGCCGAAGAGAGCATGTTCTTCGTTGAGGAGTCGGGAGACGCCGGCGCAGCGATGCGGGCGGCGATCACCGAGATCGCAGGTCGGCGCGGCGTGGTCCCACCACCGAGAAGTGTCGCAGACGACGACGTGGTCGACCCGTATCGACAATCAGACGACGTCTACGCTGCCTCGCGCGAGCAGATTGTTCCAGCCGTCAATTCCACTGCGCGGGCGCTTCGTCGCGCTGTGTCTTCTCAAGGGAGTTGAGCGCAGATGGCCCGATTCTCGCGCTCCCGTTCCCGACGCGTCGGCCCCCGCCCAGCGCGCTCGCGATCGCGCACGTTTGCCTTGATCGGCTTGAGCTTCATCGCACTGGCCACCCTCATACTCGTTGCTGTGGCGCTACTCAGTCGACCTGTACCGTCGACGGTAACGCTTCCTGAGCCAACCACTCCGAGCGCACCTGCCGCGCCTTCGCCCACGCCGAGCCCGGCGGACACCGTGGAAAGCCCTCCCACCGTGCGCACCGCAGTACAACCCATGCGGCTGCTGGCGGCTGATGCCGCGTCGGGCGCCCTACTGCGCGCTGAGATCAGCGCCTGCGATGTGCCAGAAACCGAGGCCGAACTCGAAGTGAGTTTTGATCGGGGGTCGTCATGGAACGCGTCGAACCTGACCAGAATCGACGCCGCAGAGCTGCGGCAACTCAATCTGAGCAATTCAGACGCCCAGCTCGTATACCTCGATGAGGAGTGCGCTCCCCTCGTCGCGATTTCTTCCTCCGCAGGGGCCGAATGGGCACCGAGCGACGCATCAGCCAGCGCTTGGTATCTCGTCTCGCCCGGTGGACCCGCTGCAATCACCCCGAGCGGTGAGGTCGAGCTCCCATGCTCCGCCGTCGCGTTGTCGGCTTCCACGGAACGCGGGGTGGCGTTGTGTGCGGATGAGACCATCACGCTCTCAACCGACGCAGGCGCTTCGTGGTCGGAGCCGGTGGCGGTTCGAGGGGCAAGCGCCGTGGGGATGGACGACGATGGCTTCCTCGTAGCCAGCGCAAACGAGCCCGGATGCTCAGGCGTTCAGGTACGCACCGTCGAAGACGACGTCACCGGCGAGCCTGGGCAGTGCATCGAGATCGACGCGGAGCCCGGCACGATTGCCGTGACCGGTGCAGCCGGCTCCTGGTTCGTGTGGGCGGGCGACAGCTTCTTCAGGTCGGATGACGGGGGTGCTTCATGGGCCTGAGTGCTCGGGCGTGGGAGAAGAGATACGGGCGCAAGCTCCTCATCACCGACAGCGCTGTGGTGGTCGCCACCGTGTTCACCGTGCAGATCGCACGTTTCGGGTTCACGCCAGAAGAACTCGCGGTGCGACTCACGCAAGAAACCAGTTTCATGCTGACGTACACGCTCGTCTCGGTCGTGCTGATCATCGCCTGGCTCGCGGCGCTCGCGATCGGTGACTCTCGAGACCCCAAGATCTTCGGATCGGGTCCGGCTGAATACAAGCGGGTGGTGAACCTGACGCTGTTGACCTTCGGCGTCTTCGCGATCGTCTCGTACGTGGCTCGCGCTCAGGTCGGTCGCGGCTTCCTCCTCTTCGCGCTGCCCGTGGGGCTCGTACTGCTGCTCGTTTCGCGATGGTTGTGGCGCAAGCGCCTCCACCGGCAGCGCAGGCTCGGTCGTCACATCTATCGCACCTTAATTGTCGGTGACCGCGCAAAGAGCGCCCACGTCGCCAAGCAGATCATGCGCGATCGCTTCGTCGGCTTCGGTCTTGTCGGTGCTGTGACCTCTCGCGGTTCCCAGACCGAGCTCGTTCCAGGCCTCGACGTCGTAGCGAGCTACGACGACCTGATGACAACAATCGACGCCATGAAGATCGATGCGGTCATCATGACAAGCGCCGACGCGATCAGTCCAACTCGCAAACGCGAGATCGGCTGGGAGCTTGAGTCGCGCAAGATCGACCTCGTCGTGGCATCGGCGCTCACCGACATCGCCGGCCCCCGCATTCACATGCGCCAGGTCTCGGGGCTTCCCCTCATTCACGTGGAGCACCCCAAGTTCGTCGGCCGCAAACTTTTCGCGAAGCGGATGTTCGACATCCTGGGTTCAGGAGCGCTCCTTTTGGCCCTTTCGCCGGTGTTTCTCATCACTGCTGTCGCTGTGAAGCTCGGTAGCCAGGGACCAGTTTTCTACGCACAGCAGCGAATTGGGCTTCATGGCAGCACTTTTCCGATGTACAAGTTTCGGTCGATGGTTCAGGGGGCTGATGATCAGCTTCAGTCATTGCTAGATCTGCAAGGTACTGCGGATCAGCCCCTGCATAAGGTAGCCAACGACCCCCGGATCACGAGAGTGGGCCATTTTATTCGAAAGTATTCAATTGATGAGCTTCCGCAGTTGGTGAATGTGATCTTGGGCAGCATGAGCCTAGTCGGCCCGCGCCCTCAGCGGGACGCAGAAGTCGCCCTCTATGCAAAGGACCACTACAGAAGGCTTCTCGTGAAACCAGGGGTGTCGGGACTTTGGCAAGTAAGCGGCAGGAGCAATATGGAATGGGAGGATGCAATCCGCCTTGACCTCTATTACGTAGAGAACTGGTCGATGACAGGCGACTTCTTGATTCTTATGAAGACTGTTCGAGCAGTTGTAAAACCTTACGGTGCGGTGTAAATCGCGTCAGCAATGGTCGCTGCGCCCCGCTGGATTCGAGCACCACAAACGAAACGTCAACATCGTCATTTAGGGAAGAAGATCGTGCGAATATCAGTTATCGGATGCGGATACTTGGGAATGGTCCACGCCGCAGCGATGGCATCAATTGGACACCACGTTGTCGCGGTGGATATCAGCGTTGACAAGGTCGCGTCCCTCAGTGCGGGCATAGCGCCAATTTTCGAACCCGGGCTAGATGAACTATTAGCCGAGGGATTGAGCGCGGGACGGCTTCGTTTCGTGACTGACATGAAGGCTGTGGAGCCATGCGACATACATTTTCTTGCAGTAGGAACACCGCAAAAAACAGCGGAAATGAGCGCCGATCTGAACTATCTTCATGAAGCGGTGAGGGAGCTGTTGCCGCATCTTCGAGAGGGAACCCTTGTCGTGGGCAAGTCGACCGTACCTGTTGGGACCGCTAAGGACCTTGAGCTTCACATAAATGGTCGAGGGGCGACTTTATTGTGGAACCCCGAGTTCCTTAGAGAAGGTTGGGCGGTGAGTGACACGCTTAACCCTGACCGTATAGTGGTCGGAACTTCAGACCCCGTAAAAGCCAAGAGCCACATAAAGAAACTTCGCAGCCTGTACTCTTCTGTTCCACCGCAGACCCCCTTCCTAGTCACCAATTTTGCGACCGCAGAGCTTGTTAAGGGAGCGGCAAATGCATTTCTCGCGACAAAAATCTCCTTTATTAATGCGATGGCTGAAATCGCTGACGCGTCTGGCGCGGACGTTACGGAGCTAGCCGATGCACTCGGTCACGATAATCGAATCGGAAGACGATTTTTAGGCGCGGGAATAGGATTCGGCGGAGGGTGCCTTCCGAAAGACATCCGAGCTTTCGCCGCTAGAGCCGAGGAACTCGGAAAAGAAGATGCAGTCCGTTTTCTACATGAAGTGGACGCGATCAATCTCCGGCGCCGGGAGAAAGCAGTCGCTCTCATTGACGCGGCTTTACAGGGTGAAGTATCTGGCCGTCGCATCACAATCCTCGGTGCAGCGTTCAAGCCCGGAAGTGATGATATCCGGGATTCACCGGCGCTTCATGCAGCTCTCCGACTACATGAGCTCGGCGCACAAGTTGTTGTTACAGATCCGAAAGCAGTCGCGAACGCTCGACTGGCGAAACCGCAACTAACTTACGAACAGGATCTCAGGCGCGCCTTAAACGGAGCAGATGCGATTCTTCTAGCGACAGAATGGGCCGAATATCGAGAACCGGAGTTGGCTCAGACTGCTGCGAACCTTGTTCATCAAAAGATCGTCGTGGACGGACGAAACTGCCTCAATGTGGAAGCGTGGCGCGATCAGGGATGGCGTTACATCGGAATGGGACGTCCGTAACCGAGATCTGAATTCCCTGAACCGGGTGCCACCGCGAACAAGAATCGTTTTGAAAGGGAGAAATACATGAAATTGGTAGTGGTTGGGCAAGGTTACGTCGGGCTTCCTCTCGCAATGCGCGCAGTCGAAGCGGGACTTCAAGTCGTTGGAGTTGACCTCGACCCCATACGCGTCGCCGCGTTAGAGGCGGGGAGGTCGTATGTAGACGACGTCACAAGCGAAACCCTCGAGGCGGCCCTCAGATCTGGAAATTATTCTGTGAGCTCCGCTTATTCCGCTGCGGAAGGTTTCGACTACGCAGTAATTACTGTACCTACCCCGCTCATCTCGTCGGCACCAGATTTGAGTTTTGTAGAAAGCGCGGCTCAATCACTCGGGCCACTCGTAAGGAGGGGTGCCACGGTAGTCCTTGAATCCACCACATACCCAGGAACAACCGAGGAACTAGTACAGCCTATTCTGGAGGATGCATCCGGGCTTAAGGCCGGCGAAGATTTTTACTTGGGATACAGTCCCGAGAGAATTGATCCGGGAAATCGTGAATACACATTTCGCACCACGCCGAAAATCGTATCGGGAATCAACCTCGCTTCTCTCAACCACGTGGACGATCTCTTCTCCGTGCTCGTCGATCGAACGGTTCGGGTGTCAGGTACTCGGGAAGCGGAGACTGCGAAGCTGCTGGAGAACACATTCCGTCATGTCAATATTGCGCTTGTAAACGAGCTCGCCATGTTTGCTAATGACCTGAAGATTAATGTGTGGGAGACCATTGAGGCAGCTGCCACGAAGCCCTTCGGTTTTATGAAATTTACGCCTGGTCCGGGCGTCGGTGGGCATTGTCTACCGATCGATCCGAGCTATCTGTCCTGGAAAGTAAAAGCCGATCTGGGGCGCGCCTTCCGTTTCGTGGAACTTGCAAATGACGTGAATGACCACATGCCTGAGTACGTGGTTCGCCGCTCCATGACTATGCTGAACGATGATTCTAAGTCGCTTCGTGGATCACACATTCTGCTAGTTGGACTCGCTTATAAGCGAAACTCGAGCGATTTTCGAGAGTCGCCCGCAGCACGAATTATTGAGTTGCTCCACGAGTCTGGTGCCCGAATCTCTGCAGCCGACGATCACATTTCCTCAAGAGATTGGCCGCGGGGCGTTGAGCGAAAAGGTCTATCGGCGGATGCCCTGAAGATGGCAGATCTAGTGCTTCTCGTCACGGACCACTCGAGTATTGATCTCAATCTTCTCAGGGACTCAGAGACGCCCGTTCTCGATACACGCAACAAGGTAAGAGGAACGTCATCCGTGGCGCTTTGACCGTGCCACTGCAGCGTGCTCCATGCGCAATCACGCCCGGGGAAAGCGCATCAAGCTACCGACCCAAAGTGCAACAAACTTCACAGAGAGTGCAGCCCCCATTGCTATTGCGGCGGGCAATGCGCCACCGAAGTGGGCTCCTAAACCAGTCGCGGACAAAGCGAGAAGGGCGAAAATCGATCCATTGATCGCAACAAAACGCTCATATCCATTGGCCTGAAGTATGCTCCCCATGATGGATGATAGCGCGATCGGCCCAATACTAATTAAGAATGCGATAGCGATGGGTTCAGCGTCTTCGTAACCACTGCCGAGTAGGGTTTTAATTAATAATGGAACTACGGGCGCCGTGAAAACTCCCACCACGACCAAGCATCCTGCAGCAACTGCAATGACGTGAGTTGCGCGCCTAGCCTGAAATGATCCTGTTCGAGAAAAGTGAGGTAGAACGACATTTGCCAGAGCACCTGCTACCAGGAGAACAGGTCTCGCTAGACGCGAGCCTGCTGCATAGAGCCCTGCTGCGCCCGGGCCTGCAAACAGAAGCACACTTGTGACATCTAATTCTCGTGCTTGAGAGGACATAACCGATGTCCAATAGGCTCGGGTCTGCGCCAGCAATGAAGAATAGTCGTGTTTACGTGGCAGTCTCAAATCATGCGTTGCCAGCAGGTGGAAAGCTTGGCTAATGGCGCCCGCGGTAAAGATACCCACGGCGAAACCAATAAGGCTGTCGGATAGGGTCAGGCTACCCCAGACCACCGACCCAAAGAGCAGCGTTCTACGGCCCATAAGCAGTCCAGAAGCTAGCGAATTTCGATTGTCGGCGATAAGTATTGCCTGCCACGCGTCGGAGTATTTGTCCAACGATAACCCCAAAGCTGTCAATACAGCCAGCGCGGGGGGCAGTCCGAGCACAATGCCGATTGTGGCGACGATAAACGCGACCACTAGAACGGCCCAGCGAGAGATAACCAGAGCCGTGGAAACTTCCTCAGAATGCCGGTCCAAGGACCGCTGGCGCAGAATAAAAGTTGTCATTCCCAAGTCGCCGACTGCACCTAAGAACAGGCCGGCACCCAACATCCCCGATAAAGGACCAAACTTGTCAGGACCAGCGAATCTAGCCACTAGTAAAAGGGCGAGGGTATAAAGAATGCTCGAGATAACTCTTCCAAGTACGGTCACCACAGCCCGACGCGCGAAAGACACTTAAGAGCCCGTTGTTTTCGATCGCTGATACTCCGCAGTAAGGTTGCCCCTCAATGCCTCGATCATCCCGATCCCCTTAGGAAGATTCGCCAAGCTTGCCCCCCACGGCTCACGTCGCATTAGACGGTAAAGGGCAAGTGGCGATGCCGCAAGAATTCGCACAATTGATGCGATGAATATTAGATGCTTGCTCTTCCCCTTTAGAACAAGCATTCGAGCGCTTACGTTTCCCAAGCGGATATTACGTCGCCACAACCATTTCGCTGTGGCGCGCTCTGCCGGCACTTCCTCATACGCCACCGCTCCATCACACCAGACCATTCGAGACCCGGTAAGTTCCAGCCTCCAAAAGAACTCCGTATCACTCCCTCCGGTTAAAGAGAACAAATTGGAGAATCGAGGCACGTCGAGCATGGCAAGCGCGCTGAGCGTGATCAACACATTGCCTGTAGCAGGCCATCTCGGCTTAGAGCCATCCGAGTAGCGCGGACGCATAAAGAATCCACCATGATCTATCCATCGGGGTACAGTGCGAGGAAGTTCAGAGATTACCGGCCCGAACACGGCACCGGCTCTCGTTTTCTGCTGTATCGCAACTAACGCGCTCAGCCATCCGGGAACAACGTATTCATCATCATCAACAAAAACGATTGCGTCGTAGGAGGAAGACTCGGCAATGCCTCTGTTTCGTGCCGCTGAGATTCCCGGTTCCTTTTCGACGACATATCTCGCCTTTGCCCTTTCGGCCGTCAGAAGAGCGGAACCCAGCGGGTCATTATCGACGACTAGAACTTCGTGCGGATATCCGGCGAGTTCAAGCGATTTCAACAAGCGCTCCAGCATGTGCGGTCGCTTGTAGGTAATAACGACAACCAAAATGTCCATTAGTGCTTCTTCTTCAGATTTGATAGCAGGGATGCAAGCCTGATCGCGCTTCGTCGTGGAACGACTCCCGAAAGCCCAATAATCATTGGCCCAATCTTAGGCAACCTTTTGGCCTTCAGGATTTCCGACAATGTCGCTCGAACACCGGTCGAGGAACGTGAGAGAAGGGCGTAACGTAGAGGCTGCGCAAAAAGGAAATCGACGTAGGTCTGACGCTGCCACTCATCGCGGTTTGCACGAGCCCAATCCAACGAGGGTCTCCATTTAGTGCTAGCTGATATTGACCCCTGGTCGCTCAGCCTATAGATAGTATCCGCACTCTGACACTGATGAAAATCCGCGCCGGCTCTTTGCAGGCGAACCAACCAGTCCCAATCTTGGTGCCTGGGTATTTTCGAATCCCAAGGAACCTCCTTAGCGAAAGTCGTCCGCAAAAATATTGTCGATGTGTGGAAGCTGGTTCTTCCCATTCCGGGTGCGCGATTCAAGAACAAATAGTCTTCAATCCGCTCTCCTCGGACTAGGACGTCGGGGGCAGGATTCTTCGGGACATCTTCAGGACCCCGAACGTGAACGATCCGGCCGCCGATAACGCCATAAGGCGAGGCAACTGCATTGTACAAAGTCAGCTGATTAACCAATTTTTTGGGTAGCCAGTAGTCATCATCATCGAGAAAAGCGACAAATTCCGAATTTGCATTGGCTATACCTAAATTTCGCGCATAGCCAGCACCTTTTCCACCCCCCGTGAAGATAACTTGAGTAGCTCCCTCAGTGAGTTGATTTCTTTTCGCTGTTGCCGGCAAGTCGGCTACTACTATTACTTCTGCTTCAACGGACTCCTGCATCAACGCGCTTCGGATAGCCATCGCCAGTTCCTCGCGAAGGATCGTGGGGATGATCACGGTAACAGTTATCAACTGGGCTTTCCTCATTCAGATTGATCGAGCTCGGATACGCGGAGAAGAATTTTGCCGGACTACTGCACGCGAACGCTTTTGAGGGGGCGCGGAATAAGAGTGTGATATGGCCGCTTGATAGGGCTCTCGCTCCTGCTTCCGCTTCTTCAACCACACGGCCGCGCAGACAACGAGAAACCAATTTATCGAGTCGAGTCGTGAGTCAATCACGTTGTTAAGTGCGAACAACGCAACGACCATGAAGATCCAGATTCGCTCTCTCGACGGAGTCATGACCATTGTTCGCAGCGAGCGGAACAAGCAGTGCGCGGAAAAAAATACTAAGGCGATGGCTCCGATCACGCCCAGTTGCAGCAGCATAGATAGATATCCATTGTGCGAGCTCGGAACAAACCATCCGGTGGCCGATTGAATGATATTCGCCGAAATGCTCGACTCGTCATATGCAGTTGACCAGCCATAACCCAGCCAAGGTCGTTCTTCCCACGCAACGATCGTTGACCGCCAGATCCGGTCTCGACCGGACAATCCAACGTCTTTACCGAAAAGCCCCAAAAAGAAACTTTGGTTGAACCAGGCAATCACGAGTACCGATCCCACCAAGACAGGCGCTAGAAAGGCGCTCAGATGTCGCGAACCAGCATCAGCGCGTGACCATCGCATGAGGACCCAACTACTCACGGCAGCAAAAGCGGCGAGAGCGAGAGCCGACGAGGACTGCGCCATAGCGAGCAGTACCCCGTAAACCGCCATCCAAGAAACCATTCGAATCGCTGCAAATCTGCCTCTGCGCATCAAGATAGATGTCAGCACCCCTACTACGAGAACGGAACCCAAGATGTTCTTGTGGGGGAAAGGGCCCGAAAGTGTACCAGCGTTCGGCCACCGCTGATCGAAAGCGAGATGTGGGCTTACCACCACCATCACGACTGTGATCATCACGACAATGTGACATCCAGCGTTGACGATTGATATGGCCTCACGAGGGGATAGGTAACTGGCGAACACAAGAGCACTGCAAGTACTGAGGCAGAAGATAAAGACCTTGGCGAAAGACTCTGATTCTCCGCCCCAAAGGGGAGAGAGGAGCGCCAACGCAACAAGGAAAAGCGGAACTGGCAATATTCTCACTTCGCGAAAATGGGAAAGCAGCGTCAAAGCAGAAAGGAGGATTCCAGTTGCGATAACTATGTTCCCAGGGACAAAGGTCGGCTGGGGAAGACCTAGAACAGCCCAAACCCCCAAAAGAGCCAGCCACGTCTTTGTGCTAACGCGGTATTTCTGCACCCTCGGAGCCTATCACCTGTCACTTGCCTATTTTGGATCTATGAAATATGTCAAACGTCGAAATGTAGTTACTGCGTAGGCGGGCCGTAGCTTCCAGCGGAACTGAGCAAAAATTTTAGGTCTAATGCACGCTTAGGCGACAGTGTGACCTGCCTACGGCTTCATCTCCAGCTGACGTCGCTACTCGATGGTCTTCATGGAAGGCTCACCGCATGCCGCGCCCGCATTTTCCCGAATCCCCCCCCCCGGAGCCCGTGCCATCACTCTGGTCCGCGAGGGCCGCCAGGTCAAGCAGACCGCGCAGGACTTCGGCGTCCACGAGGCCACCCTACATCTTGGGCCGCGACAGGACGATGTCAGCCATGGCCGCCGGCCGGGACAAAGCAGTCAAGAATCCCCGAGCTCCGCGCGGCGCGCGATCGTGTCCGGCAGCTCGAACAGGAGATCGCGATCCTCCGCCGGGCCGCGACGAGGCTCAATGAGCAGGGAGAAGTCCCTCCGAAAAGGGCGCGCCCGGTGATCGACCGACTCGTCGACGCCGGAGCCCCGTGCACCCCTGGTGTCGCTTGCTGGCGTTTCCCGTCAGGGCTACTACCATTGCTGGACGCGCCCCACCAGCGCCACCGAGCTCCGCCGCCGCTGGCTCACCGGCCTAATCCGCGAGCTCCAAGTTGCCTCTCGCGGCACCTACGGACACCGCCGCATCCACGCCGAGCTCACCTTCGGCATGAACATCTCCTGCTCGAGCCGGCTGGTCTCGGTCGTGATGACTCGCGCGAGAATCGGAGGCATCCCCGGGCCCACCCACATCAAGCGCCTCAAAGGCCTTGCCACAGCCGATGACCTGGTGAGTCGGAAGTCCCATCGCCTCGCTCTGACCGAACTACGGGCACGGACACACCGAGCTCCCATACGTGACGGCAAGATCTACTGCGCCGCAGTGCTCGATGCCTGCAGCCGCAAGATCATCGGCTGGGCCGTCGGCTCTAAACAAGACTCCACTCAGGTGGTGAACGCCATAGACATGGCCACTCGAGCACGGCGACCAGGCCTTGGAGGCATCTCGCACGCCTATCACGGAGTCCATCTTCACCCAGAAGTGCCGCTCCGCCGGCCTGCTGCCATCGTTCGGACCAGTCGGTGACGGCTGAACTATGCGATGATGGAATGGTTCTGGTCGACGATGTAGATCGAGCTGCTGAATCGAAAGAAGTGCAAGCCCGGATCGAGCTGGCGAACGCGATCTTCGTTTACATCGAGGTGTTCTACAATCGTCGCCGCCGGCACTCCTCCCCCACAGCACGTGACACCTCGCAGGCACCCCGCTGCCCCTCACCACCACCGGAAGCTAGCGATCGAGAGTGGAAACCCGGCCATAGGTCAGGTCAAACTGTCGCCTAAACGTGCATCAGGTCCCAGCGTGCCAGCAGGCTGACACTGCCGACGTAGTTGTATACGAGGTGGGTCGCGATAGCAGAGCCGATCGTGCCCCGCAATTGTGCCACGACGCCGCAGGCGACGCTAACAATGAGCAGCACCACGGCAGTTGCTGCGCCCCCGCTCGGAGTCAGCACCAGATGAAAGGCGACGAAGCAGACAGTCGTCAGAGCGATACCGAGTGTCGCAGCCACACCGCGGCCGACACCCAGACCGGACGAAACCCGGGAGAACGCGGGCTGCAAGAGACCTCGGAAGAACACCTCCTCGAAGACGGCAGCTACGAGCGGGAGCGCGAGGGCGGCCATCCAGTAGCTCAAGGGCCGCCCCCCATTCACCACTTCGATGCCAGTACCGCCGAATGGCGAGCGGCCCGAGATCGCCGCTGTAAGCACCACGCCGATCAGCGCAAGCGCAACGCCGCCAAGCAGACCAATGACGATATCGATAGGGCGCACACGCAGGCGCAGGTCGCGCACCAGGCGTCCGCTTCCCTCCTTGCGCACCGCCCAGAGCACGGCGATGACGATCGCAGCCCAGATCGGCAGCACCGAGACGAGCGTCGCGGTGGCGACGGAAAACATGGCACTCGCAGCGAGCATCGCGACCAGCACCCCGACGACCAGAATGATGAGGCTCCGTGCAATCACCCATTCTCCCCAGCGCGGCTCCGTCTGTGAGCCAGGACCGGTAAGGTTCTCTCTGATCATGACGTTTACTCTAGAGTGACCGTGAAGTACGAGGCGAGGAACTCGATGCAGAAGAGCCACCGACGACGGCCCACGCAGCAGCAGCGCACGAGGCGTGCGATTTGGTGGACGGTCGGTGCAGTACTCGGCTTGCTCGTGCTCGCAGGGGCCTGGGTCGGCGTTCGCGCCTGGCTCGCTTACGGCGAGTTGCAGCAGGCCCGAAGCGGCGCGACCGAGCTGCAGCAGCAGTTCAGTGCGGACCCCACGAATATGGGTGGCCAGATCGACGAGCTGGGCGAACATACGCAGCGAGCCGCGGGGCTCACGTCCGACCCGATCTGGCGCGGCGCAGAGCTGCTGCCGTGGGCCGGCAGCAACCTCGAGGCGTTTCGCGTCACCGCCGCGTCCCTCGATACGGTCGTACGCTCGGTCGGTGCGCCGCTCGCCGCAAACGCGGACGCTGTGCATCAGTCGCTGACCTTCGACGGCGGTCGCATGGACCTTGCACCACTCGTCAGCATGCAAGACGCGAGCGCGAGCGCAGATCTGCAGATGAAGCGCGTCACCGCGAACATGAGCCAGATCGACCGAGATGCTCTCGTGCCTCAGCTCGCCGACGCCGTCGACGAATTCACGGAGCTCTTGCAACCCGTCGCTTCAGGGGTCGGCGTCGTGAACGACGTCTCGTCACTGCTGCCCGGCATGCTGGGTTCCGGCGGCTCCCGCGACACGCTCCTGCTGTTCCTCAACAACGCCGAGGTGCGTTCGACCGTCGGCATTCCCGGCGCCCTCGCACTGGTCAACGCCACGGACGGCAAGATCGCACTCGCCCAGCAGGCCTCAAGCAGCGACTTCCCCACCTACGACGAACCGGTCACGCAGCTTCCGGCCGAAATTCGCGGTGTCTACGGCGACAAGCCGGCTCTCTGGATTCAAAACGTCACCATGCTTCCAGAGTTCCCGATGACCGGTGAACTTGCGGCAACCATGTGGGAGCGCAACTTCGGCACGCGCCCCCAAGCGGTGGTCACCATTGATCCGGTCACGCTGTCATACCTGCTCGAGGCCACTGGGCCGATCGAGCTTGCGACGGGCGACGTGCTCACGAGTGAGAACGCGGTCGACCTGCTGCTGCACGAGGTCTACCTGCGCTACGAAGACCCGCGCGCACAAGATGCGTTCTTCGCCGACGCGTCGTCTCGCGTCTTCACTGCGGTGAGCAGCGGCGACTTCGACGCGCAGAAGCTGGTCACCGCGCTGACTCGCGGAGCGCAGGAGGATCGCATCAAGATGTGGAGCAGCGTCGGCGCCGAGCAGTCGGTGATCGCACGCACAGTGCTCGCGGGCACGCTCTCGCACATCGCCGACGAGAACGCGCGGTTCACCATGCAGCTCAACGACGGCACCGGCGCGAAGATGGACTACTACCTGTCGACGAAGGTCGAGATGTCGGGTCAGGCGTGCAGCACGCAAGCCGAGCCCGGCGAGGTCGTCGTGCGATACACCATGACGAACACGGCCCCGGCTGATGCGGGAGAAGCGCTGCCGAAGTACATCACCGGCGGTGGGGCGTTCGACGTCTCACCGGGATCCATCTCGACCGTCGCTCGGCTCTTCGCACCCGAGGGCTACACGCTGCGCAGTCAACAAGTCGATGGGTCGTCGGAGAACGCGGGCGAATCGCTGAGCCTGTTCGACCGATCTCTCGCGCAGTGGAATCCGGTGCTTGCACCTGGGCAGTCGAGCACGTTGGAACTGCTCTACGCCGCCCCGCAACGAAACATTTCCTCGGTCGAGTGGGGGCAAACGCCTACGTTCTACCATGAAGTTCTCAATACGGTTGACTATGGATGCTGATAGTTTGCTAATCTGATTACGGCTGTAGGGGGCATTCTTCGCTTGCTTCCCGATCCATGACGTTCTTAACGACATCTGCAAGGGAAACAACATGAAGAATTCGTTTACTAAGGTTGCGGCCGGCGCCGCACTCGCGGGCGCCGCGCTCCTCACGCTGCCGACCATTGCCAATGCAACCGACTACCCCGACCAGGTCACCTCGTCGGTGTCGCAGACGGCTGGCCTGCAGCCCGGCGACACGGTATCGATCTCGGTGAGCGGTCTAACCCCGAACGAGGGCGTTCAGGTCAGCCTCAACGGTGCGAACGCCGACGGCGGCGGCATTGCACAGGCGATGCTGTTCAAGAGCGCCGACACGCTCGGCCAGACCCTTCTCGCCGACGCCAGCGGCTCGCTGAACATGAACGTGACGCTGCCGGCCAACGGCTACTGCGACTACAACGTGAACGCAGCGCAGGGCGCATGGGCGAAGACCTGGACCCTGAGTCTGCCTGGTGACTGCGGCGCAGGCGCTGGTGCGGCAGCTGCTGCCAACGGCGCTGGCGACGGCGGCCTCGCGGTGACCGGTGGCGACCAGAGCTTCTTGTGGGCCGGCATTGGTGCAGGCGCGCTTGCGCTCGTCGGTGGCGGCCTCGTCGCCGCATCGGCTGCTCGCAAGAAGCGCAACGTCTAACCTGCTTCACCTCGCATCAGCGAGACACACTGCGGCCCCTGCGGCGTCATCACGACGCGGCAGGGGCCGCAGTCCGTTGCAGGTGCCGCAATTTTCTGCAGAAGCCACAGCGCTGTGCATGGCTGGGGCGCATCAGGCCTCGCGGCGCAGAGCTGATGCGCGCTCGCGATCCCTCGCGTGCAGCAGCTGCATGAGCAGCGCCGCGAATCCCACGCCGATCCACCCTCCGAGCGAATTCGCGACAACGTCGGCAAAGGTGGCGAATCGCTGGGGCAGCACGAGCAACTGCGTGGTCTCGATGATCGCCGATGCAGCCGGGGTCAGGAGCAGCGCGAGCCAGCGCCACGCGCCCGGGAGCAGGAGCGCGAGGAAGAACCCCACGGGCACGAACATCACGACGTTCGCGAGCCGTTCGAGTTCGGCGTACCCGAACCATGGCATGACGCCGTGCGCGTGCAGCACGTCGAAGATATCGCGCAGCACCCCGTTCACGCCGCGATCCACGGGAGTCGGCCACAGGGTGATCGACAAGATGACGGCGCCGCAAGTCGCGAGCCCCCAGAGCGCGGTGCGCACCCGCATCGGCATCACCGGATTCCTATCGTGATTCCCGGCGCTCATTCGAAGGGCTCGAGCGACGATTCCGCGACCTCAGCTGGATCATTGCTGAAGCCCATGGCGGCGATGGCCGAGAAGGCGTCTGCCCGCGTACCCACCCCGAGTTTGCGGTAGAGCCCCCGCAGTTGCGTCTTCACCGTGTTGGGCGAGATCGAGAGCGACCGAGCGAGCTCCGCGTTGTTCGCAGTGCGGGGAAGCGCCTCGATCAGGGCGAGTTCGCGCGGGGTGAAGACAGATTTCGGCCGGCTCGCGGGGATCATCGCGGGCGGGCGGGCGCCCGGCCGGCGAGATTCGGCACCGGCCAGACCGGCTCGGTCGGCGACGACGAAGACGGCGTCGAGAGCGTGGGCCGGCATCATCGCGAGAGCGAGCCCCTGCTCCCGCTGCTGCAGAAACTCGAGCGCTGTGCGCACTGCGACGTCCGCCCGCTTCTGATCATCCATGAGCGAGAGCGCTCCGGCGCGCAGGGTGAGGAGCTCCGCCTCCGATCGCGAGGAGAGCCGCTCAAACCCGTCCGACTGCCCCGCCTGCAGCAGCAGCCGCACGGCGTGCTCCGGTTTGCCGCGCACCAGGGCGACCCGCGCGAGCCCGATCAACGTGCGCGCCGTGTGCCGCGTGCCGAGCGCCTTCTCAGCCGCGAACGGGTTGCCAGCCGCGAGCTCGATCAGCGCTCGGGTGCGCGCCAGCCGCGACATCGTCTGTGGCGAAACCGCTCGGCGCCGCTGCTGCATCTTGACTTCCGCGTGCAACCGGAAGCGCGCCCGGTCGATCTCGCCGCGCAGCAGATCGATGAGCGCGTCGACGTGGGCGAGAAGCGGCCAGTGCTCGATGGTCTCCCGGTGAGCATCGAGCGATCGCAGATGCTGCTCCGCGGTGTCGGTGTCGAAGGCTTCGAGAGCGAGCGTCGCTTCGGCGAGCTGCAGAAAGCTGCCCATGTATCCCGTCAGCCAGCCCTCCGGCCAGGTAAGGCCCGCAGCCTCCCCCACGAGCCCGCGCGCTTCAGGCATATCTCCTCCGATCGCGAGCGTTCCGGCGGAGAGTGCGATCCCCTGCAATCCAGCTGTCAGGCCCTTCGCTTCTCCCACCGCCGTCGATCGCGCGAAGGCTGCGAGCGCCTCCTCTTCGAGATCCGAGTAGAAGAATGTCGTTCCGAACTGGTTGAGGACCGTAGGCTCGGTGCGCCCGAGCTCGTCGCGGTCGGCCGGGCTCATCGCCAGCACAGTCTCGTACCCGTCAAGTGCAGGCGCGAGTGCTGCCGTGAACTGTCCGCTGACGCGCAGAGATGCCGTCTCGATCGCCCGCAGCACCGCGCGGTCGGCTGGGCTCGAGTTGACGCGGTACTTGCGTGCCGCGAAGCGCGCAAGCGCGAAATACTCGAGCGCACGCAAGCGGCTTCGCCCTTGACGGTTCGCGTCGAGCGCGAGCAGCATTGCAACGAAGGGGTGGCTCCGCAAGACGGCGAGCGGAGTGCCCCGGAACAATTGCCGCAGCTGCTCCCCGTGATTGCGCAACAGCTCGTTCCAGTGCAGACGTATGACTCGTGAGGCGAAGGCCCAGTCCTCGAGCTGCACCGCTCGCCGCAGTGCTGCGAACGGAAACCCCACGGCAAGCTCCCAGTGGGCGACGGTGATCGTGAGCTCTCGAACCCGCCCAGGTCCGCTCGCTCGCAGACGGCGCTCGAACGACTCCTGAATGAGCGGAGTGAAGCTGAAGCTCGAAGCGCGCCCGGGGCTGATGTTCCAGAGCCCGAGCCCCTCGGCTTCCGCGCGATCGAGCATTGCCTTGGCATATGCGACCTCATCTGCACTCGGGGCCTCACCGATGGCACGAACTCCACCGCGCGCAACGCTCATGAGTTCGGCAGCAAGATCGGCGTCCATCATCTCCGCTGGAGAGACAGCCGTGAGAAAGCTCATGAAGGAATCGTCGACGGGTACCGACGCGAGTTGCAGCCTGATGAAGGAGTCGACGAGGGCGGAAAGCGTCGATCCCAGCGGTCTGTTTCGCGAAGGTTCAGCGCCGTGCTCGCCCTCCCCTGCGTGCGCGGTCTCCATCAACTTCGCGAAGAGTGGCACTCCTCCCTGGGCCAGTACCTCGGCCACTGCATCAGATGCGGGATCAACGCCCAGGATCTCGGCCGCTTCAGCCGTCGTGAGGGCGAGCTCGGACGCATCGATTCGGGCGAGTTCCAAGGTAAGCAGCAGCGCCGGCTCGTTGAGGATGCTCTGCTGGCGAGCTGTCGCGCGGATATTCAGCGAGCTCAGCTCGTGCGCGAGATCGAGAAGCGCGAGCTGAGTATCGCGATGCAGGTGGTCGAAGCTATCGATTGCGAGCACGAAGGGCCCGGTCAGACCGCGGAGGCCCGCTCGCGCGAGCTGCCACGCATCGGCGCCGCCGGCCAAAGCGTCGGCCGCCATCCTCAGCGGATTCTCGCTCGCCAATAAACCTAAGAGTTCCAGCTCTCGAGAGAGCAGTTCGACGAATGCGCCCGCCCCGAGCTGACGCTCTCGGATACGGAGCCAGACCCCGCTCGCCTCCGCCTCAGCGGCCCACTGTGCCATCGCCACCGTCTTGCCGTATCCGGCAGGAGCGTGTGCAAGAACCACTGTGTGCTCGTCGTCGAAGCGGGCACTCAACCTGGGCCGCGGCAGCGCCCAGGTTGGAATGCGAGGAACTCCACTGATGGTCATGCCAAACAACGCCCCCTTCGGATCGAATCAAGCAGTCTCGGCGCCTCGTGCCTCACCGGGCCTTCCTCAGTGTAGAAGAAGCCGGCCTGCGCCTTCACGATTCCATACGCTCGCCGCTCTCGCTGCTCCGCGCACTCAACACTCCGCCTATGCGCGCGAAAGGTCCGGGTCGCATGCTTCACGCGTGCGACCCGGACCTTCGGGTACGGGTCCTTCAATCGAGGCTAACGAACGGCCTTTCTCGGGCGCCGCGTGATCAGCAGACCTCCGCCCGCAGCGAGCAGTGCACCGAGTGCCAGCCAGGGCAAGGCCCGGGCACCCGTTACGGCCAACTGCGAGTTCACCGGATGCTCGGTGGCGCTGGCGGGCGGATTGATCGTGGCGCCGCCCGGAGGCGTTGCCGAAGCAACGGCCTCATTCTCGAGAAGCTGCCCTACGGCGTTCTCATTGACCCGCACCGAGTAGGTGACGGTGACCGTCTCGCCGACGGCGAGCCCGCCCTTCCAGAGGAGTTCGTCATCTGCGAATTCCACTCCGGCCGCTTCGCGCTGCCCAATCTGCGCAACAGCATCACCTTGATACTTCGCATGCTTCAGCACCCGTGAGAGGTCATCCGTGATCGTGACCTCGTTCAGGTCGGTCGCACCGGTGTTGACACCGGTGAGGGTGTAGTTGACGATGCTGCCAGCAGCCACCGCCCTCCCGGAAGCGGGGTCGGCCGTCTTCGAGAACTCGAAGCCCGGGGCGTTCACCGGGTGCTCCGTGCTGACGGGCGGCGGGGTGATCGAGTTGCCGCCGGGAGACGTGGCTTCGCCGCTGACAGTGTTGCGCACGGTCGTGCCGCCGGCATCACTGTTCACGGTCACCGAGTAGGTGATCGAGATGCGCTTGCCGATGCCGAGTTCGCCCTGCCAGTGGAGCTTCTCATCGTTCACGAGGGCCTCGCCGTTCGACGCAGTGACGTCACCATTGTAGGAGGCGTGCGCGAAGACCCCGGAGAGGTCATCCGAGATTTCAACCGGCGAGAGCACCGTCTGCCCCGTATTGACTCCGGTCACCGTGTACGTGATGACGCTGCCAGGATCGACTGCATCGCCCGTCGCAGGGTTTGCAGACTTCGCAATCTCGAAGCCGGGCTCGTTCACCGGATGCTCGGTCGTCGATTCGGGCGTCTCGATCGGAGGCGCATCGCCTGGCGGCGTCGCAATGCCCGCGACCGCGTTGCGGAGCGTCTCGCCGCCGGCGTCGCCGTGCACCGTCACCGAGTAGGTGATCGACACGCGCTCACCGATGCCGAGAGCGCCGTTCCAGACCAGTTCGTCGCCCTCGAGCGTCGCCGACCCCATCGAGGCTGCGACGTCGTCGTTGTAGTCGGCGTGGGCGAGCACGCCGGAGAGGTTGTCCACGATCGAAACCGGATCGAGGGCCGTCTCGCCCGTATTGACGCCCGTCACCGTGTAACGGACGACGCTTCCCGGATCGACCCGGCTTCCGGCCTCTGGATCGGCGCTCTTCGATACGGAAAAGCCCGGTACATTGACTGGATTGTCTGTCTCGACGGGCGGCGGAACGATCGTGTTCTCGTCGCCACCGGGTGGGGTCGCTTCGGCGGTCACGACGTTCACGAGGTTCTCACCCGCGGCCTCGGGGCCGACCGTCACCGAATAGGTGATGGTGACCGTCTGTTCGGCCTCGAGCACGCCGTTCCAGCTGAGCTCCTCGCCTGCGACGGTCGGTGCGGCCACGGGAACGCCGTTGATTGCGGCCGCCGCGTCGCCGTTGTACGTCGCGTGAGCGAGCACCTCGGAGAGGTCATCTGTGATTGACACCGGGTCGAGCACGGTTTCACCCGTGTTCTCGCCGGTCACCGTGTAACGGAGCACATTGCCGGTGTCGACAGTGCTTCCTGAGGCAGGATCAACCGACTTGCTGAGTTCGAAGCCCGGGGTGTTCACCGGGTGCTCCGTCTCAGCCGGAGGCGGAGCAATCGGGTCACCGGGTGTCGTCGGGCTCTCGGGGTCGCTCGGATCTTCAGGGATCTGCGGGGTTCCCGTGCCGTCGGCGACGTTCGAGAGCAGTTCGCCGCTCGCGTCGCTGTTCACGGTCACCGAGTAGGTGATCACGGCGCGCTCGCCGGCAGGCAATGCGCCGTTCCAGCTGAGTTCGTCTCCCGTGATCGAAACGTCGCCGGTCGTCGCGGAGACGTCACCGTTGTAGCTCGCGTACGCGAGCACCTCGGCGAGGTTGTCGGAGACCGACACCGGGTCGAGCACGGTATCACCCGTGTTCTCAGCCGTCACCGTGTACGTCACCGTATCACCGGCATTCACCGCGGCACCCGATGCAGGATCAGCGGACTTCGACACCGCGAACCCGGGGTTCACGACCGGGTGCTCCGTCTCAGCCGGAGGCGGGGTGATCGGATCTCCCGGCGTCGTCGGGCTCTCAGGGTCACTCGGATCCTCAGGAATCAGCGGAGTACCCGCCCCTTCGACCACATTGTGCAGCAGCACGCCCGTGGCATCCTCGTTCACCGTCACGGAATAGGTGATCGTCACCGAAGCGCCCGGTGCGAGCGTCCCGTTCCAGCTCAACGTGTTCTCAGCCACCGATGCCGTTCCGACCGAGGCCTTCACGTCATCGTTGTACTCGGCACTCGAGAGCACCGCCGAAAGATCGTCGGAGACCGACACCGGGTCGAGCACGGTATCACCCGTGTTCTCAGCCGTCACCGTGTACGTCACCGTATCACCGGCATTCACCGCGGCACCCGATGCAGGATCAGCGGA